>DASYNW010000072.1:0-9154 GCA_036008325.1 Allostellaceae bacterium
GGCTCCAACAACACCAAGACGGTCACGGTCGCCAAAGGCTCGTACAACACCAACACCAAGACCAGCACCACCAGCGTCACCGGCGGGCAGAATGCGGCCAATAACGGCAGCCGGGTCACCCAGAAGAACTCCGACAACACCACCACCAAGAGCGCCAACGCCTCATCGACCGGCAGCACCGGCGGCACTGCGTCGGCAACCAATGGCGGCAAGGCGGTCAATGTCAACAACGGCGGCAACACTAAGACCACGACTGTGAGCAAGAGCTACACAAACTCGAGCACGAACTATAAGGACTCCGGCAACACCAGCACCAAGAGCGACAGCTACACCGACTCGAGCACCAACATCAACGCGACGTTGAAAGACTCGATCGTTGGCGGCGGCACCTTGAGCCAGACGACGACCTACAACCCGACGACCACCGTCAGCGCCGGGGCGAACTCGGCGGTTGCCGGGGCGACGGTCGGCAACAACAAGTACATCTCGAGGGGCATGGGCGGGTACAGCGGCGATGTGTCGATGTCCAACTCGATGGGCGGCCAGGGCATTCTGCAGGCCAACCTGAACTCGGGCGCCGGCTCGGTGCAGCAGAACTCGGTTGCGTTGACCTCCTCGGTCGGCGGCAATGGCGGCGGGCTGAACGGGTTCAGCCCCTCGGTCACCGGCCCGCTGAAATAAGGCTCGCGCGACTGAAGCGGTCCGCACCGCCGAAAAATCGGCGGTGCGGGTCGGCCTGCGCGGATCTATAATAGGGAATTGGAAACATGAAAGCCTCCGCGATCTGGGTCGCTGCGTTGCTGCTGACAGCAGCGCTCGGGTCTTCCGGTTCGTGCCTCGCCGCTGAACGCGGCGCGGCGACAAAGCCGGGAGCGGTGCTCGGCCTGCTGGCGGGAACCGCGGTGCCGACAGCCGAGCTCGGCAACGTGCGCGCCCGCGGCATCACCATCAACACCGGCTCGGGTGCCGCGGCCAGCGCCGGCACTTCGGCCAACAACGCGGTTATCCTGAGCCCGGTGACCGGCCTGATCAGCAACGATCACTCGATCGACAACAACGCCGGCCTCACCACGGTCTTGGAGAATTTCGGCAACAACTCGGTTGTGCAGGCCACCACCACGATCAACATAACCGTTCACTGAGGTTACAACTTAGAACCGCGAAGAAAAAAAGCAGGCGCGTAATGAAGGTACAATCGTGGACAAGGGTGCGCCCGGCGGTGTCGGCGCTGTGGCTCGGTGCAGCGTTTCTTCCAGCCATTGCACCGTTGGCTCAGGCGGGATCGGTCTATCTCGATATCGGCCTGGGCGGCGGTGCCATGTCGCTGCGGGTGCAAAGCTTTCAGGAGCAGAAATACCAGGCCACGATCGCTCAGGAGCACGATTTTTCCTGCGGCTCGGCAGCGCTGGCGACGTTGCTGAGCTACAATTACCGCATACCGGTCAGCGAAACGACAGTGTTCGACGACATGATCCTGCATGGCAACAAGCAGGTGATCAGCGAGTCCGGGTTCTCGCTGCTGGACATCAAGAACTTTTTAACCCGGCGTGGACTCGAATCGAATGGCTATCGAGCGCCTTTGAGCAAGCTCGCCGAGGTGCGGTTGCCGGCGATCGTGCTGTTGAACGTGCGCGGCTACCGTCATTTCGTCGTGCTCGAGGGCATCGAGGCCGGGCGAGTGCTGCTCTCCGATCCGGCCAACGGCATGCGAAGCGAGCCGATCGGGGTCTTCGAATCGCAATGGAGCGGCATATTCTTTTTGATCCTGAGCCATGTCGACGAGGGCCAGAAAAGCTTCAACAGCGACCAGAAATGGGCGTCAGCGCCGGATCCGCCGTGGACCTTGACGCGCTATGCGCTCGATCTGGCGACCTTGTCGCACCCGGGTCTACTCGACTTGTCCCGGTTTTGAAATATGTATCCCACGGGAGGGCGACGTGACCTGCCTGCCAGCGCTGCTCACGGCCATGGCCGTGTTTGCGGCAAGCTTGCTTGGGGGGTGCTCGGACAATGCGATCGGCACCATCGGCGCGGGGGCGCCGGCGCCGAAGGCTGCGGCGCAAAGTTCGCCGCCTCAACCGACGGCGCAGCAGCCGGCGACAGCCCAGCAGCTCGGCGAACGGCTGGCGAGCGCCGCGCTCGACGACGACCGGCTCAGCCAGATTCGCGGCGGAATGGAGGCCGGCTCGGGCGTGGTGTTGAACTTTGCGTTTCAGCAGGCGACGTTCGTCAACCACACCCTCGCCGAGACCGTGGTGGTGCCGACCTTGACGGTCGCGGGCGGCGCGCCGGCCGGGGTCGGCGCCTCGTCGCTCGGCGGGCTCGGGCTGGCGACGCCATCGATTGCCGGTGGAACGCCCAATGTTACCACGGCCACGGTGGTCGCCAACGGCGCGGTGCAGACCCAGGTCAGCGTGTCGGCGCCGGTGCTGCAGGCGCTGGTCAACAGCGGGCTGGCCTCGATCGTCGGCGCCGGCGCCAACAGCGGCGTGACCAGCGTCATCGCCAATGCTCAGAACAACGCGCTGGTTCAGCAGGTAACGACCGTAGATATCGGCGTCAACGGATTGTCGAAATTGATCCAGCAGAGCGTTCCCTCTTCGGTTTTGAACCGGCTCGTCGGCGCCAACAGTTTCCGATGAACCGACCGCAGATGAGGGGCGTTTGCGGAGCGTCATGCCGCTCAAAGATGGCACGGTCGATGATCTCGGATAACCGCTGGCCCGGCGGGGAACGTTGGGGGATTAGATGACGAACGACAATCATCACGGCGTCCGTTTGCGAACGAGGCCGATAGCCCGCGTGCTCGGGGCGCTAGTCGCGGCGCTGGGGCTGGCGGTGCTGTCGACAGGCTGCGGTGCCGCGGAATATCTGCCTGCGGCGTCGGCGAAGAATCTGCCGGCCGTGCTCGCTAGCGTCACGGTTCTGTCCGATGCCGCGATGGCGAACGAGACCGCCGCCGGACTCCGCTCGTCGGCCGGGATCGAGGGTGCGACCGGGCATGCAAGAGTGCTGTTGTGGGACGAGTTGAAGGCCCCGCCACTGCTCGCGCCGGCAAACAACGCGACGTTGACCGTCAGCCCCGGCAGTCCAGGGAAATAGGCTACTAGTCTGGTCGCCGCACATCGCAATCTGCCGCGAGGCCGGCGGTGCGCGGAGCAGGGAAGGGAGCCGATAAATCGAAGTGTCGGGGTTCGTCGCGCGGACTTGCGGTGCCAATTACAACGAAAATCGATAGGGCAGCTCGAGCAGGACTTTCGCTACCGGCGCGTTCTGGCCGGCGCCAATGCCGACGCTGAGATTGAGCCTCGTCGACTGCGAGATCTGATAGCCGAGGCCGAAATTGAAGGTGCCGAAGGAATAGGGTGATCCCTGGATCGCCTGATGGTCCTCAAACGCAGTAAACACGTGCTCCTGCTGATAGCTGAAGGTCAGCGCCGCACGATCGTTCAGCGCAAAGCCGATGCCGAAAGTGATCGCGGGGTTCTCGCCCGGCTGCAGAAACGCCGGAGTGGCCGGACCGCCTTGCGCGCTCTGGATGCCCACCGTACGGCCGAAATTGTGGGTATCCTGGATATTCGCGAACAGCACGCCGGGGGCAGTCGGCATCAGAACCGTCAGGCTCGGCTCGACCGCATAGAACCCGGTGCCGGTCGCCAGCTGTTTCGGCTGGCCTTCGAGAAATTGGCCGTTCGGGTCGTTGACCGTCTCGATCGGCACCTGAAACGGGCTGATCCCGGTGGCAGTTTTGAACAGCATATTGCCGATAAGAATCGGCCAGCCGTTCTCGCCGGAATTGAATTGGTAGCTGGTCCCAAACTGGATGTCGCCGATCCCCGTGCCGGTGGCGCCGAGGGTCAACAGTTCGGCGCTGGTGCCGACCGGGATCAGGCTGGTGGTGCTGCCGCTGTTGTAGACATACGGGACCTTTATGTTGATTTCGAGCCGGTCGGTAATGCCATAGCGCGCGGTCACCGCGGCAGTGGTGATGTTCTGCTCGACCCGGTTGGCAAAGATGTTCCCGAAGGTGATGCCGGGGATGATCTGGAAGCCGTTCACCCCGAGCTGGTTTTGCGACCAGTAGTCGTATTCGATCGACGGATCGATGATGAACTGCCCCTTCGGGGTCAGCACACCGCCGGAGGCCGAGAGGGTGGGTGCGGTCTCGACGACTTGCCGTGCCTGCTGTTGTGCTGCCGACGGGCCGGCGATCGGCGCCGATTCGCCGCCGCCACCACCCCCTCCGGGCGCGGTGGATGCCGCCCCAGCGCTACCGCCGGCGGGTGCTGCACTCGGGGCGGAATTCGTCGGCGCAGCGGTCGAGGGGGCGGGGCTTTGGGCGACCTCGATGCCGGCCGAAGGCGGTGCCGGGCCCGTTTCAGCCACCCCGCCCGGGGCGACGTTGATGGTTCCGAGCCCGGTCGCGCGCAGGGTGCGCAGCTGTTGGTCGAGCAGCTGGTTCTTGAGGTCGAGCTGTTTGCTCTTGCGATCGAGCTCCACCACCTGGCGGTGGAGCTTGTCCTCCTGCTTTTTCAGCGCGGCCAGCTCCTTTTGTATCGTCGCGCGCAGCTGGTTGAGATCGTCGGTGGAGCCGTCCGCCACGGCGGCCTTTGGCTGCGACACCAGGAACGCTCCGCCGAAAACCATCGCTGGCGCCATCGCCCAAAGCCGCCATAGCCCGAAGGTCCGGCCCTGCTCGAGGCCGATCGGTGGTTTGCCCGTGCGGCGGGGGCGCGGCCGCGCAGCGGCAATCGCGGTCCGTTCGACGCGTTTGGTCAAACCTGGGGCCGGCCGAGATTCGATCGGAAACATAGCGCCTACATCTGCTGCCAGGCGGGTGGTGGGCAAGTGCGCCCGACCCTAGGGCCGGTGCATGTACAATAGCGCGTTTCCGTGGGCTCCGCGAGGCTAATTCCACCGGCGCGCAACCTTTGCGGCGGCCGGGCAGCGGCGCGCATTGGCTTTGCCGGTCGTGCATCCCGACCTTTGGTCCGGGTGAGATTTACCCGGCCTGTCGATTTGCCGGGCAATGGTTATTTGATCGGTCGCCATCCCTACGGCGAATGGCGATGCCGGCCTTGCGCCGGGTCAGCGCAGCCGCGGCTGCACCCTTTCGCACAGCAGCTGCATCGAGCGCATGACCCGCTCATGCGGGATTAGGCCGCCGGTGTTGAGCTCGGCAAGGATGCCGGCGAGACCGAGCTGGTCTCTGAGACTGGCGAGATTGTCGGCTACCATCTCCGGCGTGCCGACAATCGCCCGGCCGCGTCGCACCTCGTCCCAGGTGAGCGTCTGCAGCCGCTGGGCGCCCTCGATCCGCCGCTCGGTATCGAAAATGCCCGGGCGATTGGCCGATTCTTCGAGGCGCGCGCCAAGGTAGCGGTAGAAATTCATCAAGGTCTCCTGCGGATCGGAGAGCGCCTGTTCGAGGGTGTCGCCGACATAGACCGGGGCGCGCAGATACACCTCCCCGTTGCCGGAGTGACCGGCGGACTTCCAGGCGTCGCGATAGATCTGCACATTAGGCAGGACCTCGTCGAACGTGCCGCGCCGGGCGCCGACGAAGATCGCATAGCCCTGCTTCCCCGCCGAAATGAAGGTGTCCTCGCGGTTGGCCGCGATCCGGATCGGCGGATGCGGCTTGTGGTACGGCTTTGGCACGATGCAGACGTTTTCGTAGTTGTAAAACTTTCCAGCGAACGAAAACGTTTCCTCCGTCCAGGCGCGCTTGACGATCTCAAGCACTTCGGTAAAGCGCTCCGGGCTCTCGCCGTAGGGGATGCCATAGGCCTCATAGGCGCGCGGGAAGCCGCTGCGCCCGACGCCGAAGATCAGCCGTCCGCGGCTGATGTGATCGACGGTCGCGGCGTCTTCGGCGAGCCGCAGAGGCTGACACAGCGGCAGAACCTGGACGCCGGTGCCGATTTTGATGTTGCGGGTGCGGGCGGCGATGGCACTGGCGATCGTCATCGGCACCGCGCACACCGAGCGCTCGGGCGCCATATGGATTTCCGCCAGCCAGATGGCGTCGAGACCCCAGCGCTCGGCGGCGTCGACCTGCTCGAAGGCGGTGGTGAACGCCTCGGCCTCGCTCTGGCCCGGGCGCCGCTGAAACTCGTGGAACACGCCGAATTCGAACGCCATTACACCCACTCCTTTCCTAAGGGACCGACCCGAAAAGCTCGCGATATCAACCCATGCACTCGTCGTTCCCGCGAAAGCGGGAACCCAAGGGTCCCTGGTCCCTGCGGCTGCCCTGGACCCCCGCTTGCGCGGGGGCGATGGCAACTGTCGATTTGCCTCGCTCCCGGTCGGCCACCTGAACGGTCACTTGCCGGCGAGCGCCAGCGCCGCCGGTTGGTCGGCGAAAGCCGGCATGATCTCGCGGGCAAAGCGGCGGATATTATCGCGCGAGCCGCCGAAATTGATGATCACGTATTCGACCCCGCCGGCGCGCAGCCTTTCGAGCTTGCGCACGATCTCGTCGGGAGTGCCGTATAGCGCGCTCTCGGCGCTTTCGTGCCGCGCCTCGGCTTCGTCCGCTATGAAGCGCGCCCGCTGTTCGCCGTCGGGCCGCTTTGCCAGCGCATTGATCCGCATATGCCCTTGATAGCGGCGCTCCAGCGCGGCCTCCTTATCTGCGGCATCCTTGGCGAAATGGATGGCGCGGGCAACCGCGACCTCCAGAGGATTGAAGCGTCGTCCGCGCGCCTCGACCTCGTCGCGGAATTGCCCGACCTGCTCGAGGATCTCCTCGGCGAGCGAATGCTGGCCCAACAGCATGTTGTAGCCGCGCTCGGCGACCTGGCGCACCGAATTGCGGCTGCCGGCGCCCATCCAGAACGGCGGGTGCGGCTTTTGCGCCGCTGGCGGCTCGACCACGATGTTGTCGTATTGCCAGTATTTGCCGCGATGCGAGAACGGCGTCTCCGAGACGAAGGCCTTGGTAATCACGTCGAGCGCTTCCTCGAAGCGCCCATCAGCCTCGTCCATATCGACGCAGAATCCGGCGAACTCATTCCAGCGATAACCCTTGCCCACGCCGAAATCGAGCCGCCCGCCGGAGAGGAGATCGAGGGTCGCCGCCTGCTCGGCCAGCAAGACCGGATTGTGCCAGGGCAACACCAACACCGCCGTCCCCAGCCGCAGATGGCGGGTGCGGGCTCCCAGCCAGGTCAACAGATTGAGGCTCGCCGACACCTGGCCAAAGCCGGTGAAATGATGCTCGACCAGGAACGTGCTGTAATAGCCCAGCGCCTCGGCCTCGACATTGTTGTCGATGAAGTCGCGAAAGCCCTGGCTGCTGTCGGTGTCGGGACCGGCGCGCCGCGCCTGCGCACTGCCGAACAATCCGAATTTCATGAACCGACCTCCTGAAACTTAATTTGTCCTCGGCGCCTCAATGCAGCCGCGGCAGGACCTTTTCGCACAGCAGCTGCAACGAGCGGGTCATCGCCTCAGGCGCGATCAGCGCGCCGAAATTCAATTCGGCCAAAATGCCGTCGAGCCCCAATTCCTCGTGCAGCTGCAAGAGGCGATCGGCGACCCGCTCGGCGCTGCCGATGATGACCTTGTCGCGTTGCACTTCCTCGTAGGAAATCGTGCGGATGGTTGCCGCCTCGGCCGCGCGGCGGCGGTTGGGGGCGCCTTCGAGCCTGGTGCTCAAGGTCCGGTAGCCGGACATGATGCTCTCCTCGGCCGCGTCGAATGCCTGGCGGTCGGTGTCGGCGATGTGCAGGGTCAGGCGCAGATAGACCTCGCCCTCGCCCGGATGGCCAGCCGCCCTATACGCCTTCCGGTAGGCGGCGAGGTCGGGCGCCAGCCCCGACAACGAGCCGCTGCGCACCGCGACAAAGATCGGATAGCCGGCCTCGCCCAATGAGGGAAACGTCTCCTCGCTGGCGGCGGCGACCCGGATCGGCGGGCCCGGCTTCTGGTAGGGTCGCGGCACCGCGCTCGCATTGTCGAAACGCCAGTATTTGCCCTCGTACGAAAACCGCTCCTGGGTCCATGCCTTCTTGACGATGTCGAGGGTTTCGAGAAACCGCTCCCGGCTTTCCGAATAAGGGACGCCGTAGGCCACATAGCTGCGCGGGTTGCCGCTGCGCCCGACCCCGAACAGCAGCCGGCCGTTGCTGATCTGGTCGACCGTCGCGGTCTCTTCGGCCAGCCGCAGCGGATGGCACAGCGGCAAGACCTGAACCCCGGTACCGATCTTGATCCGCTTGGTGCGGGCGGCGATGGCGCTCGCCACGGTCATCGGCGCGCTCATCACCGAGCGGCGCGCCTGCTGATGGATTTCGGCGAGCCAGATCGCGTCGAGCCCCCAGCGGTCGGCCGCCTCGATCTGATCGAGCGCCGCCGCGAACGCCGCTGCCTGGGTCTGATCCGGCCGGCAGTGGAATTCATGGTAGACGCCGACTTCCATCACTCGCTCTCCTTTGTCTTGCGCAGAGGCTAGGTTCGTTCCGGTTATCAAGCAAATACCGATTTCCGATCACGCTCATGCCGGTACAGCATGACAAGGGCGCCGAAATTCCGATTGACCGGCGCCCCGGCCGGTGGGCGGAATCGCCGCCGCCATGGAATTGCGCAGCCTTCACTACTTTGTCCGCATCGCCGAGCTCGGCAGCATCACCCGCGCCTCGGCCCATCTGCAGATCGCCCAGCCGGCCTTGACCCGGCACATCCAGCGGCTCGAGGACGAGCTCGACGCGGCCTTGTTCACCCGCGCCAACCGCGGCGTACGGCTGACCGAGGCCGGCCACAAGCTGCTCGACAGCGCTCAGCGCATCCTGCGCGACGTCGAGCGGGCCGGCGACGAGATCCGCGCGCACAAGGCGCATCCGAGCGGCAAGATCATCCTCGGCGTGACCCCGACCTCGTGCCCGATCGTGGTGCCCGAATTGTTCGCCCGGATGCGCGATCACTTTCCGATGGTCGAATTGAAGGTGGTTCACGCCGGCACGGTCCGGCTCGAGGAGTTCGTCGTCGACGGCCGCGTCGACCTGGCCTTGTTGGCCGAGATTTCGCGCAGCCGGCTGATCGCCTCGACCCGCCTCGCCGAAGAGGAGATGGTGCTGGTGACGCGTCCGGGGGCGCGCCCGCGCGGGGTGGTCTCGGCCGAGGAGCTGAACCGCACCCCGCTGATCCT
>DASYNW010000073.1:0-14847 GCA_036008325.1 Allostellaceae bacterium
AGCAGGTTTCAGTCCAGGGCAGCCAGCTTCCACGCTTGCAACTCTGCGGCTGCCACACCGCTCTGGTTTGCCTATCTTTGCGTGCGGCTCGCGCGCTGCCCGCCGGGCATTGGCGATGCCGACAGGATAGACGCCGATGGATGCCTCGATCGATCCGGTCCGCCAACCCGCGCCGGCGGCGGAGAATGCCGCTTCCTGCGCCGGCATTGAAACGCCGGGAGCGCCGGCCCGGGCGCGTCTGGCGATAGCGATCCGCGATCTCGCTGCTGCCGCCGCCGCTCTGGCCGCGGCGCAGCAGCCGGTGGTCCGGCTCGGCCGGGTCATCGCCGAGGCGGCGCGGTGCGAAGCCGAGCTTGCCGCCCGGCGCGCGGCGGACCAGGACAGGCTCGGCGCCTGGCTCCTCGGCGGCGGCGCCCCGCGCCCCGCGCCGGACCCGGCGACGATCGCCGCCGAGCGGCGCTGCGCCGAGCTCGCCGGCGACGTCATCGCCGCCCGCGCGGCGCTCCCAGCTGCCGAGGCGGCCTTCAGGCAGTGCGCCGAGCGGGTGCGTGACGCGCAGCGCCGGCGCGACGAGGCCGTCTGCGACGCCGCGGTCGACGCCGCCCGCCATCGCACCGCAGCATACCGGGCGGCGCTGACCCGGGCGCTCGAAGAGGAAGCCGTGCTGCACGGCCTGCGCGACGAGCTGGCGGCACGCGCCAATCGTCCCGATGCCATGCCCGGAGCGGCGAATGCCGCCGCACGGATCGGTGACCTGATCGCCGCCACCAAGCGCGGCGCCGGGGTCCGGCATAATCCGCACGCCGGTCGGCGGCTTCTCGACGCGCTGCTGTCCGATGCCGACGCATCGCTCTGAGCGGGGCATCCGATGATCTCCCATCGACTGATCGCGCCCGACGGCATGGCCCCGACCACGATCGAGCTGGCCGGCGGTGCCCAGCTCGCGGTTCCGCCGAGCGGCATCGTCGAGATCCCGCACGCGTTGGCGATGCCTGGCGACGGCGGCGTGTTCGAGCCGGTCGAGCGCACCGTCGAAACCGCCTGGCTGCGCCAGCTGCTCGATCTGGGCTTCCGCCAATTGCCGGCCGCGGGCGCCGCCGCCGCCCGTCCGCCGGCCGGCCGCTACGAGGGCGACACCTTCTTCGACCAGACCCTCGGCCGCCCGCTCTGGTGGTCCGCCAACGCCTGGCGCGATGCCCATGGGGCAGCGGTCTGATTCGGGGCTGATGGTTCACCCTGCCGGCGACTGAGGGGGTACCCCAAGATTAGCGAAAATCCGATGCGATTTCTGATCGCCGCTACGAAATCATTTACGGCTTTGGCCGTTTGCTGTACGAAAGCCGCTAGGGTTTCGGTACGAGAGTACCGCAGGGGGGCGGCTATGGAGCATGAATTCGACGGAGACCCGCTCGCTTTGGATGACTATCGGCGGTACGTGAGGGACAAGGTTGACGCCGGACGATCGGAGGTCTTCCTTAACCGAAACGTTGAGCACGCGGCGATCATCGTCGAGGCCCTTATAATGGTGGCGCGCGAGCGCGTCGAGATCCTGACCGGAAGCTTGAACAAGGAAATTTACGGCGATCCGAGCGTGGTCCATGCCATCGGGTCGTTTCTTGACCGGACCTGGGCACCCGCCTTTTCGGTGCCTACGCTGTACATTTTGGTCGAGGACGAATCTCGCCTTAGAGGTCATCCCTTCTTGGCGCAGGCGAGTGACGCATTTTCTTCCGGCCAAGCCGAGCTCCGTCGAGTGCGTGACGCGGCAAAGGACAGCTATCCGGTGCACTTCACCGTGACCGATGGCAGGCATTATAGATGCAAGACGTCGCGCGGACTGCCGGAAGCGGTAGTGCAATTTAACGCGCCGGAAACGGGTGAGAAATTTCAATCCATTTTCGAAAATATCCGAGCGCAGTCGGACATAATCGCTCCCCCTTGATTAATTTGTAGAGGTAAATAACCTGCTGAGGAGCGTACGCTTCTTGGGAGGAGCACGTGTGGGCGGAGCATCTAGAAGGCCTGTTGCATCTAGCGACATTTGCGGCCGCGGTTTCGGCGGCCTACGTTGGTCTGGATAAATTCGGTGGCGAGCGGTATCGATCGGCATATGACAAGATCGCTCCCGAAGTTGCTCATGAAGAAACCGAAACCAAAAGAATATTGTACGAATTGGACATCATGAAGAATGATGTGGCTGTATTGAAAACCAAGTATGGAGCGTTTTGGCAATATTTGCTTTGTTATATAACCGGAACAAACTATGAAATAGAAAAGTGGCGCAGTTTTTTGTATTTCTTTCGAAGGCAAAAACACATTCCTCTTTTGGGGTTTTTTCGCAAACGTTTGGATACCCCCCTCGTTACAGCCATGCTGGTCTGGACGTTGGTTTCGCTCTTTTTCCTCATAGGTGAGACACTTGATATTTCACCAGCCGTCAGGATTAGTATCCTGAGGTATCTCTTCATTAGTTATATCGCTATAATTTGTTCTGTTTTTTTCCTTACTTTTGCAATTCAGTGGCGTCTTCAAAAGATCAAGCTAACCTGTCAGGGATGTTATAGGATAATACGAAACGAGATGCGCGAAGTCACGGACTTGGCCGAACGAATAAAACAGCGTACGGCGGCGGGCTCGGCCGTCGATAGTCTGACTCATCCGGATCAGGAAATTGATGCTGCCGTGACTTACGCAGAATCACGAGGCTGGCGTGCCGAACCGCGGAACGGGCACGCCTGGGCACGACTGTTTTGTCCAGGTGGACGCCCGGGAGATTGCGTCGTTTCGGTGTGGTCTACGCCAGCCGACCCAATCTCGCATGCCCGCGCAATCCGCGGCCGGGTGAATGCGTGCACGCACCGAAGGACCGGCCGATGATCTACGGGTTTACCATAGAAGTAGCGGACATCGACGCTAAGGGGAGGTATGAGGACACTCTTCACACCGGCGGTTGCGGTGATGCGCTCGTGGCCGTGTTGGACGGCACACTCTTCCTGGATTTCCACCGCGAGGGCGTCGCATTCGAAAAGGCCGTCGAATCGGCGTCGCGAAATGTTGAGAAGGCAGGCGGCCGCGTGGTGAAGGTTTCTCCGCTTCCCGATTAGGGCGCTCATTTGCTCAGTTTATTTTAACGCGAGCGCCGGCCGCGGCCCCGGGCCAGGTTGACAGTCTCCTTGGGCGTCCAGAGCTCGATCGATAATATCCGCCGGGGTCATGCCGGCCGCCCGCATGGCCCGGATCGTCTGGGCATGGTCGCGCTTGGCGAGGCGGCGGCCGGTCGCGTCGGTCAGCAGTGGATGGTGGCGATAGCGCGGCGTCGGCAGGCCGAGCAGCGCCTGCAGCAGGCAATGAACGTGGGTCGACGGCGCCAGGTCGTCGCCGCGGGTGACCAGGGTCACGCCCTGGATCGCGTCGTCGACCGTGACCGCGAGGTGATAGCTCGCCGGCGCCTCCTTGCGCGCCAGCACGACATCGCCGAGCGCTGCCGGATCGGCCTCAACCCGGCGCGCCGGGGCGCCGCCCTCCTCGACCCAGCCGAGCGGGCCGGTAAGCGCCAGCGCGCGGGCGGCATCGAGCCGCAGCGCGTAGTCGCGCCCGGCATTCTGCCGCACCACGCGTTCCGCCGGGTCGAGCTGCCGGCAGGTGCCGGGATAAACCGGCCCGGCCTCGCCCTGCGGCGCCCCGCCGGCCCGCGCGATCTCGGCCGCGATGTCGCGTCGGGTGCAGAAGCATGGGTAGAGCACGCCCAGCGCCGCGAGCCGGCCGAGCGCCCGGCGATAATCATCGAAATGCTCCGATTGCCGGCGCACCTCCCCGTCCCAGCCGAGCCCGAGCCAGGCCAGATCCTCGATGATCGCCGCGGCGAATTCCGCTCGACAGCGCCCGCGGTCGATATCTTCGAGCCGCAGCAGAAAGCGCCCGCCGGCTTCACGCGCCGCGCGCCACCCCGCGAGCGCCGAGCGCGCATGGCCGAGGTGCAGATACCCGGTCGGGCTCGGGGCGAACCGGGTGACGGTCCGCCCAGGTCTCACCTTCGCCGCGATCTCGCTTTTGTCCCGGCCGGCGCTTTCAGCTCGCGCTCGCACGGCGACAGGCGCACGCCGAGTTCGGCCAATTCGCGCTCAAACACCGCCGCATCTTCGACCATCGGCACATCGACGACAACTTGGTTACGACCGAGCACCGCCTCGACAGCCCGTTTGGCGACAAGCAGCGGGACATGACGGCGCGCCAACACCCTGACGGCCGATATGCTCTTGCGAAAATGCGGTTCGGCGCTAAGCAGATAGCTTGCGCGAGAACCGGACCGGACGAGGAAGCCGTCCTCGCCCTGCGCCGGAAGTCCGAACCGCTCCGCCAATCGTGATGGCATCGACATCCAACCTTTCCGCAACCGCGCTCGCGATTTGTCTCAGTCGCGCCGCTCCGAGCGAATGCTGCGCCATATTCTCGGCTTGAACATGGGTCCTCGCCAGAAAGAGTTCACGGCCAGAAAACGAGACCTCCGCCATTACGGTCAATTCCCCGGCCGGGGTGCGTATCCGTACGGTCGTGACCGGGCCGTCGGTCATATCGTCATCGAGCACGATATCGATATCGGCGGCGGTCCACCCCTCACCAGGGCTGTACAATCTCAGGCTTCAGGTAGGAAGACGAAGTTGAACACGTACTCGCCATCGCTGGCTCTATGGTGCCGCGCCGCGTCGAAGACGGACAGGGAGCGGAATACCCCTCCGAACAGGAACAGGCCCCGGTACCCGAGTGCAAGCACCTCCCGAAGCGACTGCTCAATAGGACGCTTGGTGTGCTGTTCCTCGATCTCGAAAAAAATCGTAGGCCGATCGCGCGCGATCGTTTGACGCGCACCCCGCAAGACGGCACTTCCGAACCCCTCCACATCGATTTTGATAAAACCGATGTCCGCCGAGCCGAGATCGTCGATTTTCGCCGTTTGCACCGCGACGGCCGTGTAATTTCCCGAGACTTTGACTTCGCTCAACGACGCACCCTGGTTCGATTGGCCCTTGCTGCGGAGCGGGACGCGGGGGACTGCGTGCCCAGTCCGATCCGATTGGCGACGCCGTGCAGCGGTCGCGGAGGTTTCGTCGCAGCAGTCGAAACATTTTCGGATTGGGTTCAAACGCAAAAGTATGCCGTGCAAACCTGGCGATCAGGCGCGTGTACACGCCTTTGTTCGCGCCCGCGTCGATCGCATCGCGCGACTGATCGGCGAGGACCGGCAGCAGACGGATCTCTCCCGCCCCCCGAAGCTCCTTCCTGACCCGGTACCACATGGTAGAGTGAGCCCGGTATGGGCGAATATTTGACCTTTTCCTCAAGGCTGTAGCTCAGCTCGTGCCGGGTGTGGCCCAGCTCGTTGTCAGGTAGGATCAATTTATCGTCGCCCATGTGTTGCTGGAGTTTAACGACTGGAAAGCTGGACGACAATCGCTGACACGCGGCTGCCGGATCGGCTATTCCTTGTCGACTGATGTCCAATTGGAAGTTCTCATGAACGAGGTGACCTTGTCTGGACCATCGCGTCCGCCCGCCTCGGGCGGCGCACCGAAACAGCTCGTCATCCTGCTGCACGGGCTCGGCGCCGACGGCAACGATCTGATCGGGCTCGCTCCCTATTGGGCGCCGCTCTTGCCGCAAGCCGAATTCCTGTCGCCGAACGCACCGTTCCCGTGCGACATGGCGCCCCATGGCTATCAATGGTACAGCTCGCAGGATCGCAGCCCTGGGGCGCAGCTGGCCGGGGTACGGGCGGCGGCGCCGATCCTCAACGGCTTTATCGACGAAGCCTTGGCCGAGCGCGGGCTCGACGCCGGCGCGCTGGCGCTCATCGGCTTTTCGCAGGGCTCGGTCATGTCGCTCTATGCCGGGCCGCGGCGGACGCAGCAGGTCGCCGGCATCGTCGGCTATTCGGGCCGGCTCGTCGCCGCCGAATTGCTGCCCGGCGAATTGCGCTCGCGGCCGCCGATCCTGGTGGTTCACGGCACCGAGGACCCGCTCGTGCCGTTTGCGGCGCTGGCCGAAGCCGAAGCCGGCCTCAAAGCCGCCGGGATCCGGGTCGAAAGCCTGGCCTGCCCCGGCATCGGCCATTCGATCGACGAGCGAGGCTTGCGCCGCGGCGGGCAATTTCTCAGAAATGTGCTGGTTGGGGATGCGCCGGCGGAGCGGACGTCTTGACGATCTCCTCCTGCCGGAGCAGCGGCTCGATAACCGACAGCATCTTTGGCGAATCCCATCGGGCCTCGCCCACGACCTGGCCCACGACCCGCCCCTGCCGGTCGACGAGAAAGCTCGTCGGCAGACCGTCGACCTTGAAGGCGCGGCCGACCGCGCTCGTCGGATCGAGATAGGTCCTGAGCGCCGTGATCCCGAACCTGGCGACAAACGGCGCCACCGCCTTTTGGCCGCCGCTATCCTCCGATATTGGGAGGATCGTGATCTTGTCGCCGAGCCGGGTCTGCAGCCGCTCCAGCGAAGGCATTTCCTTTCGGCATGGGGCGCACCAGGTGGCCCAGAAATTAACGAGCACCAGCCGGCCGGCGAAATCGGCGAGGCTCAGGGTCTTTCCCTGCGCATCGGCAAAGCTCGCTTGCGGCGCCGGCCATGGCGGCGAGGCCGGGACGAACTCGCCGAGCGGCGCCGGGCCGGCGTCGGCCGCTGCGACTGGAACGATGGCGAGCAGCGCCAGCAGCAGGGTCAGGATGACGGCGCGGCCCGATCTCATGATGTGGTCCTATGCTTGCGGTCGCGGGTTTGGTTGCGGCCGGGTCAATTCCCGTGACCGGCGCTAAAAAGCCGCTCCGGACCGCGGCCAATGCGCAATGGGGCGGCCGCTTCGCCGGCGGCCCGGCCGAGATCATGCGCCGCATCAACGCGTCCATCGATTTCGACCAGCGGCTGTGGGCCGAGGACATCGCCGGCTCCAAGGCGCACTGCGCGATGCTGGTGGCGCAGAAGATCCTGTCGCCGCAAGATGGTGCCGCAATCGCCGCCGGTCTAGACCAAATCCGGGCGGAAATCGCCGGCGGCGGTTTCGTCTTCAGCGATGCGCACGAGGACATTCACATGAATGTCGAGGCGCGTCTTCACGAGCTGATCGGGCCGGTGGCCGGCCGCCTCCACACCGCGCGCTCGCGCAACGACCAGGTCGCAACCGACCTCAAGCTGTGGCTGCGCGCGGCGATCGACCGCCTCGATGGCGCGATGCACGACTTGCAGCAGGCGCTGATCGAGCGCGCCGAATCTGAAGCCGATACCCTGATGCCGGGCTTCACCCATCTGCAGATCGCCCAGCCGGTGACCCTCGGCCATCACCTGATGGCCTATGTCGAGATGGTCGGGCGCGACCGCGGCCGGCTCGCCGACTGCCGGCGCCGCATGAACGAGTCGCCGCTCGGCGCCGCGGCACTGGCCGGCACCTCGTTTCCGATCGACCGCAATGCCACCGCCGCGGCGCTCGGCTTCGACCGGCCAGCGGCGAACTCGCTCGATGCGGTATCGGACCGCGATTTCGCGATCGAGTTTCTCGCCGCCGCGGCGCTTGCCGGGACCCATCTGTCGCGCTTTGCCGAGGAGGTGGTGATCTGGTGCAGCGACGGGTTCGGCTTTATCGGCCTGAGCGACGCCTTCACCACCGGCAGCTCGATCATGCCGCAGAAGCGCAACCCCGACGCGGCTGAGCTGGTCCGCGCCAAGACCGGCCAGCTCAACGGCGCGCTCGTCGCTTTGCTGACGGTGATGAAGGGCCTGCCGCTCGCCTATGGCAAGGACATGCAGGAAGACAAGGTTCCGGTGTTCGAGGCCGCCGAAGCGCTCGAGCTGTGTCTGGCCGCGACCGCCGGCATGGTGCGCGACCTGCGGCCCGACCGCGAGCGCCTGCGCCAGATGGCCGGGCGCGGCTTTTCGACCGCCACCGACCTTGCCGACTGGCTGGTGCGCGTCGCCGGCCTGCCGTTCCGCCAGGCGCACCATGCGACCGGGCGGATCGTCAAGCGCGCCGAGGCGATCGGCTGCACTCTGGCCGAGCTGCCGCTCGCCGAATTGCAATCGATCGAGCCTGCGATCACCGCTGCCGTCTATGATGTGCTCGACATCGATCGGTCGGTCGCCAGCCGCGCGAGCTTTGGCGGCACCGCCCCCGATCGGGTGCGCGCCGCCGTCATCGCGGCGAGGAAGAGGTTTTTGAGGTGAGCAGTGCGATTCGCGGACAAGCTGCGCCGCCCTCACCCACCCATCCCTTCGGGCTGGGTCCCCTTTCTCCCGCAGTGCGGGAGAGGGTGCTGAGCGCTGCGAAGCGGGTGAGGGCGACCCAGGCGGCGATCTTTTCGCCGTCGATCAAAACAACGCGGCCTCTGGCCGCTCTTGCCCTCCTCGCCCCGATGCTTCTCGCGCTGCCGCTCTCGGGCTGCGGCAAAAAGGGGCCGCCGAACCCGCCGCCGGGGGTGGCCGTCACCTATCCGCGATCGTATCCGCGTGAGTGAGTTCTTCCCCCATCGCGACGGCGACCTCTACGCCGAGGGGGTCCCGATCGGGCATATCGCGGCCGCGATCGGCACCCCCTGCTACGTCTATTCGACAGCTTTCTTCACCGCGCAGTACCGCCGCTTTGCCGAAGCGTTTGGCGCCGAGCGGCCGCTCATCTGCTACGCGGTCAAGGCCAATTCCAACCTCGCCGTGCTGCGCCTGTTCGCCGGCCTCGGCGCCGGCGCCGACGTCGTCTCGGAGGGCGAGCTGCGCCGCGCGCTCGCCGCCGGGGTGCCGCCCGAGCGCATCGCCTTTTCCGGGGTCGGCAAGACCGCGCCGGAGATGGAAGCGGCCCTCGCCGCCGGGATCCATCAGATCAACGTCGAATCGGTCCCGGAGCTGCATCTGCTGAGCGCGGTTGCGACAAAGCTCGGGCGGACGGCGCCGATAGCCCTGCGCGTCAACCCGGATGTCGACGCGCTGACCCATGCCAAGATCGCCACCGGCAAAAAGGAGAACAAATTCGGCATCGATCTCGGCGAGGCGACGGCGGCCTACCGCCTGGCCGCGTCGCTCCCCGGCATCGCGCCCCTGGGGCTCGCCGTCCATATCGGCTCGCAGGCCGGCGGGCTCGAGCCGTTCCGCGAGGCCTTCACCCGGCTGGCGCGGCTGGTGCCGGCACTGCGGGCGAGCGGGCTCCCGGTCGCCCGTGTCGATCTCGGCGGCGGCCTCGGCATCCGCTATCGCGACGAGCAGCCGCCCGAGGTCGCGGATTACGCGAAGATGGTCCGCGAGATCTTCGCCCCGCTCGATCTCGCCCTTGCCTTCGAGCCGGGGCGGGTGCTGGCGGGTCCGGCCGGGGTGCTCGTCACCCGTGTGCTTTACATCAAAGAGGGGCTGGGCAAGCGGTTCGTCATCGTCGATGCGGCGATGAACGATCTGATCCGCCCGGCGCTCTACGATGCCTGGCACGACATCGTCCCGGTCCGCCTGCCGCCGCCGGGCGCGGCGCTCTCTGCGGCCGACGTTGTCGGCCCGGTGTGCGAGAGCGGCGACACCTTTGCGATCGACCGCGCGCTGCCGCCTTTGGCCGAGGGCGATCTCCTCGCCTTGACCGCGGCCGGCGCCTATGGCGCGGTCATGAGCTCGACCTACAACAGCCGCCTCTTGGTCCCCGAGGTGATGGTTGCTGGCGAACGCTATGCCGTGATCCGGGCGCGGCCGAGCTATGAGGCGCTGCTGTCGCTTGATACACTTCCGGCTTGGCTCGACGGCATCGTCCCCGACCCGGCGCGCCAGCGAGGCTCCGGATGAGCGAGCGCCCGGCTGATCCCCCGTTTTCGTTTGCGCGGCGGCTCTCTCTCGCCCGCGCAGCACTGCTGTGGGAGCGGGTGTGGCCGGCCTGCTGGCCGGCGCTGGCGATCCTCTGCCTGTTTCTGGTAGTGGCGCTGTTCGATCTGCTGCCGCTGCTGCCGGGGCTCGTCCATGCGGCGCTGCTGCTGGTCTTCGGCGCGGCGTTCCTGCTGGCTCTCGCCGCGGCGTTTCGCGGCGTGGCGCTGCCTGGCATTGCCGCCGCGCGGCGCCGCATCGAGCGCGCGAGCGGGCTGTCGCACCGCCCATTGCAGGCGCTCTCCGACCGACCGAACGTGCCGCTCGACCCGCAGGCGGCGCAGCTGTGGCATGCGCATCAGCGGCAGATGCAGGCCTTGACGCAGCGCTTGCGGATCGGGGCGCCGGTCGCCGGGTTCGCCGCGCGCGACCCATGGGGGGTGCGGGCGCTGCTCGCGATGCTGCTGCTGCTCGGCGCGGTCGACGCCGGCGGCGATTGGCGCGACCGCCTGGTGCGCGCGGTGACCCCGAGCCTCGACGCCGGACCACCGGCTATCGCCGCCAGCCTCGATATCTGGCTCACCCCGCCCGAATACACCGGGTTGCCGCCGCAATTCCTGCGGCCGGAAAACCGGGGCACGATCCCGGTCCCGACCGGCAGCAAGCTCTTGGCGCAGGTGCATGGCGGCGGTTCGGCGCCGCAATTGGCGCTCGACGGCCGCACCACCGACTTCGCTGCGATCGACCA
The DNA here is from genome assembly GCA_036008325.1 of Allostellaceae bacterium. GTDB lineage: Bacteria > Pseudomonadota > Alphaproteobacteria > ATCC43930 > CGMCC-115725 > AP-15. Next base: position 10,559 of record DASYNW010000073.1, read on the forward strand.
GGAGAATTTTCGCGCCAAGGCGATCCTGACAGCCGGCCGGCGCATCGAGGTGTCGCAGGCCGGGGCCGTGCTCGGCAGCTGGCCGATCCGGATCATCCCGGATCATCCGCCGACCGTCGCCTTTGCCAAGCCGCCCGGGTCAACCGCGCACAAAGCCCTGCGCATCGACTATCGCGCGGCGGACGATTATGGGGTGGAGAGCATCGAAGCGGTGATCCGCCGCCCCGGCGGCAAGCCCGAAACGGAATTGAAGCTCGATCTGCCGCTGCCCGGCCTGCACCTGAGAGAGGCGCAGGCGACCAGCTATCACGATCTGACGCCCAATCCCTGGGCTGGGCTGCCGGTCGAGATCCGGCTCGTCGCCAAGGACGCGCTGGGCCAGAAGGGCGAGAGCCCACCGCTGCGCATGACCCTGCCGGAACGGGTGTTCACCAACCCGGTCGCACGGGCGATCATCGATCAACGCAAGGAGCTGGCCGCCGATCCGGCGTCGCGGCTGAGGGTGGCCGAGATCCTCGGCGATCTGCGCTCGCGCCCGGAGCTTTATCGCAACGACATGGTCGTATTCCTGGCGCTGCGCGTCGCCCAGGAGCGGCTGCGGCTGCACCACGACGTGGCCGCCATCGGAGAAGTCGAGCAGCTGCTGTGGGATACCGCGCTGCGCATTGAGGACGGGCAGGCCTCGCTGGCCCGCAACGAGCTTCGGCGCCTGCAGCAGCAGCTACAGAACGCGCTGGCGAAAAACGCGCCGGACCGGGAGGTCGACCGGCTGATGAGCCAGCTGAAAGATGCGCTCGACCGCTACATCCAAGCCCTCGCCGCGAACATGGCGCGCCATCCCGACGAGCGCCCGCAGCCGGCCGACCGATCGCTAACCCTGACCAGCCGCGATCTAGAACATATGCTCGACCGGGCCCGCGAGCTGGCCAAAAACGGCGACCGCGACCAGGCGCGCGCGCTCCTGTCGCAACTGCAGAACATGCTGGAAAATCTGCGCCTGGCGCGATCGGGAGAGATGCGGCAGGACTCCGCCGAGGCGCAGCAGATGATGCGCGGCATGCGCGGGTTGATGCAGCGCCAGCAGCAGCTCCTCGACCGCAGCTTCCGCGCCCGCCAGCAGGCCGAGCAGGGGCAGATGGGAGTCCCCGGCAATCTCGACGGAACCCGGCCTGGAACCCGGCCGAACGGCGCCGGCGACATGGGCGACGCGGCCCGGCAGGAGGCGCTGCGCCGCAGCCTGGGCGAGATCATGCGCCGGATGGGCAATGGGCCGGGTGGCATTCCCGACCCGCTGGGGCGCGCCGAGCGGGCGATGCACGATGCGGCGCAGGCGCTGCGGGGCGGCGTCCCCGGCGCGGCGATCGGCCCGCAGACCGACGCGCTCGACCAGCTGCAGCAGGCCGAGCGCGAATTTGCCCGGCAGATGCAGCAGCGCCTCGGCAGTGCCTGGGGCGAGCCCGCCGACCGCGGCAACGGAACCGGCCAGCCGCCCGGCGAGGGCGAGCGCGACCCGCTCGGCCGGCCGGCAGCCAATGGTGGCGCCTTTGATCAGGGCGACGTCAAGATCCCCGATCAGGATAGGATGGACAAAGCCCGTCAGATCCTCGACGAGCTGCGCCGCCGCGCCGGCGAGAGCTATCGGCCGCAGCTCGAGCGCGACTATCTCGACCGGCTGCTGAAGCAGTTTTGAGCGGACGAGCGGCGGCTCGGCCCGATAATGCGCCCGGGGTCGTCGTCCGCTCCCGATGATCCGGGATCCCGCCCGATCAAAGAAATTCTCGGGCCAGGACAAGAAAATCGTCGAGCCGGTCGTGGTGCACCCAGTGGCCGGCGTTCTCGAAGGTGACCACCCGCGCGTTGCCGAAATGCCGCACCCGGCCGTCGTCGAGCGGGTTCGAGGCCCAGCTTTCCTTGCCGTAGACGAGCAGGGTCGGGCAGGCGATGCGGCCCCACAATTCCTCGATCTCGGCCATGGTCATTTCATAGGGCGGCTCGGCGCGCACATAGTTGTCGAATTTCCAGCCATAGGTGCCGTCCTCGTTCTGGTTGACCCCGTGCTGGGTCAGATGGCGCGCCTGCTCGGGCGACAGATGCTGGTTCTCCTCCTGCATGCGGCGGAACGCATCCTCGATCGAGGCGTAGCGGCGCGGCAGCCGCCCGGACAGCCCGCGCTGCTCGTCGATCCAGCTCTGCATGCGGACCGCGATCGGGCGCTGTCGGCGTTCGCGCACCCGCCGCGGCGAGGCGCCGAGCCCCTCGATGGCGACGAGCTTGGCGACGCAATCGGGATAGATCCCGGCGTAGCGCAGCGCGATCACCCCGCCCAGCGAATGGGCGATGATGGTGACCGGCGCCAGCTCCTGCTGATGGATCAGCTGGGCCAGATCGTAGACATAGCCGGCGATCGTATAGTTGCCGTCGGGCGACCACTGGCTGTCGCCGTGGCCGCGCAAATCGGGCGCCAGCACGTGCCAGTCGCGCCGCAAGGCGCCGGCCACCCAATCCCAGTTGCGGCAATGGTCGCGGCCGCCATGGACCAGCAGCAGCGGCGGCGCGCCGGGATTGCCCCAATCGACGTAATGCAGCCGCAGCCGCTGCGAGAAATAGATGCGCGAGGTCGGGCCGGAGCTGTCGGGGGTCATTCGTTGGGTCTCGGGCGTTGGGTCTCGGGCGTCTCGGGGTTCTGTGATCGCGGCGCGAACCTAGCCTTTGCCGACGCCAACGAAAAGCCGCCCCGAGCGTGCCGGACATACAAAGACCCCCGTGCGCGCCGAAGCGGCAGGCGGGGGTCGCTGTTGCGAAGCCGCGGCTTCGCGCCCGGACTAAGCTCGGGCTAAATCTTGGGCTTGATGCTCGGTTGCCGATGCCAAGCGGTCGGCAACTCGGACTTCCCGGGTGGAATCATGTCGATCCGACATCCTTCCCTGCAAGTTGACGACAATCAAGATTTGGCTCCGCTGATCGGCCTAGTCAAGAGGCTCGGGCAGCGCGCAGATGCAATCGATTGCGGCTCGCTAATTTGTTAGCACTCCTCGCCGAAGAGTGCTACATAACGCTACGAGGTTTGGTCATTGAAGGAGGTACCCCGTGACATTTCGACCATTGCAGGATCGCGTGCTGGTCCGGCGCATCGAGGAGGAAGAGAAGAGCAGGGGCGGCATCATCATCCCCGATACCGCCCGCGAAAAGCCGATGGAAGGCGAGGTTCTCGCCGCCGGCCCGGGCGCGCGCGGCGAGGACGGCAAGCTGCACCCGCTCGACGTCAAAATCGGCGATCGCGTGCTGTTCGGCAAATGGTCCGGCACCGAGATCAAGATCGACGGCGAGGATCTCGTCGTCATGAAGGAAAGCGACATCATGGGCGTCGTCGACAAGACCGCCTGAGGGAGAAGATTTATGGCAGCGAAGGAAGTCAGATTTCATACCGACGCGCGCGACCGCATGCTGCGCGGCGTCGATATTCTCGCCAATGCGGTCAAGGTGACCCTGGGTCCGAAGGGCCGCAACGTCGTGCTCGACAAATCATATGGCGCGCCGCGCATCAGCAAGGATGGGGTCACCGTCGCCAAGGAGATCGAGCTCGCCGACAAGTTCGAGAACATGGGCGCGCAGATGGTCAAGGAGGTCGCCTCCAAGACCAGCGATCTGGCCGGCGACGGCACCACCACCGCAACCGTGCTGGCCCAGGCGATCGTGCGTGAAGGCGCCAAGGCGGTGGCCGCGGGGATGAACCCGATGGATCTGAAGCGCGGCATCGACCGGGCGGTCGAAGCCGTGGTCAAGGACATCGAAAAGCGCTCGAAAAAGGTCTCGACCAACGACGAGATCGCCCAAGTCGGGACGATCTCGGCCAATGACGATCGCGAGATCGGCCGGATGATCGCCGAGGCGATGCAGAAGGTCGGCAACGAGGGCGTGATCACGGTCGAGGAGGCCAAGAGCCTCGAGACCGAGCTCGACGTGGTCGAGGGCATGCAGTTCGACCGCGGCTATATCAGCCCGTATTTCGTCACCAACGCCGAGAAGATGGTCGCCGAGCTCGACGAGCCCTACATCCTCCTGAACGAGAAAAAGCTGTCGAATTTGCAATCCCTGCTGCCCCTGCTCGAGGCGGTCGTGCAGAGCGGCAAGCCGCTGATGATCGTCTCCGAGGATGTCGAGGGCGAAGCGCTGGCGACCTTGGTCGTCAACAAATTGCGCGGCGGCTTGAAGGTGGCGGCGGTCAAGGCCCCCGGCTTCGGCGACCGGCGCAAGGCGATGCTCGAAGACATCGCGATCCTGACCGGCGG
>DASYNW010000074.1:0-4271 GCA_036008325.1 Allostellaceae bacterium
AACACGTCAAACCGTGGCTTTGCCTCGATGGACGAGAAAAAGCAGCAGGAAATCGCCAGCAAGGGCGGCCAGGCCAGCGGCGGAAATTTCAAGAACGACCCCGCGCGCGCCGCCGAAGCCGGACGCAAGGGCGGACATGACGTTCCGGCCGAGGAGCGCAGCTTTTCGAAGGACCATGAGCTGGCGGCCGAGGCCGGACGAAAGGGCGGCGAGGCCGGCCACGGCGCCGGCGCGCCGGGCAGCCATTCGACGAGCGGGCAGCATGGCGCTACGCATCAGGGCGGCAGCCATCAGGGTGGTGCGGGCAATTTCGCACAAGACCGCGAACGCGCCGCCGAAGCCGGCCGCAAAGGCGGCGAACACAGCCGCGACAAGCGCTGATCCGCATTTCGCCGGTGAGAGCCCCGCATCTTGCGGGGCTCTCTGTTTCGGCGCCGCCGCGATCTCTGCTCGGGCGTGAGGTTGAGGGGCGCTCAGCGATCAGTAGGGCGTACCGTCCCGGTGAACAAATAGCCGCGCGCCGTCGGGGGCGAGTGCGCGGCCGATGTCGTCGTCCGGATAGATCACCGTGTCGCCGGGGTCGCGATCGCCGATCTCGAGATAGACCACATCGCCGATCGTGCGGTTCAACAGGTGGTGCGCGTCGCCCGAGCCGGCCTTGAAGCCGGCGCACATGCCGGGTCGCAGCAGCGTTTCGCCGGCATTGGTCACCAGGATCGGCTCGCCCTCGACGATATAGATGAACTCGTCCTCGCGGGTGTGGGTGTGGCGCAAAGCGGAGGCGCCCCCGGGCGGCAGGCGCGTGAGGTTGACCCCGAAACTGGTCAGGCCGAACAGATCGCCGAGCGGCCGGCGCTGCCGCCCCGCGACCAGCGCGGCAAACGGCTCCGGATAGCCCCGTCCAGGACGCGCCGGAGGTGCGGCAGCCGCCTCGACCGCGATCGGATTGCTGTGGTCCGCCATTTCCGCCTCCCGCCTATTCCTCGGTTGCTGTCAGGCGCTAAGCTAGCCTGCGGACCCGAGCCGGGGAATTGCCGATGCACAAAATCAACATCCGTTTCGCCAGCACGGAAGATGCGGGGCTGGTGCTGCGGCTGATCCGCGCGCTTGCCGTTTATGAACGGGCGCCCGAGGCGGTGGTCGCGACCGCGGCCGATCTGAAGCGCCACGGTTTCGCGCCGGACCGGGAGTTCGAGGCGATCCTCGCTTTTCTCGACGGCGAGCCAGCCGGGATGGCGCTGTTCCATGCGCGGTTTTCGACCTGGCTGGGCCGGCCGGGGATGTACCTGGAGGACCTCTACGTGACCGAAGCGGCGCGCGGGCAGGGCGTCGGCCGCCGGCTGATGGCCCGCCTCGCCGCGATCGCGGTTGAGCGCGGCTGGGGCCGGATCGACTTCCAGGTGCTCGACTGGAACCCGGCGCGCGCCTTCTATCACCGGCTCGGGATGGCGCATCTGGGCGAATGGCTGCGCTACGGCGCCGATGGCGACGCGCTGCGCCAGCTCGCCACCGAGGACCGGCCCGACGCCGATTGAGCTACCAGAGGACTGGGATTTTGTAGTCGGAAAACACCTTGTCGACCGTGACCACGCGGCATTGCTCGGCCAATGCCTGGGCCATCATGATCCGGTCCCACGGGTCGCGGTGCGGGCCGGGGAGCGCCGCGGCGGCGAGTGCGTGACCGATAGAAATCGGCAAGATCTCGACACCTTCCCGCAGCAGTCGATCGGGTAGGATCTCGGGCAGCGGCGGGAGCCGCCGTAGTTTCTGCTTGTAGGCGATCTCGTAACCCACAGCGGCGCTGACCGCGAGTTGGTTTGCCGGATCGGCAATCGCCGTCCGCGCCGCCATCGCGAGCCGAGGATCATCGGACAACCACCACAAAACCGCGTGCGTATCGAGCAGCAGCCTCACGGCTTTTCGGAGCGCGGCCGGGTGATGCCGAAATCGTCGGTGAATTTGCCTTCGGCGGCGTCGAGGTCTTCGGGGTCCAACGGTGCGAGGAATACATCCATCGGAACGGAGCTTGCCCAGCCCCGCCAGGCCCCGGGCTTTCGCGGCTCCATAGGGCTTACCGGAACGAGCCGCGCCAACGGCTTACCGGACCGGGCGATCACGATTTCTTCGCCGGCCAGCGCGCGATCGAGCAATTCGGACAGCTTTGCTTTTGCCTCGGCGATATTGATCTGACAGGCCATTTCCGCCCTCTGTATGCCTCGGGGATGTGGGTTCCATGATCTGGATGGTCAAGTCCAGTGACCAACTAATCTCCCACACCAGATTGCGTCGCTGGGCTCGCAATGACATCGTGTCGGGAGCGCAACCCGATGGGAGGATTTCTGATGTTGGACGTGTGGAGCTGGCCGACGCCGAACGGCCACAAGGTGCATATCGCGCTCGAGGAGCTGGGCCTGCAATATCGGGTGATCCCGGTCAATATCGGCGCCGGCGACCAGTTCAAGCCCGAGTTCCTGAAGATCACGCCCAACCACCGCATCCCGGCGATCGTCGATTCGGACGGGCCGGGCGGCAAGCCGTTCACTTTGTTCGAATCGGCGGCGATTATGATCTATCTGTCGGAGAAAACCGGCGGCAAGCTGATCCCGAAGGACCCGATCGGCCGTTACAAGTGCCTCGAATGGATGATGTTCCAGATGGGTGGCGTCGGCCCGATGTTCGGGCAGTGGAACCATTTCGCCGCCTACGCGGTCGAAAAGATCCCCTATGCGATCGATCGCTATACGAATGAAGTGAAGCGCCTGCACCGGGTGCTCGAGCATCGCCTCGCGGAGTCGCACTGGCTCGCCGGCGACGAATACAGCATGGCCGACATCATCACCTTCCCGTGGATCCGCGGCGCCGAGCGGCGCAACATCGACCTCGGCGAATTCCCGTCGGTCAAGCGCTGGCACGACGAGATGGCAGCCCGTCCGGCGGTGCAGCGCGGGGTCGCGGTATTGGCCGAGCACCAGCGCCAGGGCCAGATCACCGACAAGGAACGCGAGAACTATTTCGGCCGGACCCAGTTCGCGGCGCGCTGAGCGGTGGGATAGCGCCGGCCAAGACCGGTCGGCGGCTTCCCATCAATGATGTTCAGTCGGGTTGCAGCCGCTTGCCGAAATAGAGGATGTCGGGGACCGCATTGTCCCAATAGGGCGGGATCGGCGCGAAGCCCTGCGCGCGATAGATCGCGATCGCCGAGCTCATCCACGGCAAGGTGTCCAGCATCGCCTGGCGATAGCCGAGTGCCGTTGCGCGTTCGACGACCGAACTCATCAATGCCCAGCCGACACCCGCCCCGCGCGCCGCCGCGCGCACGTAGAGCCGCTTGACCTCGCAGGCTCCCGGGATTTCGAGCTGACGCAGCCCGACGCAGCCCAGTGCCTCGCAGCTGTTGCCGCGCGCCAGCAGCAGGTGGCCACGCGGCGGCGCGTATTTCCCCGGCAGTTGCGCCAGCTCCGCGTCGAAACCCTGGAATGCCAGATCGATGCCGAGCCGGTCCACGTATTCGCGGAACAGCTCCCGGATCTGGTCGAGATCGGCAGCCGTTCGTGCGGATGCGATCAGCACGCCGATCGAGCCGCTTGCCGCTGAGTGAAGGCCGGCCCCAGCTACTCGAACAGCGCGAGGTCGATCGCGTCGCCCATCTTGTTGTAGCCCTGGTCGCTCGGGTGCAGTCCGTCGCCGCAATCGTCGGCCGGCCGCATCTGCGTCGGGTGCTCGGGGTCGCGCAACGCCTGGTCGAAATCGGCGACCGCGTCAAAGGCGCCGCTGTCGCGAATCCAGCGATTGACCGCCGCACGGACCTCTTCGCGCCGGGGATTCCAGGCGTCGGCCATGTAGGTCTCGTTGCCGAACGGCGTCAGGGTGGCGCCGACGATCTTGATGCCGGCGCTATGGGCGCGCACCGCCATCTGCTGGAGCCCGGCGATCATCTGCGAGGCGGTCGGCTCCTCTTCCGGCTTTTTCCAGCGATTGCGCAGATCGTTGGTGCCGAGCATGACGATGACGTGCGTCACCCCCGGCTGGGAGAGAACATCACGGTCGAAGCGGCGCAGCCCGCTGTCGCCGCGGATGTCGAAGAGGATGCGGTTGCCGCCGAGCCCCTGGTTCATCACCGCCATCGGCCGGCCGCGATGGCGCGCCGCGAGGCGCCGGGCGAGCTGGTCGGGCCAGCGGCAAAAAGCGTCGATCGTCGAGATGTTGCCGTCGGTCAGCGAGTCGCCGAGCGCCACGATGCCGCCGGTGTCGGCGCTCGCCAGCACGTCGAC
>DASYNW010000075.1:0-13692 GCA_036008325.1 Allostellaceae bacterium
CAGGATCGACGCCTCGCCAGCGACATCGATGACCAACGCGCCGGGATGCGCGACCTGCACCCCGACCGCCGCGGGCAGGCCGTAGCCCATGGTGCCGAGCCCGCCCGACGTCATCCAGTGGAACGGCTTCTCGAACCTGAAGAACTGCGCCGCCCACATCTGGTGCTGGCCAACCTCGGTGGTGATGTACGGGTCGCGGCCTTTAGTCAGCGCGTAAAGCCGCTCGAGCGCATATTGCGGCTTGATCACGTCCTTGCGGTCGCGGTCGTAGCGCAGGCAGTCGCGCCCGCGCCACGCCTCGATCTGTTTCCACCATTTGGTTCGCCCGGAAGGCTGCCGCTTGGGCGCCGCCTTGGCCCAGCCCGCAAGCAGCGCCGCCAGCGCCTCGCCGCAATCGGCGATGATCGGCACGTCGACCCGCACGTTCTTGTTGATCGAGGAGGGATCGATGTCGATGTGGATCTTCTTCGAGCCCGGCGAAAACGCGTTGAGCCGCCCGGTCACCCGATCGTCAAAGCGCGAGCCGATCGCGACCATCACGTCGCAATCGTGCATGGCGTTGTTGCTTTCGTAGGTGCCATGCATCCCGACCATGCCGAGGAAATGCGGGTCGCTCGCCGGCAGCGCCCCCAAACCCATCAGGGTCAGGGTGCAAGGCGCGTCGACGAGGCGCACGAATTCGGCGAAGCGGGCGCAGGCCTCGGGGCCCGAATTGATCAGCCCGCCGCCGCCATAGATCAGTGGCCGTTCGGCCTTGGCGATGAGGGCCAAGGCCTCGTCGATCCGCTTCATGTCCGGCTTGGTCTGCGGCCGATAGCTCTTGTGCTCGATATGCGTGGGCTCCGAATAGGCGCCGAGCGCGAACAGCACGTCTTTTGGCAGGTCAATGACCACCGGGCCCGGCCGGCCGCTTTTGGCGATGTAGAACGCCTCGTGCATGACGCGGGCAAGGTCGTTGACGTCGCGTACCAGGTAATTGTGCTTGGTGCAGGGCCGGGTGATGCCGGTGGTGTCGGCTTCCTGGAACGCGTCGTTGCCGATCAGATGGGTCGGCACCTGCCCGGTCAGGCAGACCACCGGAACCGAATCCATCAGCGCGTCGGTCAGCCCGGTGACCGCGTTGGTGGCGCCGGGGCCGCTCGTCACCAGCACGACGCCGACCCGCCCGGTCGAGCGCGCATAGCCCTCGGCGGCATGCACCGCGCCGCCTTCCTGGCGCACCAGGATGTGACGCAGCGCGTTCTGCTTGAAGAGCGCGTCGTAGATCGGCAATACCGCGCCACCCGGATAGCCGAATACGACATCGACGCCCTGGTCGACGAGCGCCTTGATGACGATTTCTGCTCCGCTGATCGGCTCGGCCGACATGACGCGCTTCCTTTGCAAAACAAACCGCCTCGGCACTAAACAAACCGCCTCGGAGATGAGCCGCCGCGGCGCCGTCGCCTTCAGGCGGGGCCGGCAACCTAATCAGCTATTCCGGGTCGGTCAACAAAAACTCGTCAATAAACTGGCGTGAGCGGTGCACCAAACTTTCCGAAAATTGCTCAACGAGGATCAGATCCGCGGCGAGCTGATGGCGAAACCAGGTCGTCTGCCGCTTGGCATAATGGCGCGTGGCGCGCTGTGCGGCGGCGACCGCATCGGCGAGCGAAGTCTCGCCACGCAGATGACGCATCAGCTCGGGCAGCCCCAAGGCTTTCAGCGCCGGCAGATCCGGGTCGAGCCCGCGCGCCATCAGCGCCGCCGCCTCGGCGAGCGCGCCCGCATCGATCATTGCGGCAAACCGCGCATCGCAGGCGGCGTAGAGCCGCTCGCGCGGCGGCATCAACAGGATCGTGACCAGGCGGCAAGCCAATGGTGCATGCGGCCGCTCGCGCCACGCGCCGATCGGCCGCCCGGTGGCGTGCACCACCGCATAGGCGCGCACCAGGCGCTGGCTGTCCCCGGCCGGGAGCTGCTCGGCGGCGGCGGGGTCGAGCTCGGCCAGGCGCTGGCGAAACGCCGCACCGCCGAGCCGGCGATAGAGCGCCTGCGCCTGCACCCGGACCGGCTCCGGAACCGCCGGGAACGGCGCCAGCCCGTGGGTCAATGCCCGGATGTAGAGACCGGTGCCGCCGACCACCAGCGCCAGCCTGCCCGATCGGGCGGCGGCAGCGATCTCGGCGACCGCCCGCCCGCGCCAGCTGCCGACCGAGCCACGCTCGGCCGCATCGAGAAAACCGTAGAGCCGATGCGGCGACCGCGCCACCGCGACGCGGTCCGGACGCGCCGTCAGGATCTGCAGGTCGCGATAGCATTGCAGAGCGTCGGCGTTGATGACGGTCGCGCCGAAACAAGCCGCCAGCTCGAGGGCCAACGCCGATTTGCCGCTCGCCGTCGGACCGGCGATGACCACGACTGCTGGATTCGGCGCCGGCGCCTGATCCGCCTCGCGCCGCTTGTCGCCGGTCGGCCGAGGGGCGTAGGACGATGCTTGATGCGCATGGTCCTCACCCTGATCGCCGGCGCTCGCGATTGTCGCCTGCACCGCCATGTCGCCGCGGTCGCCGCAGCACTGGCGGTCCGGCTCCCCCCGGTCTGGCTCGGGCCGGACGAAGCCTGCGACCTGGTTTTCGACGCATCGGACCCCGCGGCGCCCGCCGCTGCCGCGCGCGCCGTCATCGGCGCCGGCCCGGTCGATATCTTGATTCAGCCGGCGGCGGAACGGCGCAAGCGGCTGCTCGTCGCCGATCTCGAATCGACGATCATCGAAAACGAGATGCTCGACGAGCTGGCGCTGATCCTCGGCCTCGGCCCAAGGGTTGCCGCGATCACCCGCCGGGCGATGAACGGCGAGATTGATTTCGCCGCCGCGCTCGAGGCCCGCGTCGCCCTGTTGGCCGGGGTCGAGGCCGGCGTTCTCGACCAGGCGGCGGCGCGTATTCGGCTGAATTCGGGGGCAGCGGCCTTGGTCGCCACCATGCGCCGTGCCGGCGCGGCGACAGCCCTCGTCACCGGCGGGTTCACGATCTTCGCCGAGCGGGTGGCGAGCGACCTCGGCTTCGACCATGTTGTCGCCAACCGGCTGGAGGTGGCCGGCGGCCGGCTGACCGGCAAGGTGGTGCCGCCGATCGTCACCGGCGCCGGCAAGCGGGACGCGCTCAGGGCGTTCGCCGCGGCAAACGGCATAACGCCGGAGCAGGCGATCGCGGTCGGCGACGGCGCCAACGACATCGCGATGCTGGCCGCTGCCGGGCTCGGCATCGCCTTCCGCGCCAAGCCTGCGGTCGCCGCCGCCGCGCGCTGGCGTCTCGACCATGCCGATCTAACCGGTCTGCTTTACGCCCAAGGCTATCGGAAGGCGGAATTCGCCGCCGGCTGATCGGTCAGGTGATCGATCATATCGTCAGCCTCGCTATCGTCGTCCCGAACCGCGGTCCTGGGACTCAGCTGCGGTCGAGACGCAGTGCTACAAAGTGCAGGTCGCCTTGCCGCTCGACCAGCAGCAGGATCGATTTGCGCCCGGATTTCTTCGCCTGGTCGACCTTGGCGCTGACGTCCTGAGGGCTTCTGACCTCTTCCTGCGCGGCTTCCATGATCACATCTCCGGGCCGCACGCCGCGGTCGTCCGCCGTGCTGTTCTTGGCGACATCGATGACGACCACACCCTTGGCATCGTCGCCGAGCGAATATTTGTCCTTCAGATCCGGGGTGACGCCGGAAAGGGTGAGCCCGAGCGTCTTGACCAGGCCAGGCTGGCTTTTTGGCGTTCTCTTGGTCACGTCGGGCTGCGCGCTCGCCTGCTGGGCGCTCTCCTGCAGCTTGCCGACCTTGACCTCGACGTTGGTCTGGGAGCGTTTGCGCCACAGGGTCACGGCGACGGTCTTGTCCACCGGCGTTTCGGCGACGAGCCGCGGCAGGCGCCGCATGTCGTCGACATCCTTGCCGTTGAAGCTCAGGATCACGTCGCCCGGCACGATCCCGGCGGCCTGCGCCGGGCCGTTGTCGTTGACGCTGGCGACCAGCGCGCCGCGCGCCTTGCCAAGCCCGAGGCTCTCGGCGATCTCGTCGGTCACCGCCTGGATGCGCACGCCGAGCCAGCCGCGATGCACCGTGTGATCGGCCTCGTTCTTGAGTTCGTCGACGACCTCCTCGGCGAGCGCCGAGGGAATCGCGAAGCCGATGCCGATCGAGCCGCCGGAGGGCGAATAGATCGCGGTGTTTATCCCGATCACCTGGCCGTCCATGTTGAACATCGGACCGCCCGAATTGCCGCGGTTGATCGGCGCGTCGGTCTGCAGGAAATCGTCATAGGGGCCGGAATTGATGTCGCGCTGCCGCGCCGACAGGATGCCGGCGGTAACGCTGCCGCCGAGCCCGAACGGGTTGCCGATCGCCAGCACCCAGTCGCCGACCCGCGCCGCATCGCTGTTTCCCCATGCCGCCGCGGTCAGCGGGTGGTCGGCTTTGACCTTGAGGAGAGCGATGTCGGTCTTGGTGTCGCGGCCGACCACGCTGGCCTTCAGATTGGTGTTGTCGTGCAGGATGACGGTGATCTGGTCGGCATCGGCGATGACGTGGTTGTTGGTGACGATATAGCCGGCCGGATCGATGATGAAGCCGGAGCCGAGCGAGGTCGCCTTACGCGGCTCGATGTCGGGCTGGTCGCCCTTGGGCAGGCCGTGCTCGAGAAAGTCGTGAAAGAACTTTTCAAATGGCGAGCCCGGCGGAAACTGCGGCATGTCGGGCTGGTCCTGGTCGCCGCCGCCGCTCGAGGTCTTCAGGATCTGCGTCGTCGAAATGTTGACGACCGAGGGCAGCAGCCGGGCGGCGAGATCGGCAAAGCTGTCGGGCGCGCCACGAGCCAACGCCGGCCCGCTAGCGATGATCGCCGGAACTGCGAACAGCAATGCCGCCAGCGCCGCGGCGGCGGCACGGCGCACCAAGGTCGAGAGGCGGCACGGCACCGGAACGAACTCCTCATCGGCAACGGGCATCGGGGCAGCCAGCACTGCGGCGACGAGCAGCGGGGCGGATTTGCGCCCTGCGCCCGGTCGCGAGCTTACGGGAGAAGCGCGGCGCAAACCAGATGCTTTATCAGCGCCGGCCCGATGATCGGCGGGCGGATCTTTTGCGGCGGCGGGTTCCCGGCAGTCCCGCTGCGGCGGGCGCTCGCCGAGAGTCTGCGGGCGTCGCGACGGGCGCTAGAGGCGGGTCTGATCGGCGGCGGTGATGTGGCTGCGAAAGGTCAGCGGATCGGCGATCCGGCGCATCGGCTCGAGGCTGCCGCCGGTGCCGCGCACGATGATCGTGCCATAGCCGAGCATGCGCCCGAGGAGGGTCTGGTTGACGTCGACGCTCTCGACCTTGGAGCGGTTCATTTCGAGGGTATGGCGCGACAACAGCCCGGTCTTGTAGATGACGCGATGGTCGGTGACCGCGAGCTCGGTGGTGGCGCGGCGGATAAACGCGCCGAGCGCCGCCGAGACCGCCAGCAGGGCGAAGATCGCGGCCGCGATCCACAAGGCCAGGCTCAGATATTGCCGCTGGTCGCTGGCGAACGACAGCGCGCCGCCGACCAGAAAGCCGCAGACGATCAGCGCCAGGATGGCCCGCAGATAGATCAGCCAGTGCAGCCGCGTCTGATAGACGACCGTCTCGCCCGGCTGCAGCACCCGTGTGACGTACCTCATCGCGGCAGGCATCCTTATTGGCCCACGGGATCGGTCCACCGGAGGGCCGCGCCCATTCGCGGTTCGCCGGCCACCCTCGACCGCCGCTTATACCATATCCGGTTAGATGGCCTTTGCCCCGTGTCGGCCGCGGCCAGGCCGCCCGCGCTCAGCCGGCCAACGCCGCCTTGTAGGCGCGCACCGTCGCGGAAAAACCGACGACCAGCGCGTCGGCGGTCAGCTCGTGCCCGATCGAGGCCTCGGCCACCCCCGGCAACGCCGCAACCAGGGGCGGCAGGTTGTCGAGGTTGAGATCGTGGCCGATATTGACGACGAGGCCGAGCTGCGCGGCGCGCGCGGCGGTTGCAGCGCAGGCCGCCAATTGGTCGTCCGGGGAGCCGGCGCGGAACGCCGCGGCATAGCCGCCGGTGTAGATCTCGATGCCGTCGGCGCCGGCCTCGCGCACCCGCTCGACGCTCGCCGGGTCCGGATCGACAAACAGGATCACCCGCACCCCGATTTGTTTGAGCGCGGCGATCGCCGGCAACACCACCGAGCGCTCTTTGGGGCCGAGCATCCAGCCTTCCTCCGAGGTCAGCACCCCCGGCCCGTCGGGAACCAGCGTGCATTGCTCGGGTCTCACCCGGTGGGCGAGATCGATCAGGCGCTCGTCCGGGTAGCCCTCGATATTGAGCTCGAAACCCGGCCGCCACGGCTGCATCAGCCGGGCGAGGGCGAAGACGTCGTCGGCGCGGATATGGCGCTCGTCCGGGCGCGGATGCACGGTCAGCCCATCGGCCCCGGCATCATGCGCGATCCGGCCGAACCGCACGACATCGGGGATCCCGGTGCGCCGCGAGTTGCGCAACAGCGCGATCTTGTTGAGGTTGACGCTGAGGCGAGGCATGGCCCGATGCTACACCGGCCGGGCCGCCGCAGTCAGCCCCGGCGTTGCGCCCGGTTCATGCCGCGTCTGCAAAAACGCTGCACATCGGGCGCCGCATGGCTAGGAAATCCGCGCCGGCTGGGAGTACAGTTGCTCGTCACATTTGCCGGACAATTGTAGAGCGGAGAAAAACGACATGCAGTACCGCAGAATCTCGGCCGATTGCCATCTCGACATGCCGTGGATGCCGCCCGACCTGTTCGTCTCCGAGGCGCCGCGCGAATTGAAGGAGCGCATGCCTTATGTCGAGGACGGGCCGCAGGGGCCGCAATGGGTGGCCAAGAACGGCGCCAATTTCGGGCTGAAGAACGGCGTCGGGCCGGGTGGTGCGCCGTTCGTCCCCGGGCAGAACCACCGGGTCGACATCATGGCCCAGACCGGCATGTACGAGGACGGCAAGCGGGACATCCGCCGCTGCAGCGACCCGCATCTGCGGATCAAGGACATGGACCGCGACGGGGTCGACGCCGAGGTGATCTATGGCATCCTCGGCGCCGCCTCGCGGCTCAACGACCGCGAAGCCTCGAACCAGATGCTGCGCATCTACAACGACTGGCTGCGGGAATTCTGCAGCCACTATCCCGAGCGCGAGATCGGGCTCGCCTGCCTGCCGTATGGCGACATCGACGAGACGGTCAAGGAGATCCACCGGGTCGCCAAGATGGGGATCAGGGGCCTCGAGCTGTCCTGCTCGTGGGACATGGAGCCGATGTGGCACCCGGTCTGGGAGCCGTTGTGGAAGGCGGTCGAGGACGTGCAGTTGCCGTTGCACTTCCACACCTTCCCGACCACGTCGCCCAGGGCGCGCGAAGGGGTTTCCGGCCAGGTCCGGCGGGCGGCGATGTTCACCGGGGTGTCGTCGTTCCAGATGGGGCTCATAAACATCATCGCGGCGCTGATCGGCGCCGGCGTGCTGGAGCGTCACCCGCACCTCAATGTGTCGTTTGGCGAGAGCGGCATCGGCTGGCTGCCGTATGCGCTCGACCGCATGGATTTCGAGTACGAGGACCGCTTCCGCGACCTGATCAAAATGAAGCCCAGCGAATACTGGCGCCGCCAGTGCAAGGCGACGTTCCAGTTCGATCCGATCGGCACCAAGCTCTACGAGGATATCGGGGTCGAGACCCTGATGTGGGGTTCCGACTATCCGCACACCGACGGCGTGTGGCCCGAATCCTCGAAATACATCAAGGAGCAGTTTGCCGGTCTGCCCACCGACGTGGTGCACAAGATCACCTGCGAGAACGCCGGCAAATTCTACGGGCTGATCAACTAGTAGTACGAATTTGACATTTGGTACCGTCGCTTTTTCCCGTCATACCCGCGAAAGCGGGCACCCAGGGCAGCCAATTCCGTGGCCTGCGGCTCTGGACCCCGCTTTCGCGGGGGCGACGATACAGAGGTGATGGGTATCATCTGTCAGGTTCGCACCACTAGCTACTAGGATCCCCAGCGCCCGCGTGCCTCCCCCGACTTCGCGCCGGGGGAGGCGGGTCCGGCCCGACGCCGCGCTCAGGCGTCGCCCATTTTGAGGGCGGCGATGAAGGCCGATTGGGGGATCTCGACCTTGCCGAACTGGCGCATCCGCTTTTTGCCTTCCTTCTGCTTTTCGAGGAGCTTGCGCTTGCGGGTCACGTCGCCGCCATAGCATTTGGCAAGCACGTCCTTGCGCAACGCCTTGACTGTCTCGCGGGCGATGATGCGGCCGCCGATCGCGGCCTGGATCGCCACTTGGAAAAGTTGCCGCGGGATCAGATCCTTCAGCCGCTCGCAGAGCGCTCGGCCGCGGCGCTCGGCCTCGTGGCGATGGACGATCATCGACAAGGCGTCGACCGGCTCGCCATTGACCAGGATGTTCGTCAGCACGAGGTCGCCCTCGCGATAGTCGTCGATCTGGTAGTCGAAGCTGGCATAGCCGCGGCTCGCCGACTTCAGCCGGTCGTAGAAATCGAACACGACCTCGTTCAACGGCAGGCGATAGACCAGCATCGCCCGGCTGCCGGCATAGGTCAGGTCGACCTGCTCGCCGCGCCGCTCCTCGCACAAGGCCAGGATCGGCCCGAGATAGGCGTCGGGCACCAGGATCGTCGCCTTGATCCACGGCTCCTCGATGTGGTCGATCCTGACCGGGTCGGGCATGTCGGCCGGGTTGTGCAGGGTGCGCACCCCGCCGTTGGTCAGGTGCACCCGGTAGACGACCGAGGGGGCGGTGGCCAATAGATCGAGATCGAATTCGCGGGCTAGCCGCTCCTGGATGATTTCCAGATGCAGGAGGCCGAGAAAGCCGCAGCGAAAGCCGAAGCCCAGGGCCACCGAAGTCTCGGGCTCGTATTCGAAGCTCGAATCGTTTAAGCGCAATTTGGCGAGGCTGTCGCGCAGCCGCTCGTAGTCGGCGGCGTCGGTCGGGAACAGCCCGCAGAACACCACCGGCTGCACCGGCTTGAAGCCGGGCAGCGGCTCGGCCGCCGGGCGGCGGTCCTCGGTGATCGTGTCGCCGACCCGGCAATCGGCGACGGTCTTGATCCCGGCGGTGATAAAGCCGATCTCGCCCGGCCCCAGCGCGTCGACCGCGACACCCTTGGGGGTGAACACGCCGACCCGCTCGATCGCATGGACCGCGTCGGTCGCCATCATCCGGATCTTCTGCCCGGCGTGCAATTCGCCGTCCTTGACCCGGACCAGAATGACGACGCCGAGATAGGGGTCGTACCAGCTGTCGACCAGGAGCGCCTTCAAGGGTGCGGCGAGATCGCCCACCGGTGGCGGCAGCCGCGTCACCAGCGCTTCGAGCACGCCCTCGATGTTGAGCCCGGTCTTGGCCGAGATCAGCACCGCATCGGCGGCGTCGAGCCCGATCACGTCCTCGATCTGCTCCCTGACCCGCTCGGGCTCGGCCGCCGGCAGATCGATCTTGTTCAGCACCGGGACGATCTCGTGCCCGGCCTCGATCGCCTGATAGACATTGGCCAAGGTCTGCGCCTCGACCCCCTGGCTCGCATCGACGACCAAGAGCGAGCCCTCGCACGCGGCCAGCGAGCGGCTGACCTCATAAGCGAAATCGACATGCCCCGGCGTGTCCATCAGATTGAGGACATAGCTCCGGCCGTCATGGGCTCGGTAGTGCAGGCGAACCGTCTGCGCCTTGATGGTGATGCCGCGCTCGCGCTCCAGTTCCATGCTGTCGAGCACCTGCTCGCGCATTTCGCGCGCCTCGAGCCCGCCGCAGGCCTGGATCAGCCGGTCGGCCAGGGTCGATTTGCCGTGATCGATATGAGCGATGATCGCGAAATTGCGGATCTGGGCGAGCGGGGTCATGCAGGGGCGAACATAGGGCGGAACGCCAGGACTATCAACGTGACCCCCGAATCAACGTGGCTCCGTCGGCGCTCGACTGCCGCAACGCCGAGCCGAGCCAATGGCTCGGGGCGTGCGGGCTGCCGGTCGAGCGGCGTCGGCCGGCAACCGCGCCGGGGAAGCTGCGATCGGCTTGTCAGCCGCCGGCTTTCGCCTCCTCGCATGCCGCCGGCTCGCCGGCCGTGGCCACCTGCTGCCGGAATTCGGCAGCGGTTTCGCAGATTTGCACGGAAATGTTCGGATTGGCCTCGGCTTCGGCAACCATCGCGTTACGATCGTGCCGCGCTTGCTCGACGCGCTGATAGCGAAACGAGCTTCGCCGCCCCTCACCAAGCGAGAACGTGTCATAGCTGAACCTGCCGCTGCTCTCGAGCACCGGGCCAACATACAAAATCGCCCTCATGATCTCTCCTCGTTGTGCGAGCATGCTCTTCGTCTGGAACGCAATCGGCGCCGCCATGCTCCAAAAGATTTCGTAAATATTCGTAAAAATCATGTAACAATGTACGTTACACGGTAACGTATAAAATTACAACCTAATAAGATCGAGTCCTCGGCGGCATCGCGGCGCCGGAACCACGCCGGGGCTTGACCGGCGCCACGCCATCACCGAATTTGGCGCCCTGATGAGGGTCGTGTCGATTCCCGGAATTGCCGCGGTGGCGCCGCGCTACGACGGGTTCATTCTCGATTTGTGGGGGGTGATCCATGACGGCGTCGCACCGCTGCCGGGCGCCGTCGGCTGCCTCGCTGCGCTGATCGATGCCGGCAAGCGCATCGCCCTCCTATCGAACGCGCCGCGCCGGGCGGACGATGTCGTGCGCCGCATCACCGAGATCGGCGTGCCGGCAGGCGCCTACCATCACGTCATGTCGTCGGGCGAAGAGGCGTGGCAATTCCTTTACCGTCGCGACGACCCGTTTTATGCGGCGCTCGGCCGGCGCTGCCTGCACATCTGCTCGGACCGCGACCTCGAAATCCGCGACGGGCTCGGGCTCGAGTATGTCGAGGACGCCGCGGCGGCAGATTTCATCCTCAACACCGGCCCCGCCGGTTGGGACGATACGATCGAGGATTATGCGCCGCTGCTGCGCCTGGCATTGGCGAAGGGGCTGCCGATGGTCTGCGCCAACCCCGATCTGGTGGTCATGCACGGAGCGCGGCTGGCGCTGTGCGCCGGCGCGCTGGCGCAGTGGTACGAGGCGGAGGGCGGCCAGGTGCGCTGGCACGGCAAGCCCTACCGCTCGGTCTATGACAGCTGCACCGCACTCCTCGGCATCGAGGACCATTCGCGCATCCTCGCCGTCGGCGACAGCCTGCGCACCGACATCGCCGGAGCGGCGGCGGCAGGTCTCGACAGCCTCTTTATTGCCGGCGGCATCCACGCCGCCGAATTCGGCATCCGCGGCGAAGGCGAGCCGGACTTGGCGCGCATCGACACGGCACTGGCTGCCGGCTCGGTTGTCGGGCGGGAGCTGCGTCCGATCGCCGTCGCCCGCCGGTTTTCCTGGTAGCCGCCCGCCGGCTCAATATGCGGCCCGGCTCAATGGCTGGCCCCGATTAATGGCTGGCGTTGTGCAGGATCGCCTCGCGCAGCCCGGTTTCATAGCCGAGCCCGAGCGCGGTCACGATCGCGGTCGGCGGCGACGAGCGGATCAGGCCTTTGCGTTCGAGCGCCGCCCACACCGCCGGGTTGCGCAGCCCGGTCGCATCGCGCGAGGCCACCACCGTTTCGCCGATGTGAAAATGGTCGCCGTGCGGCGCGGGGAGGCGGGTCAGGACGACGCTCTCGGGCTCGTCGCCGGGCCGCGAATAGTCGCTCTGCCGCGCCAGCTCCTGCAGCAGGGTCAAGGTCTTCAGCTGCAGCGGGTTCAGGTTGAGCGGGTTTCGCTTGGGCGCCATAACCCCTGATTTAGCCCGGCCGCCGGGCCGACGCAACGGCATCAGCGCCTCGCGCCCGGCAAACGGGTCCGCCGGGCCGGCCTCAGATCCAGCCTCAGATGCAGGCGCCGGACCCAACTATCGGCGCCGGCGTCAAATATCGGCACTCGGGCGCGAACCCGACCTTGCCGGCCACCGCAACACCCGCCCGCGCTCCCGGCGGCGCGGCTGGCCGGCGGTCCACCACAAGGTGCCGACCAAGGGCAGGTGATCGGAAGCCAGGCGCGCGAGCGGCGAGCGATAGACATGAACATCGCGCAGCACCGCCGGCCCGTCGGCATAGATCCGATCGAGCGGCAGCACCGGCATCCAGGATGGGAACGTGCGCGGCGCGGCACTCGGCCCGAGGCAGCGGTCGAGGGCGCGGATGCCGCCGCTGCGCCCGCGCCATTCGTTCAGGTCGCCGACCAGCAGCACCGCGTGCGCCGCCCGCCGGTCCGGCGTGAACGGCTCGTCGAGCGCGGCGATCAGGCGATTGGCCTGCAAGCGCCGTTCGCCGGCATGGAGGCCGAAATGCGTCGCCAGCACGCGCAGCACCCGCTCGCCGATCATCAGGTCGGCATCGAGCGCCGCTCGGGGCTCGTAATCCGAAACCGCGAGGTCGATCGCGTGCGCGGCGGCCACCGGAAACCGCGTCAGGATCGCGTTGGCGAAGCGGCCGCGATGACCGCGGGCCCCGGCGCCAAGGATGATCCGGCGGCCGGTCGCTTCGGCCAGGTAAGCCGCCTGGTCGGGATGGAGCCCGGTTCCGCGGCGCACGCCGACCTCTTGCAGACAGGCGATGTCCGCGTCGATTTCGTGCAGCACGGCGGCGATCCGCGCCGGGTCATAGCGGCGGTCGACCCCGACGCAGCCATGGATGTTGTAGGTGACCACCCTGAGCGAGGGCGATTCGGCAGTCCCGCGAGCGAGAATCCGGGCCGCCCCGCGATCATCCGGCATCAATCGCCCTTCTGTCCTTGACGGATCCGTGGAACCTCATCGCAGCAGCCCTTGTGCCGACGGCCGGCGCAACCGCCGCTTTGCAACATATGGCGCGGGTCTTGCGAACCCGCATCGTTGGTCGACCATGTCTAAGCTCACCCTCAACCGGTTGCTGCGCCGCCGCGCGGGCAGCGTGTAATACGACAAAATGAGCGCCGGTGTCGCCCCGGCGTCAATATGTCTCGGCGCCAATATAAGGAGAGAATCCATGCTCAAAGGTAAATCTGCCATCGTTACCGGGTCGACCAGCGGGATCGGCCTCGGCATCGCCGTGGCACTGGCGGCCGAAGGCTGCGCGCTGATGCTGAACGGTTTCGGCGACCCCGGCGAGATCGACAAGCTGCGGGCCGACCTCGCCGCCGAGCACGGCGTCGCCGTCGCCTATTCCCCGGCCGACGTGTCCAAGCCGGCGCAGATCCGCGAATTGGTGGCCGAGGCCGTGCGCCGGTTCGGCAGTGTCGACATCCTGGTCAATAACGCCGGAATCCAGCACGTCGCCAAAATCGTCGACTTTCCCGAGGACCGCTGGGACGCGGTGATCGCGATCAATCTGAGTGCGGCGTTTCATGCGACCAAGGCGGCGCTGCCCCATATGACGGCGAAAAAATGGGGCCGCATCGTCAACATCGCCTCGGCCCACGGGCTCGTCGCCAGCGCCGAGAAGGCCGCCTACGTCACCGCCAAGCACGGGATCGTCGGGTTCACCAAGGTGGTCGCGATCGAGACCGCAAACGACGGCGTCACCTGCAACGCGATCTGCCCCGGCTGGGTCCTGACCCCGCTGGTGCAACGCCAGATCGAAGCCCGCGCCGC
>DASYNW010000076.1:0-20326 GCA_036008325.1 Allostellaceae bacterium
GAACAGGCTGCCGCGGGCGAGCGCCAGGCCTTGCGGGTCCCAGCCCTGGTCGAGACCCGGCATCCAGATCAGCCGATTCGCCGCGGCGAGGTTCGGAACCGAACTGATCGAGGCCCGGCTATAGCCGGGCCGCTGCCCGAGGATGGCGTGGTCGATCGCGTCGCGCCGGTGCGAGCCCGGCGAAATGCCGCACGCTGCGACAATCGCGAAGGCGGCGAGGATCCGCGCCGTCCTCGCCTTGCCTCGGAGAAAGGCGCCGGCTATCGTCGCCATGTCGCCGCGGGGGGCGCGGCCTGGCAGGGGACGATCGGCTCATGGCGGATGTCGGGGGAATCGCGGGCGACCGGCTCAAATCCCTGATCGAGCGCATCGAACGGCTCGAAGAGGAAAAGCACGCGCTCGGCGAGGACATCAAGGAGGTCTACGCCGAGGCCAAGGGAACCGGCTTCGATCCGAAGATCATGCGGCAGATCATCCGCATCCGCAAACGCGACAAGGATGATCTCGACGAGGAGGAGAGCCTGCTCGATGTCTACAAGCGCGCGCTCGGCATGCTTCCCGATCTGAGCCCGCAGTCGCAAGCCGCCGAATAGCCCTATTCCGCCGCTCGCGCCGCTGCTCGCGGCGACAGATGCCGGCGCAGCGCCGCCAACAGCGCGTCGGCCTCGGCCTCGCTCGCATCGTAACGGCAGACAAAGCGGGCGACCGTCCTGCTGCGCCGATAGAATGCCAACCCGTCGGCTTCGAGCGCGTCCATGACGGCGCTCGGCAGTTCGAGAAAGATCTCGTTGATCTCGATCGGGGCCAGGAGCCGGGCCTCGGGGATCGCCGCCAGCCCGGCGGCGATGCGCGCCCCCAGCGCATTCGAGGCGGCGGCCATCTTCAACCACAGCCCATTTTCGACATAGGCGATCAGCTGGGCCGAGGCGAACCGCATCTTCGACCACACCTGCCCGGCGCGGCGCAGCTGCACCGCCAGCCCGTCGGCGAGCGCGGGGTCGAAGACCACGATCGCGTCGCACAAGGCGCCACCGTTCTTGGTGGCGCCGAACGACATGATATCGACGCCACAGCGCCAGGTGGCCTCGGCCGGGTGGCAACCGAGCCGCGCCACGGCATTGGCAAAACGCGCCCCGTCCATGTGCAGCCTGAGGCCGTGCGCCTTGGCGAGCGCGGCGACGGCGCCGATCTCATCGATCGAATAGACCGTGCCGAGATCGCTCGCCTGGGTCAGGCTGACCGCGGCCGGCCGCCCGTGATGCAGCTGCCACGGCATGGCCTCGGCCAGGGTTTCGGCGAGCCGCCCGGCATCGACCCGGCCGTGCTCCCCGGCAACCGGCGCCAGCTTGAGCCCGCCACCGAAAAACCCGGCGGCATTGGCCTCGGCGGTGTTGATGTGCGCCCCCTCGCTGCAATAGACGATGCCCCAGGAGGGGCCGAGCGCCGCCAGACCGAGCGCATTGGCCGCGGTGCCGGTCGCGACCGGAAACACCCGCACCGCGGTCTCGAACAACTCGGAAAACCGCTGTTGCAGCGCCGCCGTCCATTGGTCGCCGCCATAGCCGAGCGCGGTGTCGCGATTGGCGCGGACCAGCGCCTCGAGGATTTCCGGCGCCGCCCGTCCGGTATTGTCGCTGCGGTAGTCGATCATCGCCTGATCACTTTCCTGCGCATCTCACTCTTTCCTGGCTCGCCGAGGCGCCGCACCGGGCCGGCATGCGCCACTCGCAGCACAATCGTATAGCGCAGCCGCGACCGTCCGGCATAGACGGGCACCCGCAGCGCCGCCGAACGCAGCCGCACCCCGCGCAGATAGAGCCGCGAGCGGAGAAAGGCGGCGCGCACCTCCCGCGCCCATTCCGTGCTCGGCCACGCATGCGCCGCCGCATGCTCGACCGGCAGGCGGGCGGGCAGATGGGCGGCCTGTTGGATCTGGACCGCCGTGGTCGCCGCGACGCGGGCCGCGGCCGCCGGTGCCGATGGCCCGATCTGCGGCGATCCCATCAAGGCCGGCGCGTTGCGCAGCCGCTCGCCGGGCAGCTGCAGCAGGGCCGCGGCGACCGCTTGACCGGCGACGAACACCGGCCGCGGCACCACGCTCGCGAAGATCCGGTTGGCGTAGGCGCCGTTGGTGATCGTCGCCGGCGGCTCGCCGTCGGCGCGAATCCGGATGATCCCGGTATCGCCGATGTCAGGGGCGTTCAGCTTGCGGATATAGTCGAGATCGTCGGTGTAGCTCGGCCAATAGACCTCACCGGGCGCCAGCGGAAACCAGGCGACCGCCGGTCCGGTCCCCTCGGCAAAGCTCAAGCCGACGCCGGGAGTGCCGAGAAACGCGACGGTCGCCGGCGCCCAGACCGGGTGCGCCGCGTAGCCCCCCGGAACCCAAGCCCAATGCTGCTCGACAAACGCCCAGCGCCCGTAATGCGACGGGGCGAAACCCCAGGCCTCTTCGTCGATCCAGCTCCAGCCCCAGGGCGCCACCCACCGCCAATGGCCGTCGCGATAGGGCGCCCAATCGGGCGGCAACGCACCGGGAACCCACACCTCGCCATATCCGCCGGCGGCCTTCCACTTGCCGGCGGCATCGAGCGCCGCCAACCCGCTGATCGCCGGCGAGACGAAATAGGCTGCAGCGAGGCGGGTTTCGTCGACCGCCCGTCCGCGGCACCATTGGCTGAAGGCATCGGGCGCCACCCCCTCGCCGATAGCTCCGGGCGAGCCGGAGCCGAAGAGGACGGCGGTCCCGGCATCGGTGGTGACCTCGCTGCCGCCGCCGAAAAAGCGCGCGCGCCCGGCAAACGCCGCCACCCTCGAAGGCGCGTCGCCGTCGCCGTCCGCGATATCGTACTGTCCCGGCTGCAGCAGCCAGACCCCGCCGCGCGCAATGTCGACCTCGATCTTTTCGCCATCGCCGATCCGCCCGATGCCGAGCCCGATGCGCCCGTGCCGGACGGCGATTTCGACGACCTGCTCGCGCAGATCGGCGATCGCGACCTCGCTGCCGCCGGCGAGATCGATCGTGTCGGAGCCGATGCGCAGCTCGGTGCGGGCCTGCGGGTCGGTGCGCACCGATACGCCGCGCGCGACCGGGTCGTTGATCTCGGCATCGGACCACGCCTCTTCGCCCGGCCCGCGAAAACCGACCTTACCCGACACCAGGCTGATCCGCCCGACCCGGCCAGGCGGCGCTGGCGCCACCGCTGGCGAACCGGCATTTTTCTCGCCGGCGAAATTCTCGGCCGACGCCGAGCCGCCGGCGCCAAACGCCGCAGCCAATCCGATGATCGAGGCAAACCCGATGGCGAATAGGAGCCGCATGGCCTCCCCGACAGCCTGGCCGTGCCAACCAGTCTAGCAGATCGGCCGCGCCGTCAACGCCTTTCGCCGCGGGCGGGCGGGCCGTGAGCGCGCCCCGGCCGCAACCGGCGGCACCGGTGCTGGCGCTCGGGATCGGCTGTGAGCGAGGCTGCCCGACGGTCGAAATCGCCGCGCTGGCCGAGGCGGCATTGACCGAGGCGGGCCTCGCCGCCGGCGCACTCGCGGCAGTCGTCTCGATCGAGCTAAAGCGCGACGAACCGGCAATCCTGGCATTGGCGGCAGCACTCGGGGTGCCGGCGCGGTTTTTTACCGCCGCGCGCCTGCTGGCCGAGACCGGCCGTCTGACCGAACGATCGGCGGCGGCGTTCCGCGCCACCGGCTGCTGGGGCGTGGCCGAGGCTGCGGCCCTCGCCGCCTGCGGCGCGGACGGGGTTCTGATCGTGCCCAGGCGCCGCTCGCGGCGGGCGACCTGCGCGGTGACCCGCGCCGCGGCGCCGATCGACGGCTCGACCCTGGACTCGCGCGGCGCCAGTTGACGCGGCAAACCGGAGCACCGGATGCTGCCACCCACGGCCGCGGCATTGCGCGCCACGCGCCGCACTTGCCACCGCCTCCTCCCCCGCTCACCTTGCCGGCAGCGGCCTATTGTCTTGGGAGTGCCGGGTGTCTTTTTCGACGATTTCGGCGCGGTCCGATGCCGGCGCCGCGGTTGCGGCAAATGCCCGGCCGGGTGCGGTCGCAGCCTGGCTCTTTGGCTGCTGTACGCTGATTTTCCTGATGGTCGTGGTCGGCGGCATCACCCGCCTAACCCTCTCCGGCCTGTCGATCACCGAATGGAACCCGGTGATCGGCGTCGTCCCGCCATTGACCCATGCCCAATGGGCCGCCGCATTCGCCCGCTACAAGGAAATTCCCGAATACCGGCTGATCCATTACGGGATGAGCCTGGCGCAGTTCAAAGGCATCTTTTTCTGGGAATACACGCACCGGCTGCTGGGCCGGCTGATCGGCGTCGCCTTTGCCGTGCCGTTCCTGTGGTTCTGGCTGCGCGGGCGGCTGCCGCGGCGGTTGGTCCCGGCCCTCTTCGGCATCCTCGCACTCGGCTTCGCCCAGGGAGCGCTCGGCTGGTACATGGTCGAGAGCGGGCTCGTCCACCGGGTCGAGGTCAGCCAGTATCGCCTGGTCGCCCATCTGGCGCTGGCGCTGCTGATCTACGCCGCCATCCTTTGGATGGCACTCGGCCTGGTCCGCGACCCGCCCGGCTTTTCGACGGCTCCCGACGGGCCGGTCCCCCACCCTTCCCTCCCCCGCGCGCGGAGGAGGGAAGGGGAGGGAGCCGGTTGGCGGCGGGTGGCCAACGCCGTCATCCTCCTGGTCGGGCTGACGATCGCGGCCGGCGGGTTTGTCGCCGGCACCCGTGCCGGGCTCGTCTACAACACCTTTCCGCTGATGGACGGCCGGCTCGTTCCCGCCGACTATGCCCGGCTTCACCCGTTCATCCGCAATCTGTTCGCCAACGTCGCTGCGATCCAGTTCGACCACCGGCTGCTGGCGGTGACGACATTCGCGGCGATCGTGCTGGTCGCCGCCGCCGGCTGGCGCGCGAGGCTGCCGAAACCGGCCCATATCGCTCTCTGGGCGCTGCTCGCCGCGGTCGCGGCGCAGGTCA
This sequence comes from Allostellaceae bacterium, assembly GCA_036008325.1. Classification (GTDB taxonomy): domain Bacteria; phylum Pseudomonadota; class Alphaproteobacteria; order ATCC43930; family CGMCC-115725; genus AP-15. Next base: position 4,991 of record DASYNW010000076.1, read on the forward strand.
CGCTCGGCATCTCGACCCTGCTCCTGGTGGTGCCGATCCCGCTTGCTGTGGCGCATCAGGCCGGCGCCGTAATCCTGCTGACCGCGGCGATCGTCTTCCGCCACACCTTGCGACCTGGCAAAAACGAAATGGCCGTGTAATATTCAATTCAATCAGCCGGCCAGCAGCAATTTTTCATGACGATTGACGCGCTCGGCTACACCAAGGCGCTCGAAGCCGCCGGCGTAGAACGCGGAGCGGCCGAAGCCCATGCAGAAGCCCTGGCGAGGTATGTGCTGCCGCAGCTCGTCACCAAGGCGGACCTCGATATCGCCATCGAGCGGCTCGAACACCGCTTGACGCTTCGCCTGATCGCGATCGTTGGCGCCTTCGACGCGGCCCTGCTCGCGCTTCTCCGTTTCGTGCACTGAACTCGATAAACGGATTCATCGCGGTCAGCCGTCGCTTCGCTCTTCCGGATCGTGCATTTGGACGGGCGGCCGGTCGCGGCCATATAAGTCCGGTGTTGCGCGCGGGAGAACAGCATGGCCGATGACGGCGCCTTTGCAGCAAAGACTTTGGCCGACTGGGCCCGGCTCGCGCAAGCCGAGCTCAAGGGCAAACCGATCGCCGCCCTCGACTGGATCACGCCCGAGGGCATCACCCTGAAGCCGCTCTACACCGCTTGCGACCTCGAGGCGATCACGGCGGCTGGCCATCCGCTGAACGACGCGATGCCCGGTTTCCCGCCCTATCTGCGCGGGCCGCGGGCGACAATGTATGCCAACCGGCCGTGGACGATCCGGCAATATTCCGGATTTTCGACCGCCGAGGACTCGAACCGCTTTTATCGCGAGAACCTCGCGGCCGGGCAGATGGGGCTGTCGATCGCCTTCGACCTCGCCACCCATCGCGGCTACGACAGCGACCACCCGCGGGTCGCCGGCGACGTCGGCAAGGCTGGGGTCGCGATCGATTCGGTCGAGGACATGAAGATCCTGTTCGCCGGCATCCCGCTCGACAAAATGAGCGTGTCGATGACGATGAACGGTGCCGTATTGCCGGTCTTGGCCGGCTACATCGTCGCCGCCGAGGAGCAAGACGTCGCGCAGGATAAGCTCTCGGGCACGATCCAGAACGACATCCTGAAGGAGTTCATGGTCCGCAACACCTATATCTACCCGCCCGGGCCGTCGATGCGCATCGTCGCCGACATCATCGAATACACCGCCCGACACATGCCGAAATTCAACTCGATCTCGATCTCCGGCTATCACATGGAGGAAGCCGGCGCGACCTCGGTTCAGGAGCTGGCGTTCACCCTCGCCGACGGGCTCGAATATGTGCGCGCCGCCCTGTCGCGCGGCCTCGCGATTGACGAATTCGCGCCGCGGCTGTCGTTCTTTTTCGGGATCGGCATGAATTTCTTCATGGAGGTGGCCAAGCTGCGCGCCGCCCGCCTGCTGTGGGCGCGGCTGCTGCGCCAGTTCTCGCCAAAAGATCCGGCCAGTCTTGCCTTGCGCATGCATTGCCAGACCTCGGGCGTCAGCCTGACCGAGCAGGACCCGCACAACAACATCGTCCGCACCACGATCGAGGCGTTGGCCGCGGTGCTCGGCGGGACCCAGTCCCTGCACACCAATTCCTTTGACGAGGCCATGGCCTTGCCGACCCCGGCCTCGATGCGCATCGCCCGCAACACCCAGCTGATCCTGGCCGAGGAAACCGGCATCGGCCATGTGATCGACCCGTTGGGCGGCAGCTATTACCTCGAAAGCCTGACCCATTCGATCGCCGCGGCGGCCAGCGCGTTGATCGACGAGGTCGAGGGGCTCGGCGGCATGACCAAGGCGGTCGAGGCCGGCATGCCGAAGCTGCGCATCGAGGAGGCCGCGGCGCGTCGGCAGGCGGCGATCGACCAAGGCGAGGAGACGATCGTCGGGGTCAACAAGTACCGCTCGGGCGACGCGACCGAAATCGATCTCCTCGATGTCGACAACAGCGCGGTGCGCGCCTCGCAGATGGCGCGGCTCGACCAGGTGCGCCGCGACCGAAACCCGCAGCGCTGCCGGACCGCGCTGGCGGCGCTGACCGCTGCGGCGCAGAGCGGCCAAGGCAATCTGTTGGCGCTCGCGATCGAGGCGAGCCGGGCGCGGGCCACCGTCGGCGAAATCTCCGACGCGCTGGAGCAGGTCTTTACCCGCCATCGCGCCCAAATCAGGGCGGTCAGCGGCGTCTATGGCGGCCAGTACCAGGACGATGAGGGCTTTCGCCGGGTGCAGCGCCAGATCGAGGCCTTCGCCCGCGACGAGGGCCGCCGGCCGCGCATGCTGGTGGTCAAGCTCGGCCAGGACGGTCACGACCGCGGCGCCAAGATCATTGCCACCGCCTTTGCCGATATCGGTTTCGACGTCGATATCGGCCCATTGTTCCAGACCCCCGAGGAAGCCGCCCGCCAGGCGGTCGAGAACGACGTGCACATCGTCGGCGTCTCGAGCCAGGCCGCCGCCCACAAGACCCTGGTGCCCGCCCTGATCGACGCCCTTCGCCACGAGGGTGCCGGCGACATCCTCACCGTCTGCGGCGGCGTCATCCCCGCCAAAGACTACGATTTCCTAAAAAAAGCCGGGGTCAGCGCAATCTACGGCCCCGGCACCAACATCCCCCAAGCCGCCGCCGAGATCTTGGCGCTGATCCAAAAGCACCGCCTCGCCGCGTGAGGCGCGCTTGCCGATCTGAATGCGTGAGGAAGGGAAGCACCATTCGATGCCTTTTTGGACGTCTCGGCAAAAGCGTATTGGGGTCTTTACCCGTGATCAGAGGCGGCTTGAGAATGCCATCGTCTGTTTGAACGAACTAGAATATTTGCTAAATAAATACTTGAAAGACGCTTACAGATTAGACGAATATGCCATCGCGAAGCTAATAACGGTTCATGCTGAGGCCGTACGCACAAAAGCCGTAGCTGCATCTGGAAAACCGACGATCCTGAGTGCGCTTCAAGCGTTAGCGTCTCAGAAGGAAAAGGAGCTACGGACAATTTCTCCATCTCGGGACTCTCCGGAAGCGATTATCAGAACTCTAATGTGCAAAGCGATGTTGGAATCCATCAATCATCAGATATTTGCATGGCAAAAGGAGGATAAAACTCAATAATATCCGGACGTTGGATGCGAGCAGAGTAGATAGGAAAATTTGATGCCAAAATATGATTGCTGCGTGTGCGACGAGCCATTTAAGTTCGGGCCACACGTTTACGAAGGGAGGCCAATCCCGGGATGGCAGGATTTGATGATATGCCGTGAATGCGAAAAATCCAATCACGACGGTGTTGTTCCTGCCACGCATCCGCATCTGATACAGCGCTTGAAATCGTTGGGTATTGAGGTGGTGCTCAACAAGGATGGATAGATAGTGTTGCCTGGCATCGGGTCAAAGTGATCTCTACGTCTTGTAGCGGCCTCGCGCTTGGACGGTTCTAAAAACCGATTGTTTTTGAAGGCGAACCAGCCCGCATCTACGATGGGGATACAGCAAGCGTGGGGCGGAAAAGCGCAGCGCCTTCCGCCGGGTATCGCGGCGACCGGCGTTGCATCGCGTGGCGGAAAGGCAAGCCGATCACGTCAATCGGGAGCGTCGTGCTGCCGCTGCTGAGCAGCTATTCTCGAACGCTGGACCTTTTCACTTGCCACCCCGGCGAAGGCCGGGGCCCACGCGTCCGCGGAACGAGCGGATAGCTAGCATGACATTGCCACTGCTTGAAATTTCCGAGCGGTGGAGGAATGGGTCCCGGCCTGCGCCGGGAAGACGATAGGGGAATTTGCCGAATTTTACCTTGATCCGGATGCTTGCTCAGCCTCTGCGGCTTTTCCCGCTGCGACTATTCCCAACGCGCGACGATCAAATTGCCATCATTGCATCGTACTCCACGTTCCGTTGCGGCGCCATGGGTTGGGTGCGGCGGAGGAGTGGTGGAGCGCGAATGCCTGATATATGAACCTGCAAATAACAGGAGGAACAGGAGCGAGCGCGACTGGCGACGGATCACGCGGCGGCGGCGAGATGGCGGATTAGGCTGGCCAGGCGCGGCGCCAGGGCGGCCAGGCTGTAGCGTGCCTCGACCAACGCCCGTCCGGCGGCGCCCAATCGCTGCGCGCCCGCGCGATCGGCGAGAATGGCCGAGAGTGCTGCGACCCACTCGGCATGGGTCGTGGCCGCGAGCCCGATCTCGGCCTGCGCCAGAACCTCGCGGTTCATGCCCACCGGCGAGACCACGCAGGGCCGGCCGGCGGCCAGGTATTGCAGCATCTTGAAGCTGCATTTGCCGCGCTCCCACGGGCCGTCGTCGAGCGGCATCACGCCCAGCGTGATCGACGCGAGGAAATCGGCTTCGGCCGCCGCCGACCACGGCACATAGCGGACCGGCAGGCCCGGCAGGTCGGGCGCCCGCTCGCAGCAGACCGCGATCGACACGTCCGGGAAGCGTCGGGCGACGTACCCGAGCGCCGGGGCGATGCCCTCCAGATAGCGCAGATTGCCGGCCGACCCAATCCAGCCGATGGCGGGACGCTCGGGCAACGGCCCAACCCGGTAGGCCGCGGTATCGACCGCGGTCGGCAGCACCTCGACTTCCCCGTTCCAGCGCCGCCACGCCTCGGCCAGCCAGTTATTGCCGACGACCACCAGATCGGCGAGCCTGGCCAGCTTCCGCGCCGCCCAGCCGCCGCGGTAGAGATGGATCGCGTCGTCGACATCGAGGAGCCGCGGCCGCCGGGTCAAGCCCTCGAAGGTGCACAAGGTCGAGATCATCTCGCGATGCAGCAGGGTGACGTCGGCGTTCCACCCGGCGATGATGTCCGGAATTCGCTGACCCAGCGAACCCAAGGCCCAGGCGGGACGCTGCCAATGCCGCGGCGGCGGATAGGAGCCGAGGCGCGGGCTGCGCTCGACGATGTCGATCCCGAGCGGCGCCAGCACCGGGATGTATTGGCGCACCCGAAAGCGCGCCGAGGATGCCGATACGCCGCCGGTAAAGGCGTCGACCCTGAGCGATCCGGTCAAATCAGTCCCGTCAAATCAGCCCCATGCGCGCCAGGATCGCCGCCGGCGAGTGCTGCCAGCGCAACGAGCCGCGCGCACGAAAATGCCCGAGGATCTCCGGCAACTGCTCGGCATCCTCGCCGATCCAGTGGCTCAAGCTGTTTTCCACCTGCGGGAAAAAATATAACGCCCGGTACACCAGGTCTTTTTTCAAAAACGGAAAGCCAGAGCATTTCAGCAACAGCAGGTTGGTCACGTGAACCGTGTTCGACAGCGTCACTTTTTCCATGACACCGCGCTTCAGCATCGCCATTACGTTGGACTCGCCGGCCAATTGCAATGCCATGTCATTCTTCATGGTGGGCGCCAAACGATCATACTCGCTGGGATTGAAATAGCTTGAGATCCGCTCGAGCACCTCCGGCAAGGTGCCGTCGCAAACCAGATCGACAATCGTGTTATGTGTGTAGAGAAGACGCGGATAAACATTATTTTGCAGCAGGTGCTTGGCGATGCCCGCCTCGCCGCGATTTATGCTGTGCCGGCGCGACGACAACGGTACATATTTCTCCCAGAACTGTTGAAACATCGGAGAGATAAACACCCCGCCGGAAATTACAAAGAACCAGCTCTGCACATGATAATGAAATTGAAATACCTCGGTGATGCCGATGTAATCATCGGTCATCTGCTTGATCCGACCCAGCAGCTGGGCGAAGGTCGAGGGCCGGATGAAATTGCTGTCGTTGCAATAGACGACTTGCACGATCGGGTGATCGCCGCGGCGGCCGCGCAGAAATTCGGTTCCCCACTGATAGCCGCCAAAATCGCGGCCGCCATGGGGACGCTCGATCACCGAGTGGCAATATGGCGAATAGGCGCTGACCAGCTCCGGCGCCAGACCGCCATTATTGATCAGGATGACGTCGTACCCCTGTTCCCGGAAGCAATCGAGGGCGGCGAGCAAATTCTTCGAGACCTGGCGCCGCTGGCTGATCGCGAAGATGCACCAGAAGCCGGTTTGCTGGGCGTGTCCCGAAGTTTCGCGCAGCCCGGCGCGCCGCCGGGCCTTTGGCCGCTCGGAAAGAAAATAGACAAACAGGTAATAGGTCGCAAACACGGCCCGGAATATCGAGAAATATCCGTACCTGATGATGCGGTAGATGAGGTGCAGAAGGCGGTTCATCTGATAGGCGGCTCGAAGGCGCTGCGTCGAGGCGGCTGATCTACCACGCTATTCCGGCTGGTTCCAGCCCGCGCCCGGCAAGCGGCCGCTCAGCGACGATCCCGCCAAAAGCGCGTCGTAGAACTCGGCCACCCCGGCATAGAGCCGGTCGGCGCCGAACCGGGCCGAGGCGCACGCTGCCGCCGCCTGTCCGGCGCGGGCGCGCCATGCCGGGTCGGCGACAAGCTCGGCCAAGGCCCTGGCCAAGGCGGCGGCATCGCGCGGCGGGACGACGAGGCCCGCGCCCTCGGCGACCAAGCCATTGTCGCCGACATCGGTCACCACCACCGGCAGACCGCAGGCCATCGCCTCGATCTGCGCCACCGAGGTGCCTTCGCCAAAGTCGGAGGCGAGCATGAAGATGTCAGAAGCGACGTAGAGCGCCGGCATGTCATCGCGGCGCCCGAGCAGGAGGCGCCGGGACCCAGCCGGCAGCCGCTCGGTGCCGTCGCCGACCGCAATGAGCCACACGTTATGCCCGGCCGCCTCGGCGGCGGCCAGCATGCCCGGCCAGTTCTTCATCGGGTCGCTGCGGCCGACCGCGATCACCGCCACCGCGTCGTCGGGCAGGCCGAGATCCTGCCGTATCGCCTCTCGCAAGCCGGGCTGCGAGTGGAACCTGGCGAGATCGACGCCGTTCGGAAAAAATCGGCTGAGCCGCGCTCGAAAACCGAACCGCGCATGCTCGTCGAGCGCCACCCGGCTGTTGTAGAGGATGCCGTCGACCAAGGGCGACAGCCGCGCGCCGAGCCCGACCGCGCGCCGTAGTCGCGGCGGATACCGGGCGAAATCGGGGACCGCGCCGAGAATGCTCCAGGCCAGCTTCGGGCGCGGCCACAGCGCCGCCAGCCAGCTCGCCGCCAGCGCCGCCAGATTGGCGTGATAGAGCCAGCCCTGGACGATCCTCGGCCGCCGCCGGCGGATCAGCCGCGCCAGCCGGATCGGCCCGGTGGCCGCGGCCACGCCGCGCCGCATGCCGAGCCCGACTACCTCGACTCCGATTTCGGCAAACCGCCGCCGCATCGGGCCCTCGGATAAGAGGCTCGCCACCACCGTAGCCCGGCCACGGCGTCGATCCTCGCGGCACAGTTCGAGCAACAGCGCCTCGGCGCCCCCGAGCTCGAGGCCGGTGATCACGTGGACCACCGGGCAATCGGCTGTTAAATCGTGCGACCGCGACGAAAACATTCGGCCGGGCGGCCGGCGGTCACGATGCAGCCTCCCGCAGTGAATTGGCGACGCCGAGCAATTCGGTCAGAGCCGACACCCGCTCGACCCCGCGGAAATCGTGGACGAGCGCGAGGCTGGCTTCGATCCGCTCGCCGGAAAGCCGCGCATGCGGCACCAGGGCGCGGTATTTGGCGTCGATGTCGGCCCAGGCGATGCCGAGCATTCCCGCCCCCTTTGGCGCGAAGACGGTGCTGGTCGCGGACCTGCCGTCCTTGGTGCGGATGGTTACCGTGGCGCCCTGCCGGTAGCGCGCGGCATCGACCGCGGGCGGCGGGCCTACTTGCACCTTGTCGATCAGCTGATGGATCGCCGGATCGGCGATCTTGGCCGGGGTCGCGTGCGCCCACGAGAAATCGCGGTCGGCGGCGCCGGCGGCGAGGAAATAGCCCGGGCTGTGCGCCATGCCGATCAGATCGGCCGGATGCAGCGGTTCGGCGAGCGCGGTCACACCGGGGCGCGACAGGGTGATGCTGGCGATCTCCTCGGGCGCGAACCCGCCCTCGCGCGCGGCGTTGGCGGCGGCTTCGGCCAGCGCATGATGCGGATGGCCGCCGGGAACGAGCTTGACCGCCATGTCGGTGACGATATCCCACGATTGCCCGAGATCGCGGAGAATTGCGGCCGCCGCGACGGCGGGGTCGACCTCCCCATAGACCGCGAAAAAGCCGTGCCGCGCTTCGAGGATGCCCAATTCGGCCTTGAAGCCGCGTTCGGCCGCGAGCGCCGCGTCGATCCCGAGCTTCGCCGCCAGCCCGGCATGGTATTCGCGCGCGACGCTGGTGTTGGCCGCGGCGGCGAGCCCGCCGATCGAGGTCGCCGACAACGCAATTGCCTGGGCCATGCGATCCGCATCGAGCCGCAGCAGCCGTGCGGCAGCGACCGCGGCGGCGAAAATCGCCACCAGGCAGCCGTGAAACCCCTGGCGGCGGAACCCCGGTGTGATCGCCTCGCCGATCCGCCCCGCCGCCTCGTAGCCGAGCACGATCGCCGCCAGCACGTCCTCGCCGCCGGCGCCGGTACGCTCGGCGATGGCGAGGCTCGTCGCGGTCAACGGGGTGCCGCAATGGACGATGTTGCGCAGATCGCTGTCGTCGCAGGCCGCGGCGTCGCTCATCACCGCGTTGACCTGCGCCGCCTCGGCGAGCGGCAGCTTGACGCCGGCCTCGAACCACACCGCCGCATCGGGCCGGCCGCCGCGCTCGCGCGCCAGGTCGCGGATGATCGCGGCCGAATCGAGCCCGCGGCCGAACGCGGCGCTGGCGATCGTGCTGGCGATCAGCATTGCCGCATGGTCGATCGGTTGCGCCGGCAGGTCGGCGGCGGCAGTCCGGGCCAGAAACCCAGCCAGATCGCGGGCGACGGTCATCGGCGTCCCTAGCGCGGCTCGGTCCAGCTTTCCGAAAACGCCAGCGCGCAGGTGCTGAACGGCCGCCCCTCGCGCTCGACCGGCCAGGGCTGGCCGGCGGCGTCGCTGCCGTCGATCGTGAGCCGCGCGCCGAGCGCCGGGATCAACAGGCTGCACACCCCATAACGCCGGCCGCCCTCGTTGGGCTGGGTGTGGATCAGCATCGGGTCGCCGATCTCGTACCAGGTGAGGCTGATGTCCTCGTCGCTCGACACCACCCGCTCGGTCCAGAAATAGTGCGGGTCGCCCGATTTGACGAACTCGGCCTCGGTGACCGGGATCGCCTTGTCTGCGGTCTCGGCGTTGAGCATGCCCTGCACCGTCACCTGCAGCCAGCGCGCCATCGCGATATTGTCGGAGTAGATCCGCCAGCGGTTGTCGGTCAGCTCGCTCTTCAGATAGAGCACATGCCCCGGCCCCTTCGGGCAGGCGATGATGCGCCAGAAGCTCGCATTCGTCGTCTGCGGGCCGCCGGCGGCGGCGCTCAGGCGGATGAACGGATTTTCGCCGGTCAGGATCACGCGGTTGGGGTCGGCAGCCATGGCGAATCCTCCCTGGCAATCTCGCTCGCAATCTCGAGGCTCCGATGGTAGTCAATCGCCCGGCATAACGCCATGGCGGCGGCCGGGTTTCCCAGATCGGGCGGCGGCCCGCGTTTGACATCGCCGCAGGCGCCGCCTAGCCTCGCCCTTGCTGGCGATGAGGCGGGAGATGACCTTGGATGCGCCGGTCCGCCCGATGCCGATGACCGCGCTCAACCGAAAGCTCGCCCGGTTCGCGGCGCTGTCGGCCGAGGAAGAGGAAATCCTGGCGGCGCTGCAATCAACCTCCCGCCGCATTCGCCGCGGCCGCCAGATCGTCAGCGAGGGGCGGCATTACGATTCGCTTCTGGTGATAATCGAGGGCGCCGCGATCCGCTATCGCATTCTCCACGACGGGCGCCGCCAGATCCTCAACATCGCCCTGGCCGGGGATTTCATCGGCTTTCCCGCCTGCTTTTTCGAGCGTGCGCTCTATTCGGTGGCGGCGATCGGCGAGGTCCTGGTCGCCGCCATTCCGTTTGCCAGGCTGCTCGCGCTGTTTGCCGAGCGGCCGCGGCTCGCCGCCGCCATCCTGTGGTCGTTCTCGTGCGAGGCGGCGATGTATGCCGAGCGGCTGACCGATGTCGGCCGGCGCTCGGCGCTGGAGCGGGTCGCCCATTTCCTGCTCGAGCTCTTGACCCGGCTACAGGCCGTGGGCCTGGCGCAACCGCGCTCGTTCCACCTGCCGCTGACCCAGGAGCTGATCGCCGACGCGCTCGGCCTCAGCCTGCCGCATGTCAATCGCACCTTGCGGCGGCTGCGCGAAGACGGGCTCGTCGGCATCGCCGATCAATGGGTGACGATTTACGATATCGACGCGCTCGCAACACTCGCCGATTTCGAGCAAGGTTATCTGGGCAGGTTTCGCCTGCCGGGTTTTCCAGCGCAGCCCGGCTCGCTCGGGTGACCCGGCAATCCCGGCGCAGCCCGCGTCGGCAAGGCTGCTCCTTATTATTGCTCCAGCGCAAAGCCTCTCGCCGGCCTTGCGGTATATTCCCGGCCAAAGCTGTGGCGGCGTGCGAACCCGCCAGGCGAAGCGGGAGGGCGCCAAATTGCGGTTGATTTTCCGGCACGACCCTGCCTCGCTGGCGCGGGTGATCCGTCGGCTCGACCGGCTCGCCGGCCGGATCAATCCGTTTCTGCTGGCGGTCGCGATCGGGCTCGGCATCCTCGACTTCGCCGGGTTGGTCAATATGATTGACAGCAGGAACCTGCCGGCGAGCCGGACCACTGCCCCGGCCGCGCCGCAGCTCAGCGCCTTCGGCCCGGCCGAGATCAAATAACGCGACGGGTTCGGGCTCGGTCAATTCCGGATCGACGGCCCGAATCGCCCTGCGGGCGCGGGTCAGTCGGCCGAGGCCGGACGGATCCGGAAAAAAACTCGTGCGTTGCCGTTCCTCTGCCTGCAGCTTCGCCCGCACCCGCATCAGATCCTTCCAGCCGATATAGCCGACGAGCCGCCCATCCTCGCGCGATACGACCGGCAGGTGGGCGACATTGGCAGCGGTCAGGCGGTCGGCCAGGCTTTCCAGATATTCATCCGGGTGGGCGAGCGCGATTTTGGCCCCGATCAGCAATTCGCCGAGCGTGCTGGTGCGGCGCATGCCGGCCCGGCGCCAGTGCAGCACCGCCGGCGGATCGATGACGCCGACGACCTTTTGCTCGGTATCGACCACCGGAAAGCTCGGATGGGTGGTCGCCGGATCGATCAGGAACCGCGCGGCGCCATGCAGGGTCATCGTCGCCGGCACGCTCTCGACGGCGGTGGTCATCACCTCGCGCACCCGGGTCAGGGCAAACGGATCGACCCGGTATTCGCGCACCAGATGATGGCCGCGCCGGGCCACCTTCTCGGTCAGGATCGAGCGCCGCATCAGCAGCACCGTCACCGCATGCGCGGTCCCGCAGGCAGCGATCAGCGGCAGCAGCACATGCGTGTCGCCGGTCAGCTCGACGGCGAAAAAGGTCGCGGTCAACGGCGAGCGCATGGTGCCGCCCATGGTCGCCGCCATCGCCAGCAAGGCCCAGAAGCCCGGGCTGCCCGCCGGCAGAAACCCGGCGAGTGCGGTTCCCATCGCGCCGCCCATGATCAGCAACGGCGCCAGCACCCCGCCCGAGGTGCCCGAGCCGAGCGCCACCGACCAGATGATCGCCTTGACGACGAGGAGCAGGAGCGCCCCCGTCGGCAGCACGTGCCTTGCAGCATGGCCTGGATGTTGTGATAGCCGACGCCGAGCGCCTGCGGCCCGACCAAGCCGCCGATGCCGACCACGAGGCCGCCCAGCATCGGCCACCACATCCAGTGGATCGGCAATTTCAGAAACCCGTCTTCACAGGCATAGACGAGCTGGGTCAGCACCCCGGACAGCAACCCCGACAAGAGGCCGATCAGCACCCAGGAGGCCAGCCCGAGCGCCGAAATATCGACCGCGCCAGAGAACGGGAAGAGCGGGGTCGGCAGATGGAGCAGGCTGCGCTCGACCGCGGCGACGATCGCCGCCACGGCGACCGGGATGAAGCTGCGCGGGGTCCATTCGAACAACAACAGCTCGACCGCCGGCATGATCGCGGCAATCAGCGTGCCGAAAACGGTGGTCATCCCCGCCGCCGCGCCAGCGACCAGCAGGGTCTTGCGCTCGTTGTCGCTGACCGGCAGCAGCTAGGCGATCAACGAGCCGATGGCGCCGCCGGTCATGACGATCGGCCCTTCGGCGCCGAGCGGGCCGCCGGTGCCGATGGCGATCGCCGACGACAGCGGCTTCAGGATCGCGACCTTGAGGTCGAGCCGCGAGCGCCCGAGCAGGATCGCCTCGATCGCCTCGGGGATGCCGTGGCCACGGATCTTGGGGCTGCAGAAGCGCGCCATCATGCCGACCGCAAGCGCGCCGGCCACCGGCACCAGCACCACCCACAGACCGAGCGGGGAATGCGCCAGATCGAGATCGGCCAACGTCAACCGGCCGAAATAAGCGAGGTTCGTGCTAAGCCGGATCAGCCGGAGCAGAACGACCCGGCGACCACCCCGGCGGTGGCGACGGCGGCGGCGATCACCGGCACCCGCGGGCCGGTGGTAAAATCGCCCGGTCGGGCGTGGCTGCTGTTCGCAGATGGCATTCTCAGAAACTTCTTGTGTGGGAGGTTGGCTTGTTCGGAGGCTGCCGCCGGTTGGCGCAGCAGGCCGCGGAACGATCAGGGGATGACGCCATAAAACAGGCGGGATAGCACGATAAGTAGGACCAGGTCGAGAACGCTGGGCGCCTCAGCTCTCGGCTCAAGTGGGCCTGGTTCCGTGTGAAGAGACGGACGCGCAAGTGTTCGCGACACTCGAGGCGCGCGAGCCGACGCTCGCGGCAACGGTGCACGACATCCGCAACTATGCAGCGGAGGACATACGCTTCCGCATGCGCTATGCGTATGCCCTGACCGACGGCAGAGGACGGCACGCCGGTTTTGGACCTGACCAGAATCGGAGAACTGGAGCCCGATGTCGGCGACCGTCGGGAACAGGGTTGGACGGAGCGGGAATAGGTGCCGTGGCCCGTGCCGGCACCGGTCCCGGCGGCTTCGTTCTTAAGCGTTGTGACCGGCTATCTCGGGACGTGGAAATCGGCTAGCGTTGCACACGCGACGGTCCGGCTTCGACATGCCTGTCGATGGATCGTTCCGCAGCATGGTGAGGGGAACATGCCATGCCCGGTGAGATAACCGAGAAGCAGGGTACGAATAGGGACGAGTCAAGTCGGATAGACGCGCGCTCGCCCGGTGAAGGCGTTTCAGTTGAGCACGATGCCAAATCTTCGCCGATAGCCTTACCATCGGGCCGCCAGTCCATGCGGAGGCGAAGGTTGCTGATGGGCTTGCTAGGCGCCCTAATTCTGGCAGCCGTTTTCGTATTCGGCATCCCCTGGATCCGCGCATCTCTCAACACCGTTTCGACGGATGACGCTTACGTCAACGGCCATGTGACCTTCGTCGCGCCCCGGGTCGCCGGCCAGATCACCCGGATCCTGGTGGATGACAACAACCGTGTGCAAAAAGGCGAGCTTCTCGCCAAACTCGACAAGGAGCCGTTTGAGGACGCGGTTGCTGTGAAAAGAGCGGCCGTCGATACCGCAGCTGCGAACCTGCGCGCGGCTGAAGCCGCGGTGCGCGATATCGAAGCACAAGCACGCGCCCGGCACTGGGAATTGCAGGACGCCGTACAGGATGTCGACAACAAAATCGCGCTTCTGCGTGCTCGGGTAGCCGCTCTCGACAAGAGCCGGGCTGACTTGACGCTCGCGCAAGCCGATTTCTATCGGGCGCAGCGGTTGCTGGGAACGCCGGCCGAGAGCCGCCAGGAGTTCGATCGGGCGCAAAGAGCCGTATCGACCGCTAGCGCACAGGTCACCGAGTCGCTGGCCGAAGTTTACCAGGTTCGGGCGTCTTTGGGACTGCCGGCGCAACCCGCTGGCGGCAAAGGTCTTGACCAAGTCCCGTCGGATCTCGATCAGACCTTTTCTTCCGTCCTCGTGGCGCAGGCGGATCTGATCGAGAGTGCGGCTCGGCTCGGTGTGATCGAATCCTACGACCAGACCCCAAAGCGGATGGTCGAGGCGTTTGCAAGACAGGGTGACATCGACCGTACGTTCGCCCGGCTCGAAACCGAGGCTCCAGCTGTCAAGCAGGCCGAGGCCAAGCTCGAATTCGCCAAACGGGAGCTCGCCCAGGCTGAACTAAATCTTCGTTATTGCGATATCGTCGCCAAGATCGACGGCGTCGTCACCCGCCGCAACGTCAATCCAGGAGATTACGTTCAAGTCGGTCAGAATTTGATGGCGATCCGCTCGCTGCGCGAGATCTGGGTCGACGCGAATTTCAAGGAGACCGAGCTGCGCTACATACGCATCGGCCAGCCTGTTGATCTTTATGTCGACATGTATGGTGGGCGGCGCGTGTTCAAGGGCCGGGTCTCCGGCTTTACGATGGGGACCGGATCGACGCTGGCGTTGCTGCCGGCGGAGAATGCGACCGGCAACTTCGTCAAAGTGGTCCAGCGGCTGCCGGTCCGGATTGATCTCGTAGGATATAACCCAGACAAGGACACCCTGTTCACCGGCACATCCGTTGTCCCCTATGTTTACATCAACAAGCGGCCCACCGGGCCCGATGCCGGGAAGTTTCTCCAAACCGTTCTGCCTCAGACACCTACCCTCGCTTCACCCGGGAGTTCACCCGGCGCCGATAAATGACGGTCGCGGCGCTTTCGCCCCGGAGATCCGCCGCGGCAGGCAACCCCTGGCTGGTCGCCGCGGTCGTCGTGGTGCCGACTTTCATGGAGGTGCTCGACACCACGATCGCGCTGGTCGCGTTGCGCTATATCGCGGGCGGACTGTCGGCGACGGTCGATGACGGCGAGTGGGTTATCACCAGTTATCTCGCCGCCAATGCCGTCATCCTGCCGATTACCGGATGGCTCAGCGCGCATCTCGGCCGCCGCAACTACTTTCTGGCGTCGATCGCGGTATTTACCATTGCCTCCGGGCTGTGCGGCATGGCCGGCAGTCTCGGCCAACTGATCCTGTTCCGCGTGATCCAGGGGCTGGCGGGCGGCGGTCTACAGCCGAGCAGTCAGGGCATATTGCTTGATGCCTTTCCGCGGGAAAAGCAGGGCGCAGCGATGACGCTGTTTGGCTTCGCTGCCTTGATTGCGCCGATCGTCGGCCCAACCCTGGGCGGCTGGATAACCGACTCCTACTCGTGGCGCTGGATCTTCTTTATCAACGTGCCGGTCGGTCTGCTGGCGCTCGCCGGATGTTATTTTCTGCTTCGGGAGCCAGACTATCTGATCACGCAACGCCTGGAGCTGAAGAAGAAGCCGTTCCATTTTGACTCGG
>DASYNW010000077.1:0-37518 GCA_036008325.1 Allostellaceae bacterium
ATCTATCCGCCGCAATTCTCGACCCTGGTGCGGGTCGGCGGGTTGAGCGAGGGGCTGTGCGGCGCGCACCGCGCCGGCCATTTCGACGGGGTGGCGACCGTGGTGGCAAAACTGCTGATCCAGTCTTTGCCGGACCACGCCTATTTCGGCGAAAAGGATTACCAGCAGCTGATGGTGGTACGGCGGCTCGCGCGCGACCTCGATATTCCGGTGCGGATCGAAGGGGTGGCGACGGTGCGCGAGCCGGACGGGCTGGCCCTGTCGTCGCGCAACCTATACCTGTCGGCCGAGGAGCGCCAGCGCGCGCCGGCGCTGGCCCGCGTGCTGCACGGCGCCGCCGCTCGATTGGCGCGCGAGCCGGCGGCGGTGGCGGCGGCGCTAGGCGACGGCCGGGCGGAACTTGAAAATGCCGGGCTGGCGGTCGAATACCTCGAAATCCGCGACGCCGAAACCCTGGCACCGGTCACCGCCGCGATCGGGGCGCCGGCGCGCGTCCTCGCCGCGATCCATCTCGGCCGGACGCGGCTCATCGACAATATCGCGATAACCCCGCCGCGCCGATCCTGCTAGCGCCACAGCCGGTCGCTGGCGAGGCGCGCGCCTTCGGCGAGTGCCGCGAGCTTGGCCCACACCACCGAGGGAGCGACCGCATTGTCGACAAAGGCGAAGGTGGCAAAGCCGCAATCGGTGCCGGCGATGACCCGCTCGCGGCCGACAATATTGGCGTAGTTGGCGATGCGTTGGGCGATCAGCCGGGGATGCTCGACAAAGTTGGTCGTCGAGTCGATGACCCCGGGGATCAGCACCTTGTCGTCGGGGATCCTGGCGTCGCGCAGATCCTCCCATTCGTGGGCGTGGCGCGGGTTGGCGGCCTCGAACGACAACCCCGAGGGCCGCGCCCGCAGCGCCACTGCGATGACCTTGGCGAGCGGGATGTCGTGGGTGTGCGGCCCTTCGTAATTGCCCCAGCACAGATGCATGCGCATCGCGTCGGGCGGGATATTGGCGATCGCATGGTTGAGTGCGGCGATGTTGCGCTCGGCGACGCGCAGGAATTCGTCGTCGGAGAGGTGCTGGTACTGATTGTGCCGGGCTGAGCCCAGATCGGGCGCGTCGATCTGCAGGACGAAGCCGGCCTGGTGGATCGCCTCGTATTCCTCCTTCAGCGCATCGGCCAGCGCCTCGACGTAGGCGTCCTCGTCGCGGTAGTAGCGGTCGGGCACGAATTTGGTAAGCACCCCGGGCGAGGCGGCGTTCATGAACGCCTCGTTGGGCTCGGCCGCGGCGCAGGCCTCGGCGAGGTTGGCGAGATCGACCGCGAGCGGCCGGCGGTCCTGGTAGGCGACCGGGCCGGTGCAGCACGGCACCACCGCGCGGCTGAACCATGAGGTGCCGCCGCGCTTCTGGTTGAGGCGCGCGTGGAAATCGGGGTGGTCGACGAGATCGCGGTGGGAAGCGGTTTGCGGCGGCTGGTCGTTGTCGCCGCCACGGAAGGCGCCGATGCCGGAGAGCCGGTGGCGGACATAGAAGGTGTAGGAGATCTTGCCGAGCTCGCCGTCGCACACGCTGTCGATGCCGGCCGCCACCTGCTTCTTCACGATCTCGTGCACCGAGGCGGCGAGACAGGCGTCGAACGCCGACTGTTCGATCGGCCGGCCGGCCTCGCGCGCTTCGAGGAATTCGAGCAGGTCGGGCGGGCGCGGCAGGCTGCCGACATGGGTCGTCAGGATGCGCTCGGCGCTGTGTTTCATCGGTTGGAACCTCGCTAGTCCCGCCCTCACTCGGCGGGGTGGTAGACGTGCACGGCCATCGAGCGCGTGCGCAACGGGCGCAGCACGAAGAGCGCCAGCCCGACCACCACGAAATTCATGATCGCCGTGGCCACGAACACCATATGCCAGTTTCCGGTTGCGCTCTTGATCACATTCGCCAACGGCACCAGGAACGCCGACACGCCTTTGGCGGTGTACAGGAGGCTCAGATTGGTGGTCGCGTATTTCGGCCCGAAACTGTCGGTGCAGGTCGACGGGAACAGGCTGAAGATCTCGCCCCAGGTCAGAAAGATCAGCCCGGCGAAGATGACGAAGGCCCAGGGTGCGGTGCCGAGCGCGCCGAGCAACCAGTAGCTGATCCCGCCGAGACCGAAGGCGATCGCCATCGTGTATTCGCGGCCGATATGGTCCGAGATCCAGCCGAACAACGGTCGGGCCGCGCCATTGGCGACATTGTCGACCAGCAACGCCACGGTCAGCGTGGTGCCGCCGAGCAGCAGCACGGTGTTGGCGACATGATAGTCGCGGGCGATCAGCGCGATCTGCGCGGTCGCCATCAGCCCGCTCGCCGAGACCAGGATAAACATCACATAAAGCACCCAGAACACCGGGGTCGCCAGCATCGCCCCCGGCGAATAGCTCTCGGCGGTCTGCATCAGCATGGGGGCGGCGGTGCCCGGCGTCTCACCCGGCAATGGCCCGCGCATCGCCCAGGCGATGACAAAGACGACCGCGCCCTGGACCAGCCCGAACCAGAAAAACGCCGCGGCATAGCCATGCGCTGCGATGACCGCGCGGATCGGGATCACGGTCAGGGCGGCGCCGGCGCCGAACCCGGCGGCGGTCAGGCCGACGGCGAGCCCGCGGCGATCGGGGAACCATTTGACGGCGTTGCCGACACAGGTCGCGTAGACGGCGCCGGCGCCGACCCCCGACAGCACCGCGCCGAGGTACAGCATCGACAGGCTGT
This sequence comes from Allostellaceae bacterium, assembly GCA_036008325.1. Classification (GTDB taxonomy): domain Bacteria; phylum Pseudomonadota; class Alphaproteobacteria; order ATCC43930; family CGMCC-115725; genus AP-15. Next base: position 2,743 of record DASYNW010000077.1, read on the forward strand.
CGGCGCGGGAATTGACGATCCAGGCGATCGCGATCATCACGCCGCCAAAGGCCACCATCAGCCGCGGCCCGTTCCTTGGACCGACCCGGTCGACGATCCAGCCCTCGATCGGGGTCAGCCAGGTTTCGAGCGCCACAAACAGGCTGAAGGCGATCTGGATGTCGGCGATCGACCAGCCATGCGCCTTGCTCATCGGGTGCACGAACAAGGTCCAGCCATATTGCAGATTGGCGATCATCACCATGCAGACGATGCCGATGACCAGCTGGAGCCAGCGGTTGGCGGCCGGCGCGCCGGCCGGCGCGCGCGACGATGATGCGCTCGTCATGGTCGTTCCTCCCTCGGATGGTTCGGGCTCGCTGCGGCTCGGCGGCCGCACACGTCCGCTAGTTAACCTTCCTTAACTCAAGATGAATTAAGGATTTCGCATGCGGTGGTCAACCGCAGCTTGCGGCGGTGGCGGCGGATCTCTTGTCGGCCGGTGCCTGGCGGCGCATGCTGCGACGCAGAAAACTTGACCGGGGGGATTTGAAATGAAGACGAGCCGAGAGCGCATCCTGACGACCCATGTCGGTAGCCTGCCGCGCCCGCCCGAGCTGCGCCGGCTGCTGGTCGCCAAGGATCGGGGCGAAGCCTACGACCGGGCCGAGCTAGACCGGCAGGTGCGCCAGGCGGTGCTCGACATCGTGCGCCGCCAGCAAGCGGTCGGGGTCGACATCGTCAATGACGGCGAGATGTCGAAGCCCGGCTATTCGACCTATATCGCCGACCGGCTCTCGGGGTTTGGCGGCCATCAGCCGGCGAAGCCCCGGCTCGACACCAAGGACCATCCGAACTTCACTGCCGCCTATGAGCGGATGACCGGCGCCAACACCGCGCGCCGCGCCCAATGCGTGGGCCCGATCGCCTGGCGCGACCGCGAGCCATTGCGCCAGGACCTCACCAATCTGCGCGCGGCATTCGACCAGGCCGCGGCGGTCGAAGGCTTTATGACCGCGGCCTCGCCGGGTCTGGTGCCGGTGTTCCAGAGCAACGCCTACTATCCGAGCCACGAGGCCTATGTCGAAGCCGTCGCCGCGGCGATGCAGGAGGAATACGAGGCGATCGTCGAGGCCGGGTTCGTGCTGCAGCTCGATTGCCCCGACCTGGCGATGGCGCATCACACCAGCTTTCAGGACCTCGACGAAGGCGATTTCCTCAAGCGCGCCGAATTCCATGTCGAGGTGCTGAACCACGCCTTGCGCAACGTGCCCGCCGAGCGGGCGCGCATCCACATCTGCTGGGGCAATTACGAGGGGCCGCACGACCACGACATCGCCTTTGCCAAGGTCGCGCCGATCCTCATAAAAGCGAAGCCGCAGGCGCTGGTGGTCGAGGCCGCCAACCCGCGCCACGCGCATGAATGGAAGGTGTGGCAGGAGACGAAGCTGCCGGACGACAAGATCCTGATCCCCGGCGTCATCGACACCTCGACCAATTATGTCGAGCATCCGGATCTGGTCGCCGAGCGCATCTGCCGCTTTGCCGATATCGTCGGCCGCGAGCGGGTTATCGCCGGCAGCGATTGCGGCTTCGGCACCTTTGCCGGCTATGGCAAGCTCGACCCCGACATCTCCTTCAAAAAACTTGCCGCCATGGCCCAAGGCGCCGAAATCGCGACCAAGCGCCTGTGGGGCGGTGGAAGCCCGCCCCGAGAGCCTTCTCTCATCGAAGATGAGCCGGTGCTCGGATGAGCAAAGCTTTCGTCAAGGATGCCGAGCACGAGGCCGATCTGCCCGAGGCCGATCCGCCCGATGGGGCGCCGGCGATCCCGAGCGGGCTTAAAAACTACATGACGCCGCAAGGCCGGCGCCAGCTGCAGGACGAGCTGCGAACCCTGCTTCGCGTCGAGCGCCCGAAAGTGGTCGAGACCGTGGCCTGGGCGGCCGGCAACGGCGACCGCTCGGAAAACGGCGACTATATCTATGGCAAGCGCCGGCTGCGCGAGATCGACCGCCGCATCCGCTTTCTGACCAAGCGACTGGAGAACGCCGAGGTGGTCGACCCGGCGCAGCAGAAGAGACGCGACCAGGTGTTCTTTGGCGCGACCGTCACCTATGCCGGCGCGCGCGGCGGCGAGACCACGATCACGATCGTCGGCATCGACGAGGCCGATCTCGCGCGCGGCCAGGTCAGCTGGATTTCCCCGATCGCCCGCGCCCTGATCAAGGCGCGCGAAGGCGACATCGTCGAATTGCGCGCGCCCTCGGGCCGCGAGGAGATCGAGGTGCTCGCCATCCGCTACGGCGATCGCGAGTGAGCGTCGCCGCGCTCCCGGTCAGCCGGATCTCGGCAATCGCTCGATCGTGGCGGGATCGTATTCGCCGGCGAAATATTTGGTCAGCGCGGCTTCGAACTCCTGATTGTCCGGGGTAGCGTGGGCGAACAGGGTCATGCACGAGTGGAACTTCAGATCGTCTGGATAGCCGAAGATCTCTTCGATGCTGCGTCCCTCGACTTGGTTGACCAGCCGGGTGCATTCCCGGAGCCTCGGCCCGAGAACCGGATGGTTCAGATAGGCCGTGGCTTCCTGCAGCGAGGAAATCGCGAATTCGCTGGCCAGCCGGCGGCGCCCCAGACCCGCGAGCTGGGGAAAGACGAACCATATCCAATGCGTCGCTTTGCGACCGCGACCGAGTTCGGCGTGGACCTGTGCGAAGACCGGGTTCTGGGCGTCGACGAAGCGTTGCAGGCGGAAAGGATCGTCCATGCCGGTATGCTACATCAGTGCAGACACACGGCGAGAGGAGTCATGCGCAATCTCCAAGTCAATGGCGAACGGCTGTGGGCGAGCCTGATGGAGCTGGCGCAGATCGGCGCGACGCCCAAAGGCGGGGTGTGCCGGCTGGCCGCCAGCGACCTCGATGGCGAGGCAAGGCGCCTTTTCATCCGCTGGTGCGAGGCAGCCGGCTGCACGGTCACAATCGACCGGATCGGCAACATCTTTGCCCGCCGGCCGGGCCGCAACCCGGACCTGCCGCCGGTGATGACCGGCAGCCATCTCGACACCCAGCCGACTGGCGGCCGGTTCGACGGCGCCTATGGGGTCATGGCCGGGCTCGAGATCGTGCGCACCCTCAATGATCTCGGCTACGCGACCGAGGCGCCCATAGAGATCGTCGCCTGGACCAACGAGGAAGGCTCGCGGTTCTCGCCGGCGATGGTCGGCTCGGGGGTGTTCGCCGGCGTGTTCGACCTGGAAAAGGCGCTGGCGACGCCGGACAACACTGCGCCCGAGCTCAAGCTCGGCGGCGAACTCGAACGAATCGGCTTTGCCGGTCCCGAGCCCATCGGCGGCCATCGGGTCGCCGCCTATTTCGAGGCGCATATCGAGCAGGGGCCGATCCTCGAAGCCGCCGGCGACACGATCGGCGTCGTCACCGGCGCGCAGGGCCAGCGCTGGTACGAGATCACCGTGAGCGGCCAGGAGGCGCATGCCGGGCCGACGCCGATGCCGCGCCGCCGTGACGCGCTGGTCGGCGCCGCGCGGATGATCGACGCGGTCAACCGCATCGGCCATGCCCACGCCCCCCATGCCTGCGCCACGGTCGGGTTTGTCCAGGTCAGCCCCAACTCGCGCAACACGATCCCCGGCCATGTTTTCTTCACCGTCGATTTCCGCCATCCCGAGGATGCGGTTTTGACCGCGATGGACCAGGAATTGCGGCAGGCCTGCGCCGATGCCGCGGCGGCGAGCGGCGGGCTCGACGTCGAGGTAAAGGAGTTCTGGTATTTTGCGCCGACCCCATTCGACCCCGCTCTCGTCGCCGCGGTGCGCGATGCGGCGGCGGCGCTGGGCTATGCGCATCAGGACATCATCAGCGGCGCCGGCCACGACGCGGTCTACATGGCGCGGGTGGCGCCGAGCGCCATGGTCTTCGTCCCTTGCAAGGACGGCATCAGCCACAACGAGATCGAAGACGCCCTGCCCGCCGACCTCGCCGCCGGCTGCAACGTGCTCTTAAACGCGCTGCTCAATAGCGCCGAGGCGAAAACCGCTCGAGCGGACCGCGAAAGCGGACAAGCCCTCAGGTAATGTCCAAATCGCGTGGAGGTGGTCGGGCAGCACGACGATGGCGTCGATCGTGAACGGCTGCCGCAGCCGCGTGTGCCGAAACGCCGCGCGCAGCGATCCGATGTGCTCGGTCAGCATGCGCGATTCTCGGTCGGCCAAATTTGCCGTGAAGAAGTAGGTGCCGCCGGATCTCAGATTTCGGCGATAGTTTGTCATCGGCCAATCGCATCGAGGTGTGATGGGTTTCGCACCGCTCAACCCATCCTACATATGGTCCGGCCGGCGCAACCCTGTCGCGGCGAATTGCGGGCTGGCTTCCTGACCTCCCTTCTCCTAACTAACCGCCATGACGGATTTCGTCCTGAAATACGGGCTTTGTTTCGCCGACCTGCACGACCGCGACGGGCTGGTGCGGCTCGACCGGGCGTTTGCCGCGCATCTGGCGGAGAGCGATCCCGTGATCCACGGCCGGCTGATGACGGCGCGGCGCGATCCGGACGGGCTCGGGCATGCGGGCGAATCCGACCTGCTGGTTGATCTGGCGCCGCATGTCGAGGATTTCCTTGGGCACTTGTTCGGGATCACCGAAGAGGTGCAGGCGTTGCAGGCGCGGCATCACGAATTGGCGCCGATCTATTCGGTCAAGCGGCTGTTCGTCCAGCGCCGCGCGGTCAAGGGGGTCAGGGAAGCCGACGCCGCGGCCATCAACGGGGAGGAGCTCGCCCAACAGCTCGACCGGCTGACAGGTGCGGCGCCGGGCGAGGCAATCCCCGCGTGGGAGCGGCGCTACGCCGAGCATGTCGCGCGGTGGCTCGACGACGAGACGGCCAATGCCGCGGCGCTCGATCTGGCGCAGCGCTATGCCGCCTGGGCCACGCTTTCGCCGGAGGGCCAAAAAAAGCACCGGCGCGGCGTGTTGTTCAAGGTGCCGCAGCGGCTGGACCCGCACCATCTGGTGCCGGTCGAGACCATCGAGCGCCACGGCGTCACAATGCTGCGGCTGCCCGAAGACGAGTGGCGGCAGCGCGAGGGCTTTGCCCTGACCGACCATGGCACCGACCTCATCGGCGCGCTCGACCAGGCGAATTACTGCATCTGGTGCCACAACCAGGGCAAGGACAGCTGCTCCAAGGGGCTCAAGGAGAAGGACGGCGCGTTCAAGCGGAGCGTGTTCGGGGTCACCCTCGCCGGCTGCCCGCTCGAAGAGAAGATCTCCGAGATGAACCTGGTCAAGGCCAGGGGCTACAGCCTCGGCGCGCTGGCCATCGTCGCCGTCGACAACCCGATCTGTGCGGCGACCGGGCACCGCATTTGCAATGATTGCATGAAGGCCTGCATCTATCAGCGCCAGGAGCCGGTCGACATCCCGCAGATCGAGACCCGCACCCTTAAGGACGTGCTGGGCCTCACCTGGGGGTTCGAGATCTATTCGCTTCTGACCCGCTGGAACCCGCTCGATCTGCGCCGGCCGTTGCCCCGGCCGCAGACCGGGAAAAAGGTGCTGGTGGTCGGGCTCGGGCCGGCCGGCTTCACTCTCGCCCACCATCTGGTCAACGACGGCCATTTCGTCGCCGCGATCGACGGGCTCAAACTCGAGCCGCTGCCGGCCGAAATTTCCGGGATCGCGCTCGACGGCAGCCGCCACTCGTTTGAGCCGATCCGCGATGTGGCGCGCCTCATGGATGGGCTCGACGACCGGGTCATGGCCGGGTTTGGCGGGGTCGCCGAATACGGCATCACCGTGCGCTGGGACAAGAATTTCCTGAAGATCGTACGGCTGCTGCTCGAGCGCCGCAGCCAATTTGCGATGTGTGGCGGGGTGCGCTTTGGCGGCACGATCGGGATCGAAAGCGCCTTTGCGCTCGGCTTCGACCATGTGGCCCTGTGCGCCGGGGCCGGCCGGCCGACGGTGATCCCGATCGCCAACAATCTCGCCCCCGGGGTGCGCCAGGCCTCGGATTTTCTGATGGCGTTGCAGCTGACCGGGGCGGCCAAAGAGGACAGCATCGCCAATCTGACGGTGCGGCTCCCGGTCGTTGTGATCGGCGGCGGGCTGACCGCGATCGATACCGCGACCGAGTCGCTGGCCTATTACCCGGTGCAGGTCGAAAAGTTCCTGTCGCGCTACGAGACGCTGGTCGCCGACCGCGGCGAGGCGGCGGTCAATGGGCAGTGGAACGCGGCCGAGCGCGAGGCCGCCGGCGAATTCATCGCCCATGGCCGGGCGATCCGCGCCGAGCGCGAGGCGGCCCGCCGCGACGGCCGCGCCCCGCATCTGGCAGAGCTGATCGACAGCTGGGGCGGGGTGACGATCGCCTATCGCCGGCGGCTCACTGACGCGCCGAGCTACACCCTCAACCACGAGGAAGTGGCCAAGGCGATGGAGGAAGGCATCCGCTTTGCCGAATTGCTGACTCCCGCTGCGGTCGAGGTCGATCGCTTCGGCCAGGCGGCGGCGTTGCGGCTGACCCGGCATCGCTCGCAGGAAGTCGGCGGGCACCGGCCCGAGCCCGACCAGGGGCCGGGCGACGAACTCGTCTTGCCGGCGCGCACGATCCTCGTTGCCGCCGGGACCCAGCCCAACACCGTGCTCGGCCGCGAGGACCCGGACCACATCACACTCGACGGCCGCTATTTCCAGGCGCTCGACGAGGCGGGCAACCCGGTCACCCCGGAACGGGTGGCCAAGCCCTCGACGGTGCGGGTCTTGACATATTTGCGCGCGGACGGGCGCGCCGTCAGCTTTTTCGGCGATTTGCACCCGAGCTTTTCGGGAAACGTCGTCAAGGCGATGGGCGGGGCCACGCTCGGCTATCCGGTGGTCAGCCGGATGCTGGCGCGGCTCGAGCCAACGGCCCCCTCGCCCGAAGCGTTGCGGGTGCGGCTCGACGACGAATTGCGCGCGCGGGTGCACGCGGTCGTCCGCTTGACCCCGAACATCGTCGAGATCGTGGTCAAGGCGCCGATGGCCGCGCGCGCCTTCCGGCCAGGCCAGTTCTACCGGCTGCAGAATTACGAGACCCTGGCGGCGCGGGTCGACGGCACCACGCTCGCAATGGAGGGATTGGCGCTGACCGGCGCCGGCGTCGACCGCGAACAGGGGCTGCTGTCGACGATCGTGCTCGAAATGGGCGGATCGTCCGATCTGTGCGCGCTGCTGAAGCCGGGCGAGCCGGTCATCCTGATGGGGCCGACCGGCACGCCGACCGAAACGCCGGCGGGCGAGACCGTGCTGCTGGTCGGCGGCGGGCTCGGCAATGCGGTGCTGTTTTCGATCGCCGCGGCGCTCAGGGCGCAGGGCTCGCGCGTGCTCTATTTCGCCGGCTACAAGGCGATCGCCGATCGCTACAAGGTCGAGGACATCGAGCGCTCGGCCGACAGCGTGGTGTGGTGCTGCGACGAGACGCCGGGCTTCGCCCCCGGCCGGGAGCAGGACCGGGCCTTTGTCGGCAACATCGTCGAGGCGATCGTGGCCTATGGCGCGGGCGCGCTGGGGCCGGTGGCGATCCCGCTCGCCGAAATCGACCGCATCGTCGCGATCGGCTCCGACGGCATGATGAACGCCGTCGCCGAGGCGCGCCGGGCGCAGCTCAAGGGGTATTTTCGCCCCGGCCATCGGGCGATCGCCTCGATCAACTCGCCGATGCAGTGCATGATGAAGGAGATCTGCGCGCAATGCCTGCAGCGCCACCGCGACCCGGTGACCGGCGCCGAGACCGTGGTGTTTTCGTGCTTCAACCAGGACCAGGAGATGGACGAGGTCGATTTCCCGGCATTGCGCCGTCGCCTGTCGCAGAATGGCGTCCAGGAGAAGCTGACCAAGGCGTGGGTCGACCGCTGCCTGCGCCACCTCGGCGAGCGGCCGGCGATGGCCGCGGAGTAGGACCAAGCATCGGACCGTCGAACAGAGGAGGAAACGACCATGGCGAGGCTTGCGCTGATTACCGATAAGGAGCAGGTGGCCGAAAAAGACCGGGCGATCGTCGAGGCGATCGTTGCCAGCCGCGGCGCCCTGCAGGGCCCGTTCACGATGTTCCTGCACTGCCCGGAGCTGGCCGGGCGGCTCGCGCATCTCGGCGCCTTCGTGCGCTTCGAGGGCGCGCTCGACATGCGCGTGCGGGTGCTGGCGGCGATGACCGTCGCGCGCGAGTTCGAGGCGGTTTACGTCTGGGGGGCGCAGGCCGGCAGCGCCCGCCGCCAGGGCGTCCCCGAGGCGACGATCGCCGCGATCCGCGACAACCATTCGCGCGGCATCCCGGCGCCAGACGCGCAGATCGTCGACGCGACCCGGCAGTTGTTGCGCCGGCACCGCATCGACGACACCACCGCCGCGGCGCTGCGGGCGCGGTTTGGCGACGAGGGGTTCATCGAGCTGACCGGCGCGATCGGCTATTACAGCATGCTGGCGATGACCGTGAACGCCTGCGAATTGGAGGCTGCGCCCGGCGCCGAGGTGCTGAAGGTCTGACCGCCCGGGTCGAGCGAGCAGCCGGAGGTCTCCATGCGCTATGCGGTGGTTGTTGAGATAGCCGGCAATAACTATTCCGCCTATGTGCCGGATCTCCCCGGATGCATTGCCACCGGTGGGACACTGGAAAAAACAGAGCAGCTGATCCGCAAAGCCGTGGAGCTTCACTTGAACGGGCTGCGGGAGGATGGATCGCCCATTCCACAACCGACGAGCCAGGTCCAGTATGTGGAAGTGGCGGTCTAACGAGCACCCTGCCAAAAGCGGCTTGCAGCCTCTATGCGAATAGCGGGGCGCGGGTTTGGACGAATTCCTCGACGGCGTCGGCGAGCTGGTCGGCGTCCTGGTCGTCGAGGGCGATCGATAGCGCGAACATGCCGCGCTTGGCGAACCACAGGCCGCGGGCGACGAGGTCGAACCAGAACAGATCGGCCAATTGGCGATTGCCGAGCGCGGCATCTTCTTCCGAGCGGATCGGCCGGTCGGTCATGTGCGCCGACATCATCGAGCCCAAGCCGGTAAACTGCATGGGGAGCCCGTGCCGGCGCACCAGCGCGTTCAGCCGCCGGCGCAGACCGTCGCCCCATTCATTCAAGGCATGGGCGCGCTCTGGCGTGTAGATCTCGGTCAGACCAACGAGGCCGGCGTTCATCGTCAGCACATTGTTGTTGAAGGTGCCGGCGTGCTGGAACGCGTCCGGCCGGCGCGGGTCGAAGCGTTCCATGATATCACGGCGCCCGCCAAAGGCGCCAAAGCTCATGCCGCCGCCAAGATATTTGCCCAAGGTCGTCATGTCGGGGAGGATGCCGTGCACCTCCTGCAAGCCGCCGGGCGCCAGCCGCGAGGTCATCACCTCATCGAAGATCAGCAAGGCGCCGGTCTCGCTCGCCAGCGCGCGCAGGCCGGCGAGAAACCCGCGCGCGGCCGGGATGCAGCCGGTGGTGCCCTGCATCGGCTCGACCAGGATCGCGGCGAGCTCGGCCCGGTGCGGGCGGACCAGCTCCTCGACCGCGGCCAGATCGTTGTAGCGCCCAAGCAAAAACTCGAACGGCGCGTTCAAGGGGCTGCCATGGCCGCGGAAATAGAAGACGCCGCCATGATAGCCGCCGGCAAACACCAGGATCTTGGGCCGGCCGGTGATCGCGCGCGCGGCGCCGACCGCCATCAGATTGGCCTCGGTGCCGGAATTGGTAAAGCGCACCAGATCGATCGACGCAAAGCGGGCGCACACCGCCGCGGCAAATCGCGCCTCGGCCTCGCCGTGCGCGCCGAAATTGAGCCCACCGTCGAGCGCCTCCTCGATCGCGCGACGGATCGCCGGGTGCGAGTGGCCATAGATCCCGGCGGTAAACTCGCTGAGGAAATCGGTGTATTCGTGGCCGTCGAGGTCCCACAGCCGCGCCCCCTGCCCCCGCGCCATGGTCAGCGGGAACGGGTTGACATGGACCGAAGCGCGGGTGTTGCCGCCCGGCATCGCCGCGCAGGCCGCGCGGTGCTGGGCGAGGCTCTTGGGGTTGTCGGCGCGGTAGCGCTCCTCGGCCTCGGCGAGTGCGGCGGCGAGGTCGATGTTCGCGGCATGGCTCTGGGTCATCGGCACTCCGACCAGCGTGATCGCGTTTTCGAGGGAGAGCGTATCACCGCGGCGGGTTTGGCGCATATCTGCGTTATCGGCACCCCGGGGATGGCGATCGGCCGGCCACCGCGCCGCTGAACAAGATCAGCAATATTATCTGCCGTTGATTGCCGTGATACGCGTTTCGCAATACTGCATTTTATCTAGGATACTCTACTTATCTTCAGGTATCGGTAACGACGCTAAAATGATTTGTTAAGAAACGACGCGGCATCCTCGGGACGTGGCGCAACCCTCCCGAGGAGCAAATCCGATGGCCAACCCGACCTCAACCGATCTCTACCTGCAATTCCTGTCGGCGCTGCAAGGCGCAATCCAGTTGCCCGGCGACCCGCAGGTCATCAGCCCGTTCCAGATCTGGGATTGGGGCGGGACCCAGGGCGGGCTCGCCGGCATGACCTATCCGCAGTACATGGCGCTGAACCAGGTGCCGCGCAGCCCGACCGCGAGCGCCAATTCCTGGGGCTCCTCGCCCGGCTTCGACAGCATCTACAACCTGTTCCTGACCGCGGCGCTGAACCCGTTCCCGTCGGTCAACGATCCGCAATATGTCGGCCTGCAGAATACGGTCAACCGCGCCAACGGCATGGTCGGCGACGCCACCGCGACGGCGGTGACCAATTTCCGCAACTTCGTCCAATCGAACCGCTCGACGGAGACCTTCAGCCAGTGGCTCGCCAATGAGGGCGCGGTGTACCAGACCAGCATCGCCACCGCGCAATCGGCGCTGACCAACGCCCAGAACGGGCTCAACAGCTATCTCGCCAGCAAGAGCACGGCGGTGACCAACGCGATCAACGCCTATACCAACAACCTGACCTTCGTCACCAACCCGATCAACAACCAGCCGGTCCAGGCCGCCGGCTGGGCGATGAGCGAGGCGGCCTTCGACTATGTCAACAAGATCACCCGGAACAATCCGGGCGGCAAGGCGGTCGCCGGCAACGCCCAATCGTTTGCCGTCAACCAGTCCACCTCCCAATACAACTACCAGAAGCAATGGGGCGGCGGCGGCGTCGCCGGCATCTTCGATTTCTTCGGCGGCTGGGGCGGGAACGAATGGAGCTCGGTCAGCACCTCGCAATTCGCCAGCAGCTACGATCTGAATTTCAGCTTTGGCGATCTGGCGGTGATCGGCGTCGCACCGGGGCAATGGTGGACGCAGGGCATCGTCTCGGTGCTCGGCAAGAACGGCCCATACAACCAGGGCTTTTCCGGGTTTCAGTCGCCCAACAACACGTTCTTTTTCGGGCCCAGCGGCCAGTTGCAGCGGATGATCACCGGCATCGTGGTGGGTTATCAGCCGAGCGTGGCGGTCACCGCCGGCGGCTCGTTCGCCCAGCAGCTCAAGTCGCAATGGCAGAGCAGTGGCGGCATCCTGATCGGCCCGTTCGGGTTTGGCCATTCGGCCGGTGGCAATTCCGAGAACGACACCTTCAACGCCGATGGCGCGACCGCCACGGTCGCCAACAATGGCGCGTGGCCCTATATCCTGGCGTTCGTCACCAACTGGGTGCTGGCGCCGTCCACCTGAGGCGATCGGCAACGCGGATCGGGGGGCGCTCAGCGCCCTCCGTCTCGCGCCGAACGCCTCCTGCGGAGCCGAGCCGTCAGCCGCCTTGCTTGAGGCCCTCGCGGCTACCGGTCAGCCGGGATAGGCGCGGCGGCCGCCGTCGCGCAGCCACAGGCGCACCAGGTGGCGCCGGGAAGCGGGCTCGGGATGATCGACAAAGGCGGTGCGGCTGTGCCCCAGCGCGCGGTTGTCGACAAATTGCATCTGTCCCGGCTCGAGGTCGAAATCGATCGACAGCGCGTCGTCCTCGAAGAGGCCGAGCATGGTCGACACCGCGGCCGCGCCGGCCGGGTCGAGCGGCTCGCCGCGCATCGCGTAGCCGCTGTTGATCTGGTGCACGCTGAACCGCGCCCTGATCTCGGCGCCGGTTTCGAACACCGGGGCGGCAAACACCGGGCTCTCGCCATCATGGAATTCGCGCTGGCGGTCGAACCAGAACGGCTGGTAGAGCCGCGCCAAGCGCTCGGGAGCGCGCGCTAGCAGGGCATTGTGCGCGGTGTGGAAGCTGATTACCCGGCTGTGCCCGCCGCTCATCGCCCGGCGCAGGCAGAGGAGGCCGACATAGTCGGGCGGCGTGTTATTATACGCGTTATCGTTGTGAAAGCGGATCTCGATGTTGGTTTTGTCCGGGCGCACCCCTGATCCCGGCAACGCCTGCTGCCCGGTGTCGAGCACGTCATAGACGAGGGTGCCGTCGAGCTTTTGCGCGACCGGGCGGGCGATCATGCTCGACAGCAGCCAGTAGATTGCGGTGGCCTCGCCGGCATCCATCTCGTCGACCGGCAGCCGGTCGACGATGGCAAAACGCACGCCGCGGGCGAGGATGTCGCGCACCCGTGCCATCGCCCTTCGGCAGGCCGGCATCGCGAAGTCTTGCGGAGCGAGCACGATCGCGGGCAGCGGGTAGGCGCGCAGTTCGTCGACTACATGGCGAATCTCGTCGATTGCGGCGGCGTCGAGCTCGACCCGCCAATCCTCGGTGCGGATTTCGGCGCGCAGCCAGGCGCTCGGGCCCTGGATCGGCCGGCTTGGGACAGATAGCTCGGGCATGGTCTCTCCTTGAGAACGACGGGGGTCAACCGCGAAGCCCACACTCCCCAGATAGCCCAACGCCGAGGATGGATCAATGCCCGGATCGCCGCCCGATCAACGCGATTGCGATTGGCTGTAGCATCCGGATTGGGCGGCACCAATTCAGATTAAATCCGGCTCGTATCGACCGGACGGCATCGATGCCGGAGGTGGCGGAATGACCGAAACGGGAGCTTCGGGATCGAGCGCCGCCCGGCGAGCGCTGCCGCGATCGGGCGGCCGCATCGATGTCGAGCGACTGAGGCGGGCGGCGCGGGCCGCGGGTCCGGCTTTGCTGTTCGGCCTGCGGTTGTGGGCGTCGGTGTGCCTGGCGCTCTACGTCGCGTTCTGGCTCGAGCTCGATACCCCGTCTTGGGCCGGGACCACCGCGGCAATCGTCTGCCAGCCGCATCTCGGCGCCTCGCTGCGCAAGGGCTGGTTCCGCATGATCGGCACCGTCGTCGGCGCTGTGGCGATCGTGGTGATGACCGGGTGCTTCCCGCAGGACCGTGGCGCCTTTCTTGTGAGCCTGGCGCTGTGGGGCGCCGCCTGTGCGCTCGTCGCCACGATCCTGCGCAACTTTGCCGCTTATGCGGCGGCGCTGGCCGGGTACACCGCCGCAATCATCGCCAGCGACCAGCTCGGTGCCGTCGGCGGCCTCAACGGTCAAGCCTTCATCTTGGCGGTGACCCGCGCCAGCGAGATCTGCATCGGCATCGTCTGCGCCGGTCTGGTCCTCGCGCTGACCGATTTGGGGGGCGCCCGGCGCCGACTTACCGCTCTGGTTGCCGCCATTTCGGCTGAGATCAGCAGCCGGTTCGCCGGCACATTAGCCACCGCCGGAGCCGAATTTGAGGCCACCCAGACGGTGCGGCGCGAGTTCTTGCGCCGGGTCATCGCGCTCGACCCCGTCATCGACGAGGCACTCGGCGAATCCTCGGAACTCCGCTACCACTCCCCGGTCTTGCAAAATGCTTTGGACGGTCTGGTCACGACTCTCGCCAGTTGGCGCATGGCGGCGGTCGTGCTGGCGCGATCACCGCAGGAAAGAGCCCGGCGAGAGGCGGCTGCTGTGCTGGTCGAGGTGCCGGAACCACTTCGCGGCACGCCCGGGGAGGATGGGGCAGCACGCTGGATTTCGGGTCCCGCGCGCCTGCTCCGGGCGTGCGATGCAGCGGAAGAGGGGTTGCTCGCATTGCCCGCGGGCACGCCGTCGCTGCGGCTGCTCGCCGACCAGGCGGCCGCAGCGTTGGGCGGAATCTCGCTCGCGCTCGACGCGCTGGCACTGCTCGTTGCCGATCCCGCCCGGCCGGTTGCTCGCGCTCGCGGCAGCCGCCGTCTGCGCATCCCCGATTGGCTGCGGCCGCTGGCCAATGCCGGACGCGCCTTCGTCGTGATCGGCGCCGCCGCGCTTTTTTGGATTGTCACCGCATGGCCTGGCGGCGCCAACGCGATCACTTTCGCTGCGATCATCGTAATCCTGTTCGCGCCGCGCGCCGAGCAAGCCTATGCCATTGCGATCGGCTTTATGATTGGCTGCCTCGTGGCCGTGGCTATTGCTGCAACCATCGAATTCGCGGTGCTGCCGAATGTGGAGACCTTTGCCGTTTTCAGCTTGATAATTGGTCTGGTGCTGGTGCCGCTGGGTACGGTTTTCGCCTTGCAGTGGCAACCAGCAATTTTCACCGGGATGGTGACGGTCTTTATTCCGCTGCTGGCCCCCACCAATCCGATGAGCTACGACCCGCAGCAATTCTACAATACGGCCTTGGCCATCATTGTCGGGGTGGGCGGCGGGGCATTCTCGTTTCGCTTGATGCCGCCGCTGTCGCCGCCCTATCGCACCCGTCGGCTGTTGGCGCTGACCTTGCGCGACCTGCGCCGGCTCGCGACGGGTCCGCTCCCGGATACCCCCAAAGACTGGGAGCAGCGCATGTATGCCAGGTTCGCGCTGCTGCCGGATCAGGCACAGCCGCTCGCGCGTTCGTTGCTGGTCGCGGCGTTCTCGGCCGGTACGAAAATCGTGCAGCTTCGCCACCTCGGCCGCCGGTTCGATCTCAGCCCCAGCCTCGACGCGGCGCTCCACGCCGTCGCGCGCGGCGACTGCGCCGCCGCCACCGCAAAGCTTGCCAATGTCGAGATGGCGCTGACCGCGCATCCGGGCGAAGCGGCGCTTCGGGCGCGCGGCCTCATCCTTGCAATCTCCGAGGCGCTCACCCAACATGCCGCCTATTTCGACGCAGGAGCGCCCGGGTGAGGTTCACCGAGGTCAACCTGTTTGGCGTCTACGTCGCGCCGATCTCGGTGATCATGGTCGCCGCCTGGTTTGCCACAATCTGGCTTCGCTGGGGCGCCGCCCGCTTCGGCCTCTTGCGTTACGTCTGGCACCCTTCGCTGTTCGTGTTCGCCGTTTACATGATCGTGCTCTCGTCGATGGTTTTGTTGGTCGCGAAATGGCCGATACCGAGCTGAGATCGCGCGAAGACGTCGTGCCGGACGCGCCCGCTGCGGACCGGCTTCGCACGCCCGACTTGGCTCCCCGGCGGCGGTCTCGCATCCGCATCCTGCCGCTGTTGCTGACGCTGATCGCAATCGTGGCGGCGGTCATCCTCGGCCGGGCCATGTGGAACGTCTATATGGCGGCGCCGTGGACCCGTGACGGCACGGTGCGGGCCTATGTCGTGACCATCGCGCCACAAATCGCCGGTCAGATCGTGGCATTGCCGGTGGCAGACAACCAGTTCGTGCACAAGGGCGACCTCTTGATGGTCATCGACCCGACCAACTACAAGATCGCGGTCAGCCTCGCCGCGGCGGCGGTGCAGCAGGCGCTGGCCAGCGCCGAAAACACCGCGCGCGAGGCCCGGCGCCGGCAGGCCCTGACCACCTTGTCGACCACCGTCGAGGAGAAGCAGACCTTTGAGAGCAACGCCGTCGCCGCGCAGGCAAACTACCAGCAGGCGGTGGCCAATCTCGACCAGGCGCGGGTCAATCTAGAGCGCACCCAGATCCGCTCCCCGGTCAACGGCTATGTCACCAACCTCCTGGTGCAGCTCGGCGACTACGCAACCGTTGGCCAGAATATCATCTCGCTGGTCGACGCCGACTCATTCTGGGTCGACGGCTATTTCGAAGAGACCAACCTCGATGCGATCCGCGTCGGCGACCCGGCGACAATCAAGCTGATGGGCTACCGGCGGCTCATTCGCGGCCATGTCGACAGCGTTGCCCGCGCGATCAACGTCGCCAATGCGCAGCCGGGAACCCAGGGCCTGGCCTCGGTCAACCCGATCTTCACCTGGGTGCGCCTGGCGCAGCGGGTGCCGGTGCGGATCCATATCGACGATGTCCCGACCGGCGTCAGCCTGGTCGCGGGAACCACCGCCACCGTGCAGATCGATCGCCGGCCCTGAGCGCGGTTCGGGGCGCCGGCTCGGGTCGCCGCGATCAGGGTTTCGATCGCGTCCGCGCCAGCCGCGCTTCGTAGGCTTTGAGGTGGGTGTAGGCCAGCTGCAGCAATCCGCCGGCCGGCAAGGCACCGCTGCGTTCGCCGCGCTGGATCAGATCGCCGATGATGTGATCGGCCTCGATTGGGCCGTGGTTTTCGATGTCGCGCAGCATCGAGGCGGTCAGCGGCGAGCCCGCCGCGGTCAGCATCGCCCGCGATCGCTCGATAAATTCCGCGCGCGGCGCAAAGCCGTTGCTGCTGGCGATTGCCCGGCATTCGTCGGTGAGGCCGAGCACGATTTCCGTGCCGCCGGGTGCATTGGCGATGTCGCCGAGGGCCGCGCGCAGCAGACAGGTGCTGCCGGCGAAGGCCGCGAGGAACACCCACTTTTCCCACATTTCCAAGAGGATCTGCCGGCTGGCGCGGGGCTCGAACCCGGCCCCGTCCATCGCCGCGGCAATCACGCGAACCCGATCGGACAGAGCGCCGTCGCGCTCGCCGAACACCAGCTCGTGGTTTTGGTTCAGATGAACGACCCGATGCTCGGCGTCGAGCGTGGCGGCGATCAGGCATTGGCCGCCGAGCACATGCGCCGGGCCGAACCGCTGGTCGAGAACATCGAGATGCCGCATGCCGTTGAGCAGCGGCAGAATCGCCGTGTCGGGCCCGACCGCGGGCGCAAACGAGACGATCGCCTCGTCGAGGGAATAGGCCTTGCAGCTTAGGACGATCAGATCGAACGGCCGATCGAGGTCTGCGGCCAGCACGGTGGGCGGCGACGGCCGAGTGAAATTGCCATTGGCGCTTTTTATGACGAGGCCGATAGCGGCGAGCTCGGCGGCGCGGCCCGGGCGGACCAGAAAGCTCACGTCGCGGCCGGCCTCGAGCAACCTGCCGCCGAAATAACCACCGATGGCGCCGGCGCCGACGACGAGGATGCGCATCGGTGAACTCCTGCGATTGTGGATCGGGAGATTGGCTCGGACCGAGTCAGTGCGCGTCCGCCGGCGGCGCCTTGGGCGCGGCCACCCGGCGCAACAGCGGCACCAGGAGAGTGGCGAGTGCAAACGCCACCATGATCGTGCGGAACGCGTCGGCAAAAGCCAGGGTCTGGGCCTCGCGGTAGGCGAGCTGCCACAGCTGCGACAGCGCAGCTGCGTGGCCGGCGGCGGGGCTGCCGAGCGCCGCGGCGTAGCGCCCCGTCATGCCGTGCAGCAGCTGCTCCATGGGGCCATTTGCCGGGGTCAGGTTCGACGCGATATGGACAAAATGCAGATTGGTGCGGTCGTTGAGGATCGCGCCGCAGACCGCGATGCCGACGGCGCCGCCGAGGTTGCGCATCATGTTGAACAGGCCGCTGGCATATTTCAATCGCTCCGGCGGCAGGCTGCCGAGACCGAGATTGACCGAGGGCGCCACCGCGAAGACCTGCGGAAACCCGCGCAAGATTTGCGGGATCAGCAATTGGGCCGCACCCCAATCATGGGTGATGGAGCTGAACGACCACATCCCGGCGCCGAAACTCGCCAGGCCGAACATCATCAGCCAACGCAGGTCGATCTTGCGGGCGAGCATGACATAGACCGGGACCCCGGCGAGCGAGGCCGCCCCGGTCGAGAACACCGCAACCCCGGTCTGCCAGGCGCTGAACCCGCGCACGTAGCCCAGAAACAGCGGCGTCAGATAGATCGTCGAAAAGATGCCGATGCCGGTGACGAAGGATAAGAGGCAGCCGAGCGAAAAATTGCGGTTGCCGAGCGCCTTCAGATCGACGACCGGCTGCGCATAGGTCAGGCTGCGGGCGACAAACAGGATGCCGCAGATCCCGGCGATCCAGGCGCAGGCGGTGATCGTCGCGTCGCTGAACCAGTTCCAGCGGGCGCCCTCTTCGAGCACGTATTCGAGGGTGCCGAGGGCCGCCGCCAACAGGATCATGCCCGGATAATCGGCGCCCTTGAGCAAGGACAGGTCGGGCCGGTCGATCTTGACCAAGAGCGGCACCGCGACCGCGACCAGCAGACCCGGCGCCAGATTGATGTAGAACAGCCAGCGCCAGTCGAGGGTATCGGTGATCCAGCCGCCGATCACCGGCCCCAGGGTGGGTGCCACCGAGGCGATGGCGCCGACCACCGCGGCCGAATAGACCCGGCGCCGGCCCGGAAAATAGTGGAACGACGAGGTGAACACGGTCGGGATCATCGAGGCGCCGAGCAGCCCCTGCAATGCCCGGAAGAGGATCATGCTCTCGATGCTCCAGGCGATGCCGCACAAGAGGCTGGCCAGCGTGAACCCGGCCGCCGAGGCGGCGAACAACCAGCGGGTCGAGAACACCCGAGTCAGCCAGCCGGACAACGGGATGACGATGATCTCGGCGATCAGATAGGCGGTCTGCACCCAGCCGATCTGGTCCTGCGCCGCCGACAACCCGCCGCCGATGTCCTGCAGCGAGGAGGCGACGATCTGGATGTCGAGCAATGCCACGAACATGCCGAGGCACATGACGGCGAACGGAATGATGCTCGGCGCGGCGGGCGGCGCCGGCGCGGTCATTGGTGGTCCTCCGCGGCCGGGCCGGTGTCGACGCTGACCGTGGTCGACAGACCGGGGCGCAGCGGCCCCAGGGTTCCCTCGCCATCGGCCACGGCGATGCGCACCGGCACGCGCTGCACGATCTTGGTGAAATTGCCGGTGGCGTTTTGCGGCGGGATCACGCTGAAGATGGCACCCGTGGCCGGGGCGAGGCTCAGCACCCGGCCGGTAAAGCTGTGCCCCGGCAGCACGTCGGCGACGATCGTCGCCCGCTGCCCCGGCCGCATTCGCGCGAGCTCGTCCTCCTTGAAATTGGCGTCGACCCAAAGCCCGTGCGCCGGGACGATCGAGAGCAAGGCATCGCCAACAGTTGCATATGCACCTATTTGCGCGGCGCGATCCCCAATATAGCCGTCGATCGGGGAGCGGATCCGGGTGTAGCCGAGGTCGAGCCGGGCGCTCTTCAGATCGGCCTCGGCCTGAGCCAGGCTCGCCTCGGTTTCGGCGATCTCGGTGTCGAGCACCGCGAGCTGCTGGCGGGCCGCGTCGATCGCGGCGGCGCCGGCGCGCACCGTCGCCGCGGCCTTCTGGTCGGCGGCAAACGCCCGCTGGTAGTTCTGCAACGAGCCGAAGCTCGACACCGCCAGCGCGTGATAGCGCACCGCGTCCTGGTGGGCGAAACCGGCCTCGGCCTGCTTGGCCAGTAGATCGGCCTCGGCTTCGCGAATCGTCGATTGCTGCAGCGCGTATTTCGCATGCAGATTGGCGAGCGCCGCGGTCTGATGCCGGACCACCGCCTCGGCATGCGCCAGGCCGGCCTGATAGTCGCGGTCGTCGAGCTGGACCAGCAGCTGGCCGGCGCGCACGAGCTCGTTGTCGTCGACCAGGATCCTGGCGACGAACCCGGCGACATGCGGCGAGAGCGTGGTGACGTTGCCGCCGACATAGGCGTCGTCGGTGGTTTCGACAAACCGACCGACCCGCCACCAATCCCAGCCGTACCAGGCGGCCCCGCCGGCGGCGATCAGCCCGATGAAGGCGAGCGCCAGACGCCGGCTGACCCGGATCCGCCGCCGGCTCGCCAGAATGCCGCGCAGCCCGTCGGGCGTGGCCTCGCGCGCCGCCGCGCGGTCGAGAACTTGCGCGCTCATGCTTCGCTCCGCGGCGCAAACGGCCGGCGCCCCCGCTCGGCCAACCGCTGGCGCACGCCGTCATCGGCGCCGGGTCCGGCAACCAGCATAAAATCGGGGCCAGCGATCTCCTCGCCGGTGGCGCCGTCGACCACAACCGGATCGACCTCGGCGCCGGTGCGCAGGTTGCGCAGCTGCACGGCGGCGCCTTCCGGGGCGAAATGGCGATTGCCCCAGGCCAGCAGCGCCAGCAAGACCGGACGGAAATCACGCCCGCGTTCGGTCAACAAATATTCGTCGCGCGGCGGGTGCTCCTGGTAGCGCCGGCGCTCCAACAGGCCGGCCGCGACCAAGGCGTTCAGCCGCCGGGTCAGCATGTTGGGAGCGACGCCGAGATTTTTCTGAAACTCGTCGAAACGGCGCAACCCGTAAAAGGCGTCGCGCAAGATCAGGATCGACCACCACTCGCCGACCCGGTCGAGGCTGCGGGCGATCGGACAATGCATATTGCCATAGCTCTTGCGCTGCATGGCGCGGGCTCCTTGTGACTTTCATAATGAAAGTAACATCGGGCGGCGCGCTTTCAAGCATAAATTCGCAGCTGTGTCCCCGTCCCTTCCGGAGCGATCGCAGCCTCGCCGCGAACGCTCCGAAAGCTTGCCATTAGGTCCGGGACGGAGTGTGCTTGTCCAGGAACGCCTTGACCCGCGCTTTGGCCGAATTGAGGGCGGCTCCGGTCTTCCAATCGGCGATGAACTCGCAATTCGGCAGCAGCTTCGCCAGTTCCTCGGAGATCGGGTAGGGGTGCGCCTCGTCGTTGCCGGCCAGCACCAGGCACGGCGTCTTGACGGTTTTTACGAATTCGCGGTCGCAGCAATAGGTGAAACCGGGCGCATAGAGGTTGTGGCAAAACGCGTCGAGCACCGGCTGGGTCGCCTCCGGGTGGTCCTTGAGCGTTTCGGCCCAGCCGTTGAACCGGGCCGGGCGACCGGGCGCCATCGCGCCGACGCGGCCGATCGGCTGCGCCAGGACGGCGCAGGCGACGCGCTCGGGCTGGGTCTTGAGCAGGTTCAGGATGAACGACCCGCCGATGCACTGGCCATAGAGATGGCACTTGTCGATGCGCAGATGATCGAGCAAAGCAAGGTGATCGGCGGTGTAGCTGCCCCAGCCGTCGTGCGCGGTGATCGGCGCACGCGACTGGCCGCCGGCGTTGCGCTGATCCATCGCGATGACGCGGAAGTTCGCGGCCCATTCGGTGGTCGGGTTGATCGGCGCCGAGGGTTGGCCCCAGACATCGATCACCGATTGCAGGCCGGCCGGCGCAAAGGTCAGGATCGGAAAGCCCCGGCCGTATTCCTCGTAATGGATGTGGGCGCCGTGATGGTCAAAGCTCGGCATGTCGGTGTCCTTTCGCGGGTGGAAGCGAGTCGCGGGTGGAAGCGGGTTCGCCGGCTCCCCGCGGCGCTTCGGGATCGAGGGCGCCGGTATCGGGATTCGGCTTCAAGGATGATCAGATTACCGTAATCGGCGGCCTGGAAAAGAAAAGCCCCAGACCGCTTGTCGGGGCTACGGTCGGATCGGGCGGCCAGCCGATTGCGGGCCAGGCAGTTCATTCCAGTCGACCCTGCCGGGAGCACAAAAGGGCTTGGGCCCGGCGACGGCGCCCGGCATCATCGGGCTATCGCCCGCCTGATCGGCGAACGATACTGTGCTCGCCTGGGCCGCCGCCCGGGACCAGATAACGCCACCGGAGGAAACGTTCCCGATGCCGCCTCCAGCCGACGACCCGCCGAGCGATTGGGTCAGCCCGGAACCGCCAGAAGCGGCGCCGGCCGAAACCGCACCAGATAGGGCCGCCGAGCCGGCAGAGAGCGGGGCGGCCGAGCCCGCTCGGACCAGCGATACGGCGCTGGGCGATGCGGCGCCGGGCGCCGAACCGCGCCGCAGGCGACGGCGGCGACGCCGGCCGCCGCGCGAGATTGCCGCCCGCAGCGACGACGGGGGTGAGGCCGCGCCAGCCGGCGAGAGCGCGGTGGCCGAGGATGCACCCGCCGCTGGCCCGCCGCCCGGCGCGGCAGCGGAGGGGGCGCCCGCTGCCGGCGAGGCGCGCGAACGGCCGCGCCGCCGGCGACGCCGGCGACGCCCCTCCCCTGCCCCCTCCCCCGCTTCGACGATAGGAGGTGGCGCGACAGCGGTCGGCGACGCCGGCGGCGAGGCTGTGACCCCGGCGAGCGGGGAACAGCGCGAGACAGCGGCAGGCGACGCCGAACCGGGTACTGCGGCTCCAGGTCCCGGCGCCTTGCGCCCGAGGACGCGCTATTCGCGGCGCGAGATGCCACGGCGAACGATCGCCAGACCAGGTTTGGCGCACTCCGCGGCAGAAAGCGGTGATGGGTCGAACGCCGTCGCCCCGGCAAATCCGCCGCGCCGCGAGGGCGGTCGCCTGCGCCGCCGTCGACCATCGCCGACGCGTCCCGGCGAGACCACGGCGCCAGAAGCTCGGGGGGTGGACGGCCTGCCGGCCCAACCCGACCAGAGACCGCGCAACCGGGGGCCGCGCTATCGCCGGCCGGGGGAAGCGCACGCGCGCCCGGGCGAAGGGCCGCAGACCGCGGGCCGCAGTCAGCGGCGCGATCCGGGTGAAGCGGGCGCGTCTCAGCGGCCCGCATCGGAGCAAGGCGACCGCGACGCGCGCCGAGGCAGGCCGGCCGGTCCCAGGGACGGGCAGCGTAGGGATGGGCAACGCCGGGATGGGCAGCGCGGACGCGACGCCCCGGCGCGGCGGGTCGAGCAGAAGCTCTACGCGCTCGAATCGATGGTCGATCGCGGGTTCGAGGATGTCACCGACGAGGCCGAGGAGAGCGGCACCCGCCGGGTTCACTGGATCATCGTCAAGCGCACCGTCGCCGACCAGAAGAGCGGCAAGCCGATGTCGGCCACCTATGTTTTGCAACGCGACGGGGCGGAGACCGACTTTCCCAACCTCGGCGCCGCCCGCGCCGCCGCCAACAAGACCATCGTCCACCCGGAAAAGCTGACCCTGTCCAAGGCCGAGCATGCCGCCGCCAAGAACAAGTGAGCGATGCCGCCGGCGACCGTTCTAGTTGAGCAATTCTGACAGATGGCACCCAAGCACTTGCCACACCGGCGAAGGCCGGTGCCTATCGCTGACATGGGTCCCGGCCTGCGCCGGGATACGAGAACGGGGAAACTACGGTCACAAGTGTTAGGTTCTACCACTAGGGCTCGGACGAGGATCAGCCTCATCCCTTCGTAAGCCGTCAGCCGGGCATTGTGCGGCTCGTCCCGGCATCCCTCGTGTCCCGGTCGGGTCGAGGAAAGGCGTCGATCACCGGGACGAGCCCGGTGATGACGACCAACGATCGAGCAGCCGGCCTGCACCGTCCGGACACCTTGCGCGGCCCTATTGCTTGCTGCTCGCATAGGGGACGACGACGGTGCCGGTCTGATATTCCGGGGGTGCGATGATCGCTTCGGTCTTGATGTCCTTGAACTGAGCAAGACCATGGCCCTTGATACCCTGGAACTGCACCTCGAGCACCCGCGGCTTGGCCCATTCGCCGTTCTTGCCGTAGCTGACGTCGCCGACGATCGTCTTGAACGAATGGCTGCGGATGTAGTCGGCGAGCTTGCCCTGGTCGAGGCTCCGGGTCCCCTCGATCGCGTTGCCCAGGACTTGCAGATTGGCATAGGCGAATGGCGGCAGATACCAGCCGAGCGGGTCGATCCCCTCGGCCGGGGCCTTGGCCTGGTATTTCTTTAGGAACGCCATGATGCCGGGGAACTGCATTTTCGGCGCCGGGATCCACCAATCATAATCGAGGATATTGTTAAGCGCCGGCCCGAGCTGCTCTTTGACCGTGGTGTATTGCAGACCGACCATGCCGCCGCCGAAATACCGGGTGGCGAGGCCGACCTCGCTCGCCGCGCGCACCATGCCGACCGAATCGGGCGGGTAGGAAGCGACGAAGACGATGTCGGGCTTGGTCGCCTGGATCGCGTTGACGATCGGCGTGTAATCGACCGTCGAGGGCGGGTAGGTCTTGTCGTAGACGATGTCGAGCCCCAGCGACTTGGCAATGGCGCGCGCACCCTCGGAGGCGTTTTTCGGGTATTCGGCGTCGGCGGCGACGATCGCCAGGGTCTTGGGCTTCGGGGTTCCCTGCATCGCCACCTCGAAGAACGGATCGCAGAAGGCGCGCTTGGGGTCGGGCCCCGCCGGCAGCATCGAGAAGTATCGCGGATAGTGGAACTCGCTGTTGACCGCGAGCCCGAACAGGCCGAGGAACAAGGCGTTGTGCTGGATCGCGATCGGCATCGTCGGTGCGATCATGTTGGTGCCATAGCCCGAAACGATCAAATCGACCTTGTCGACGTCGAGCAGCTTGGTATAGATCGCCGGCACTGTCGGCGGGTTGCTCTGGTCGTCGTAATAGACGAGCTTGACCGGGCGGCCCAGCAGCCCGCCCTTGGCGTTGACGTCGTCGCGCCAGATCTGCATCGCCAGCAGTGCCGTCTTGCCGGCGGCGGCGAGTCCGCCGGTCAAGGCCATGCCGAAGCCGATCGTGATCGGCTGCGCCGCCCGCGCCCCGCTCGCAGCCAGCATGCCGGCAAAGATGATCGCCGTCGCCATTCTCGCACGGCCATGGCGTCGAATACCTGATCCGGCCACTCTTTCCTCCCGGGATTTTGATTGCCGGCGGTCCTGCGCCGTTTGGCCGCCCTTCGCCGTCGGATAATGCCGGGGGGCGACCGCCTCGCCAAGCGCGAATGCGGTCTTCGCGGTCGAGCGCGAAGGCCGCGGCGATGCCCAGACTGAGGCATCCGGCGGTGGCAAGCCTATTTGATTGCGGCGGCTGTCGTGGTCTGCTGGGCCTGGAGAAAGCGATGACGATCCCAACCCATGCCGTCCCGATGTATGAATGCCCCGTTTGCGGGCGAAGCTGGGCCGCCGACCGGCCGCGCTGGCGGTGCGATTGCGGCAGCCATTTCGATCTCTCGCCCGGGACCGGCCTGTCGCGTGCCCAGATCGCCGTCGGTGACGCGTCATTGTGGCGCTATGCCGCGGCCTTGGCGCTGCGCGGGCCACCGCGGGTAACCCTCGGCGAAGGCTGGACCGCGCTCGTGCGCCGCGATTGGCAGGGTGCGGCGATCCTGTTCAAGCTCGAATCGCAAATGCCGACCGGCTCGTTCAAGGATCGCGGCAGTGCCGTCATGATCAACCATTTGCTGGAAGTCGGGGTCGGCCCGATCCACGAGGATTCCTCGGGCAATGCCGGCTCTTCGATCGCGACCTATGCGGCGGCTGCCGGCATCCCCTGCCGCGTCTATGTCCCGGCCGCCGCACCCCGCGCGAAGCTGGTGCAGATCGCCGCCACCGGGGCCGAAATCCGCGCGATCCCGGGCACCCGCGAGGCGGTGACCGAGGCGGCGCTAGCCGCTGCCGGCGAGAGCTTCTACGCCAGCCACAACTGGCACCCCTATTTTATCGAAGGCACCAAGACACTCGCCTTCGAGCTGTGGGAGCAGCTCGGCTTTCGCCTCCCCGACAACATCCTGGTGCCGACCGGCTACGGCAGCAACATCCTCGGCCTCGATCGCGGTTTCGACGAGCTCGAACGCGCCGGCGAGATCGGCAAGGCCGGCGAGACCGGAGGCCGGCCGCGGCTCTACGCGGTGCAGGCGGCGAATTGCGCGGCCCTGGCAGCCGCCTGGGCGGCGGACGCCGAGGGGTTCGTGCCGTTCGTCTCGAGCCCGACGATCGCCGACGGGATCGCCACCATGCGGCCGGTGCGCACCGCCGAAGTGCTGCGGGCATTGCGCCGCTCGCGGGGCGGCGTCGTCGCCGTCGCCGAAGACGAAATCGTGCCGGCGCTGCCGGCGCTGGGCCGCCTCGGGCTATTTGTCGAGCCAACCGCGGCGACCGCGGGCGCGGCACTGACCCGGCTGCTGCGCGAGGGGACGATCCTTCCGCACCAGACGACTGTGGTCGTGCTGACCGGCCACGGTCTCAAGGCCGCCGAGCGCATCGGCGAGGCTCTCGGCATCGCCCCGGAATAGGCAGACGTGCCGCTGGTGGAACCGCGGCAGGATCGGTTGGCCTGCATCCGCGGCAGGCGACTCACGCCTCGCGGTGGCCGCAATCGAGGATGCGGGCGGGGCCGTCGACCTCGGATTCCACAACCCTGACGCTCCACTCCCTGGGGCGGCCGCCATTTTTCAAATATTTCTGATTGACCTCGGCGACCGCCATCTCTTTTGCCTGCTGTTCGTTTTCGGCGATCAGGGTGGTAAAATAAATATCCTCGCCCAAGGACCTGGTGCAGCTGAACCGGTTCATTTTTCGATCCTCCATAGCTCGCGGCCGGACGCATCAGACCAGCCGATCGGGATCGGCAGGTCAAGCGCGGTCCACCCGCCGCCGAGCCCCGGTCGACGCGAACCGCACCCGAGCAGAGCTGGAACCGGCTTCACACCGGCCGCCATCGCGTGTAGCCTATGACGTTTGTTTCCCTTCATTTCCAGGACTGCCATGCCTTTTCTTGCCGACCGCCTTGCCCGCGTCAAACCTTCGCCGACGATGGCGATCACAGCACTTGCGACCGAATTGAAGGCGGCCGGGCGCGACATCGTCAGCCTGTCGGTCGGCGAGCCCGATTTCGACACCCCGCCCAACATCCAGGAGGCGGCGATCGCGGCGATGCGCCGCGGCGAGACGCGCTATACCACCTTCGACGGCTCGATCGAGCTGAAGCGCGCGGTCTGCGCCAAATTCAAGCGCGAGAACCATCTCGATTACGAGACCTCGCAGATCACGATCAGCTCGGGCGGCAAGCAGGTGCTGTACAACGCCATGGTCGCCACCCTCAACCCGGGCGACGAGGTGGTGATCCCGGCGCCGTTCTGGGTGTCCTATCCGGAAATGGTGCTGCTGGCCGACGGCACCCCGGTGCCGGTGCCGTGCCCGCAGAACAACAGCTTCAAATTGCGCCCGGAGGATCTCGAAGCGGCGATCACGCCCCGGACCAAGTGGCTGATCCTGAACTCGCCGTCGAACCCGACCGGCAGCGCCTATACCGAGGCCGAGCTGAAGGCTGTCGCCGAGGTGCTGCTGCGCCATCCGCAGGTCTGGGTCATGACCGACGACATGTACGAGCATGTCATATACGACGATTTCGACTACCGCACGATCGCCGAGGTTGAGCCGCGGCTTTACGAGCGCACCTTGACCGTGAACGGCGTCTCGAAGGCCTATTGCATGACCGGCTGGCGCATCGGCTATGGCGGCGGCCCCAAGGCCTTGATCAAGGCGATGGGGGCGATCCAGTCGAACTCGACCGCCAATCCGTGCTCGATCAGCCAGGCGGCGGCGATCGAGGCGCTGAACGGGCCGCAGGATTTCATCCCGGTGCACAATCAGAGCTTCAAGGAGCGCCGCGACCTGGTAGTGGACATGCTGAACCGGATCCCCGGCCTGTTCTGCCCGCGGCCCGAGGGGGCGTTCTACGTCTACCCGTCCTGCGCCGGGGTCATCGGCAAGCGCACGCCTGCCGGCCAGACGATCGCCAATGACGGGGATTTCGCGCGCTACCTCTTGGAGGAAACCGGGGTCGCGGTGGTGCATGGCGAGGCCTTTGGCCTGTCGCCGCATTTCCGCATCTCCTACGCGGCCTCGCCCGAGGTGTTGCGCGACGCCTGCCAACGCATCGAGCGCGCCTGCCGCGCGCTTTCGGCCTGAGCGCCGCACGACGGCACCGGCAGGGACAGATTTCGATTGCGTTACAGCCGTCGGCCGCGCCAGATTGGCCGACATAGTGGGCGCCGCGGGGTGCTGCCCCGACCCAGCGCCTGACAAAGATGGCTGGAGGCGCCCCCATGGCGAATACGCCTGCGAACGGAACCGCGGCCCCGCGTTGCGCCGCTCTGATCGGCCCTTACCTGTCGGGCAAGACGACGCTCCTCGAAGCCCTGCTGTTCGCCGCCGGGACGACCGGCCGGCGCGGCAGCGTGCGCGACGGCAATTCGGTCGGCGACCATGCCCCCGAGGCGCGCGCCCGGCAGATGTCGACCGAGCTCAACGTCGCCACCACCAGCTTTCTCGGCGACCCGTGGACGATCCTCGACTGCCCGGGCTCGGTTGAGCTCCTCTATGAGGCGCAGGCGGCGCTGCTGGCCAGCGACGTCGCAATCGTCGTGGTCGAGCCCGAGGTCGAGCGGGCGCTGACGATCAGCGCGCTCCTGCGCTATCTCGATCAGCACCAGATCCCGCACATGATCTTCATCAACAAGATGGATAATGCGAATGCGCGGGTGCGCGACGTGCTGGCGGCGCTGCAGTCGGTGTCGAGCCGGCCGCTGGTGCTGCGCCAGGTGCCGTTGCGCGGCGCCGAAGCCGAGATTACCGGCTATGTCGACCTGGTCAGCGAGCGCGCCTATCGCTATCGGCCGGGCCAGGCGTCCGACCTGATCCCGTTGCCCGAGGATTTCTGGGACGAGGAGCGGGCGACCCGCACCGGCCTTCTGGAAAAGCTCGCCGATTTCGACGACAGCCTGCTCGAGCAGCTGCTCGAGGAGGTCGAGCCGCCAAAGGAGGAAATCTACCGGCATCTGACTCAAACCCTCAGAGGGGCGCAGATCGTGCCGGTGTTTCTCGGCTCGGGGCTCGCCGATTACGGTGTGCGCCGGCTGTGGAAGGCATTGCGCCACGAGACGCCGCTGCCGCAGCAGACCGCTTCCCGGCTCGGGATCGCCGCCGACGGCGAGCCATTGGCGCAGGTGATCAAGACCTATCATCTGCCGCACACCGGCAAGCTGTCCCTGGCGCGGGTCTGGCGCGGCACCATCACCGAGGGCATGGTGTTGAACGGCACGCGCGTCGCCGGCCTGTTGCGGGTGACCGGCGGGCAGCACGAAAAGCTCGGCTCCGCCCACGCCGGTGAGGTGGTCGGGCTGACCCGCATGGAGGATGTCGCGACCGGGGTCGTGCTGACCCCGTCGGGCAAGGCCGACCCATTACCCCGCCCGGAGCGGCCGCAGCCGGTCTTTGGCTTGGCGATCGCCTCGGAAAAGCGCGCCGACGACGTCAAATTGACCGGCGCCATCGGCAAGCTCGTCGAGGAGGACCCGACCTTCGAGCTCGACCAGAACGCCGACACCCAGGAAATGGTGCTGTGGGGACAAGGCGACATCCATCTGCAGATCGCGATGGACCGGCTGCGCAACCGGCACAACCTCGCGGTCACCGGCCGGCCCGCCGCGGTTCCATACAAGGAGACGATCCGGCACGGGACCCAGCAGCATTCGCGCTTCAAGCGGCAGAGCGGCGGTCACGGGCAATTCGCCGACGTGACCATCGAGGTCAAGGCATTGCCGCGCGGCTCGGGCTTCACCTTCACCGACAGCGTCGTCGGCGGCGCGATCCCGCGCAACTATATCCCGGCGGTCGAGGAAGGGGTGGTCGAGGCGTTGCTGCGCGGCCCGCTCGGCTTCCCGGTGGTCGATGTCTCGGTCACGCTGCTGACCGGCCAGTTTCATGCCGTCGACAGCTCGGACCAGGCGTTCAAGACGGCCGGGCGGCAAGGCGTGCACGAAGCGCTGCCGAAATGCGAGCCGATGCTGCTCGAACCGATCGACGCGGTCGAGGTCTCGGTGCCGAACGCGTTTACCGCGCGGGTGCAACGGTTGGTCTCCGGCCGCCGCGGCCAGATCCTCGGCTATGACGCCAAGCCCGACTGGCCCGGCTGGGACCTGGTCAGCGCCCACATGCCGCAAAACGAATTGCACGATCTGATCGTCGAGCTGCGCTCGCTGACCTTGGGGGTCGGCAGCTTCGCCCATCGCTTCGACCATATGCAGGAGCTGACCGGGAGGCCGGCCGAAAAGGTGCTGGCCTCGCGCACCGCCGACGCCGCGCAATAGCGCCTCTCGGCCTGACCAGGATCGGCTAAGTTCCCACACCTGCGCGACGAGCACATCCTCTCCGCCGCTGGCCCGGGGAGAGGGAGGGGTGAGGGGGCCGTCGATCAAGAGACGCGCAGCAAGAAAACTCGCACTCTCGGCCGAGATCGAGGCTGCGGCTGGCAGCCCACTCACCCTACCCTCTCCCCCGCTTACGGGGGAGAGGGGAAAGTGGGTGCGACAGAGCGAGAATTTCCAGCCAAAGCTCGCTCAGGCTAGGGCCGGTGCTCGCGAAACCGTGACTTGGCCCCGGCTCGCGGCGCTCCAGATTATGGAGCGCAACGATCGAAGGGTGCGGCGATGCTGATCCGGCGCAACAGGGGATGGGAGCTGCCCGAAAGTGCCGCGACGCCGGAGGCGGTGTATCTCGGCCGCCGAGCATTGCTCAAGACGATGGGGCTGGGCTCGATGCTGGCCCCTGCCCTGGCCTCGGGGCTCGCCGCAGCGCTCGCCGGGCCGCCGGCGCAGGCCGCCGAACAAGATCCCTCGGCCGGGCTCTACCCGTTCAAGCGCAACCCGCGCTATACGCTCGACCGGCCGATCACCGCTCCGAAATATTCGGAAAACTATAACAATTTCTACGAATTCGGTTCGGACAAGGCGATCGCCGACGACGCCCAGCAGCTCAAGATCCGGCCGTGGACGGTCAAGATCGACGGCATGGTCGAAAAGCCGATCGAGATCGGCATCGACGATCTCTTAAAAAAGATGCCGCTCGAGGAGCGCCTCTACCGCCACCGCTGTGTCGAGGCGTGGTCGATGGCGGTGCCGTGGAGCGGCTTTGCGATGGCCGCCTTCGTCGCTTTCGCCAAGCCGCTCGGCTCGGCCAAATACGTGCAGACAAAAACCTTTCTCGACGCCTCCGAGGCCCCCGGTCAAAAGCAGTTCTGGTATCCATGGCCCTATATCGAAGGGGTCACCATGGCCGAGGCGAAGAACGAGCTCGCTTTCGTCGTCACCGGCATGTACGGCAAGCCGGTTCCCAAGCAGGACGGGGCGCCGCTGCGCCTGGTGTTCCCGTGGAAATATGGGTTCAAATCGGCCAAATCGATTGTCCAGGTCTCGTTCACCGACAAAGAGCCGGTGTCGTTCTGGCAGACCGTGCAGGGCGACGAATACGGCTTTTGGGCGAACGTCAACCCCGAGGTGCCGCATCCGCGCTGGAGCCAGGCGACAGAGCGGGTGCTGGGCAGCGACCAGCGCGTCCCGACCTTGAAATGGAACGGCTACGGCCAGTACGTCGCCCATCTCTATGACGGGCTGCAAGACCAGAAGCTGTTCTTCTGAAGCGCCTCAGGGGCCGAGGCCGAGGCGGTCGAGCGCGGTCGGCAGATCGGCGAAATGGGCAAGCAGCGCGCCGGCGCCGAGGGTTTCGGGGTCGACCCGCGCGTAGCCATAGCGCATCAGCACTAAGGGGATACCGGCGCCGTGCGCCGCCGCCGCGTCGTTTTCGTTGTCGCCGATCATCGCCGCCGCCTCGACCCGTGCGCCGAGCGCGGCGATCAATTCGAGCAAGTGCCTCGGATCGGGCTTTCTGACCCGAAAGCGATCACCGCCGGCGACCCCGTCGAACAGCGGCAGCAGCCCGAGGCCTTCCAGCACCGCGAGGGTCGCGCGCTGCGGCTTGTTAGTGCAGATCGCGGTGCGGTAGCCACGCCGGCGCAGCGCCGCCAGGGTCTCGAGTACGCCCGGATAGGGCCGGGTCAGCCGCACCGGGTCGGCCTCGTAGAGCTCGATGAAGCGCGGCAGCGCGCCCGTCGACCCGGCGGGGTCGGCGCCGCTCGCGGCCAGCGCGCGGGCGACCAGCGCCGGCACGCCGTCGCCGATCATCGGCCGGACCTGCGCCAGCGACAACGGCGGACGGCCGCGCTCGCGCAGCGTCTCGTTGAGTGCGGCGCGCAAATCGGCAGCGCTGTCGACCAAGGTGCCGTCGAGATCGAAGACCAAGAGAAATCCGTCCATGGCCGTAACTCTGCGGCTTCCCGGCAGGCTGCGCAACCGTCAGCGGCCGAGGTTCGCGGTTGGCATGCGTCGGCATGAGGCCGCGGCAACCTGGGCGTAGTCGTGATATACTTTGCAACAATCTTTGTGTTGCAGAAATGAGCGCGGCTGCGCGACAGTGCGGCGGCCCGCTCAACTGTCCCGTTTCGAGCAATCGATGAGCCAGTCCGGTTTCGCCGCCATCATTCTCGCCGCCGGCAGCGGCACGCGGATGAAATCCGCGCTGCCCAAGGTCATGCACCCGGTCGCCGGCCGGCCGATGATCGCGCACCTGCTCGACGCGCTGCGTCCGTTGGCGCCGGCGGCGACCATTGTCGTGATCGGGCCCCAGATGGAAGCCGTCGCGCGTCTCGTCGCGCCGGCGCAAAGCGTCGTGCAGGATCCGCCGCTCGGCACCGGCGATGCGGTACGCGCCGCGTTCGGCCCCCTCGCCGGCCGTTTGGCACCCCACGGCGATGTCGGCGATCTCCTGGTGCTGTTCGGCGACACCCCGCTCTTGACCACTGGGGCCCTGACGCGCCTGTTGGCCGAGCGGCGGCGGAATGCGGCGGCGGTGCTGGTCGCGGGGATGCGGCCGGACGACCCCGGCGCGTACGGCCGGCTCGTTCTCGCTGCCGACGGCACGCTCGAACGCATCGTCGAGGCCGCCGAGGCGAGCCCGGACGAGCGCGCGATCGGCCTCGTCAACGGCGGCATCATGGTGCTCGCGGCATGCCATGCGATGGATCTGCTGGCGACCATCGACCCTGGCAACGCCAAGGGCGAGTTCTACCTGACCGACATCGTCCAGATCGCGCGGCGCTGCGGGCTCGCCTGCGGCATGGTCGAGCTTCCGGCGGAGGAGCTGATCGGCATCAACACCCGCGCCGACCTGGCCAGAGCGGAAGGGCTGATGCAGGCTCGGCTGCGCCGCGGGGCCATGGAGGCGGGGGCGACACTGGTGGCCCCGGAAACCGTGTTTCTGAGCGCCGACACAAGGCTCGGCCGCGATGCCGTGATCGAGCCGAACGTGGTCTTTGGTCCCGGCGTCGAGATCGGCGAGGGCGCCCGCATCCGCTCATTCAGCCACATCGAAGGTGCGGTCGTCGGACCGGGCGCGATCGTCGGCCCGTTCGCCCGGCTGCGCCCGGGGGCGGTGCTCGAAGACGAGGTCCATGTCGGCAATTTCGTCGAAATCAAAGCGTCCCGGCTCGGCATCGGGGCCAAGGCCAGCCACCTTTCTTATATCGGCGACAGCGAGATCGGCGCACGCACCAATATCGGCGCCGGCACGATCACCTGCAATTATGACGGCGTTAACAAACATCGAACCATAATCGGCGAGGACGCCTTTATCGGCTCCAACACCGCGCTGGTGGCGCCGGTCACGGTCGGTCGCGGGGCCATCGTCGCCGCCGGCAGCGTCGTCACCCGCGACGTTGCGCCCGATGCGCTGAGCGTGGCGCGCGGGCAGCAGGTCGACAAGCCCGGCCGCGCGGCCGAAATCCGCGCCCGGCTACAGAGGAAGATCTGATGTGCGGCATAATCGGCATCATCGCCAAGGACATGGTGGCTCCGGGGCTGATCGAGGGGCTGCGCCGGCTCGAGTACCGCGGCTATGATTCGGCCGGGATCGCCACCCTCGTCGATGGCCATATCGAGCGCCGGCGCGCCGAGGGCAAGCTCGCCAACCTCGCCCGGCGGCTCGACCAGGAGCCGGTGCAGGGGGCGATCGGCATCGGCCACACCCGCTGGGCGACCCATGGCCTGCCGACCGAGACCAACGCCCATCCGATCGCGACCGACCGGGTGGCCGTCGTTCATAACGGCATCATCGAGAATTTCCAGGCGCTGCGGCGCGAGCTCGAAGGTTTGGGTCATGTCTTTCAGACCCAGACCGACACCGAGGCGGTGGCGATCCTGGCGACCCATTTCCTCGACGAGGGGCTGTCGCCGCAGGACGCGGTGGCCCGGACCTTGGCGCGGCTCGACGGCGCCTTCGCGCTCGCCTTTCTGTTCGCCGGCGAGCACGATCTCTTAATCGGCGCGCGCCGCGGCAGCCCGCTGGCGATCGGCTATGGCGATGGCGAGATGTTTCTGGGCTCCGACGCGCTGGCGCTGGCGCCCTTGACCCGCCGCATCACCTATCTCGAAGAAGGCGATTGGGCGATCGTGACCTCGCGTGCGGTGACGATCTTCGATGCGGCCAACAACGAGGTCGAACGGCCGATCCGCGAATCCGCCGCCTCGGGCGCCCTGATCGGCAAGGGCAATTATCGCCATTTCATGCAGAAGGAGATTTTCGAGCAGCCGGCGGTGATCGGCGACACGATCAACGCGCTGGTCAACCCGGCGACCCGCGCCGTGCACCTGCCCCAGTTGCCGTTTGCGCTGGCAGAAATCGAGCGGATCACGATCATCGCCTGCGGCACCTCGTGGCACGCCGCTCTCGTCGCCAAATACTGGCTCGAACGCATCGCCCGCATCGCGGTCGAGGTCGACATCGCTTCCGAGTTCCGCTATCGCGCGCCGGCGATGCCAAAGGGCGGTGCGGCGATCTTCGTCTCGCAATCGGGCGAGACCGCCGACACCCTGGCCGCGCTGCGCTATGCCCGATCGCAGGGCCAAAAAATCATCGCCGTCGTCAACCAGCCGGAAAGCTCGATCGCGCGCGAGGCCGATATCGTCCTGCCGACCCTCGCCGGTCCTGAGATCGGCGTCGCCTCGACCAAGGCGTTCACCACCCAGCTCGCCGTGCTCGCGGCGCTGACCGTGGCGCTGGCGCGCGCGCGCGGCACGATCGATGAGGCCGGCGAAACCTCGCTCGTCAAACAGCTCGCCGAAATTCCGTCCCGCGCCGCTGATGTGTTGAACCATGACGAGCGCATCCAGGAGATCGCCGCCGAGAT
>DASYNW010000078.1:0-3236 GCA_036008325.1 Allostellaceae bacterium
TCCCTGCCGCTCTATCTGGGACATCGCCTGCATCCGCCGGCCGGATTCACAGCGGCTACCGGCATCAGCGCCGGCAGCCGTTGAATTCCGGTCACCAGGCCAACGCCCAGCCGTCGCGGCGGGGGTCGGAGCCGGCGAGCAGCATGCCGGTCGCCTCGTCGCGGCGGATGATCTCGACGCTGCACGGGCCGTCGAGGTCGCCGACGGTCTCGACCGGATGGCCGCGGCGGGCGAGCTCGCTGCGCATCGCATCCGGAAAGCGCCGCTCGATCGTCAGCGCATCGGCGCCGTCATGCGGGTAGTTCGCGTACTGGCCGGGCGCGTTCGAGGTCCAGCGTGGCATCTCGGCCGCCTGCTGCGGGTCGAGGCCGAAATCGATCATCGCCGTCAACACCTGCAGATTGACCTGCACCTGGTGGTCGGCGCCGGGGGTGCCGAAGACGCACCAGAGCGCGCCATCCTTGAGCACGATCGGCGGGTTCATCGTGTGCCGCACCCGGCGGCCGGGAACGAGCCGGTTCGGATGCCCCGGATCGAGGTGCCAATAGGCCATGCGGTTGTTGAGGAGGATGCCGGTGTCGTCGGCGATGACCCCGGCGCCGAAGCCGCTGTTGATGCTCTGGATGCCGGAAACGGCGTTGCCCTCGCCGTCGGCGGTGCAGAAATAGGTGGTGTCGCCCTCCGCTGCCCGCGCCGCGATCACGGTCGGCGCGGCGTGGCGCATGTCGATCCGCGCGGCGAGCCCGGCGGTGTAATCGGCCGACAGCAGCCGGGCGAGCGGCGCCTCGATCGAGCGTGGGTCGGCGGCCCAGCGCTCGCGGTCGGCAAAGGCGAGCTTTTTCGCCTCGACCATCGCATGGACCGCATCGGCCGATGCGAGGCCCATCGCCGCGAGATCGAGATGCTCGATGATCTTCAGCTCTTCGAGCAAGACGAAGCCGGTCGAATTGGGCGGCGCCTCGAGCACGGTATAGCCGCGATAGTCGACCGCGATCGGCGCCTGCTCCTCGGCCGTGAAGGCGGCGAGGTCGCTCGCCCGGACCAGGGCCCCGGCCGCTTCGAGACCGGCCGCCAGCCGCCGCGCCAACCGGCCGCGATAGAAAGTTTCGGCTCCGTCGGCGGCGATCTCTTCGAGAGTGCGGGCAAGATCGGGCTGGACGATCGCAGCGCCGAGCGCCGGCGCCTTGCCGTTGGCGAGAAAGATCGCGGCCGCGCGCGGGTCGACCAGCAGGGTGTCGCGGTATTCGTCGGCAAAATGGCTGTAGGCGCGGGTCGCGGCGAACCCGTCGCGGGCGAGGCCGATCGCCTCGGCGAACAGGTCGCGCCAGGGCAGCCGGCCGAAATTGCGGTGCATCAGGTCGAGCCCGGCAAGCGTGCCCGGCACCGAGACCGACAGCGGCCCGACGCGCGGGATGCCGCCGGCATAGCGTTCGGGGGTGGCGGCTTCCGGCGCCGGCCCGGTGCCGTTGAACACGACGGCGCGCCCGGTCGATTGCTGGTAGATTTGATAAAACCCGTCGCCGCCGAGCCCGGACATCATCGGCTCGACGACGGCGAGTGCCGCCGCCGTTGCCACCGCCGCATCGATCGCGTTGCCGCCGGCCCGCAGCGCCAGCAGCCCGGCCTGCGCCGCCAGCGGATGGTTGGCCGCGACCGCCCCGCGCCGTCCGATTGCGAGCGGCCGGTAGGAACGCATCTGAGCAGCCATTGCGGATCTCCCTGGTTTTCTCTCGCCGGCGGACATTGGCGATCAATGCCGACCCATCCGAGATCAAGCAAGTCCGAGATCAAGCGAGGCAAGCCAAATTCGGCTCTCGCGACTGCCCCTCTTCGCCCGGCCGGCCAAGGTTGGCGAGCCGTCCGCCGTCAACCGCCGCCCTGCACGCAAGGAGCCAGAAACTCCGGCACGCTGACCCAGGCCCCCAGCAGCGCGGCAAAGCAGGGCTGGCCCGGCTTGCACTGGTACATATACGCCCAATGTGTCAGCAGGAGATTGCCGGCGGCAATGGTGGACATCTGATTTTCCATCGTCCACTCGTAAGCCTGACGCGTCATCGTGCCGAGGCCGATAGTCGGCTCGGAATCCGAAGAGCCGGAGCCCGCCGGCTTTGCGGAAATCGGGGTAAAGGTCAGATGCACGTTCCCCTCGGGCGTGACCGAGCCGACGAGCTGCAGGCACGAAACTTGACCAGACGCCGCCGACCCGCCCGGCGGGTATAGGATACCGCCGTGGTCCCCCAGAAATATCCGCCCGCGTAATCCGAGATGTAATAGACGGTCTGATCGGAAACCGGCACCGGGGTCTTGCGCGCCGGGCTCGACGCCAGCGCCAGAAGATTAGCTCTCGGCACATACCAATAGGTGTGCGCCAGCCACCGCCAGCGTTCGCTGCGCGGCGTATCATTCCGCGCCATCGCCGGTGAGCAGGCTAGTGGCGCGGCGACGGCGATCAAGGCCGCGGCCAAGAGCTCTCTTGCCCAACCTGGTCGCATCTGGTTTCTCCGCTATATGCTTGGGTTACCCGCTCGGGCGCCCGGCAGGGCCACGCGCGGCGAGCCCTCGGACGGCACGCCGTGTCGCAGGCTTTATCCGCCGAACGGGTAATGGTTCGGGATATTTTGAGCGCCTGGCGTTAAGCTTGCGCGAATCGATGAAGATACGGCTAATCATGAAGCTCATCTCTTGGCTCGCACTTGCCGGGATGCTGCTGATCGCGGGCTGCGCCGCCGACGCCAACGGTTCGGAAAACCAAAGGAATAATGGTCTCTACGGCGGCGTCTCGGGCGGGTGGACCCGGCCGTGATCGCTCCCCGGCAATGATCGCACCGAAGACCAGCTGCGGGGTCATCGTCGGCGACGGCCGGCAGATCCTGTTGGGCCATGCGACCCGCTCGCCGCGGTGGGACATCCCCAAGGGCGAGGCCGAGCCCGGCGAGGGCTTTGCCGAAGCCGCTTCGCGCGAGCTGTTCGAGGAAACCGGGCTTCTCGTGCCGGCGGCCGGGCTTACCGCACTCGGCGTCCATCCCTATCTGCGGGCCAAGGATCTGGCGCTGTTCGCCTGGAGACCGCCGCAGCCCCCCGACCCGAAGCGCCTCAAGTGCACGTCGCATTTCGCGCTGGCCAACGGCGCCTTATTGCCCGAGTTCGACCGCTTTGGCCTGTTTTCATGGGAGGACGCGCTGAGCCGCGTCGGCCGGAGCATGGCGCGGGTTCTGGCCACGATCCCGCGCGATCGG
>DASYNW010000079.1:0-8054 GCA_036008325.1 Allostellaceae bacterium
GCCCATAATTTCGGCATGGCCCGGCCCGAGGGCTATCGCAAGGCGCGGCGGCTGATGCGGCTCGCTGACCGTTTCGGCCTTCCGGTGCTGACCTTCATCGATACCGCCGGCGCCTATCCCGGCATCGATGCCGAGGCGCGCGGCCAGGCCGAAGCGATTGCCGGCGCGATCGAAACCTGCCTCGACATCAGGGTCCCGCTCATTGCCGCGGTGATCGGCGAAGGCGGCTCGGGCGGGGCGATTGCGCTCGCCGCCGGCAACGCCGTGCTGATGCTGGAGCACGCGGTCTATTCGGTGATCTCTCCCGAGGGCTGCGCCTCGATCTTATGGCGCGACGGCGCGCACGCGCGCGAAGCGGCCGAGGCGCTGCGGCTGACCGCGCAGGATCTGCTGCGCCTCGGAGTTATCGACCGGATCGTGCCGGAGCCGTTGGGCGGCGCGCACCGCCTGCCGAAAGAGGCGATCGACGGGCTCGGCCGGGCGATCGAGGAGGCCTTGCAGCCGCTATGCCGGCTCGACGGCGCGAGCCGGCGCGCGCAACGCCGCGAAAAGTTCCTCGCGATGGGGGAAAAAGGGCTGTGATCAGGCTTGGCCGGGTCGATTCCTTGGATCATTGACCGCGCTTCGCCGCGCCCCACATCTAGGCCGGCGCGGCGGCCCGCCGATCGGCAGGCGTTTTTGCCCGAGGGCGGCCGGAAGCGCCGATGCTCTTAACCGAAGCGTACCGCTTTTCCCGCAGTGGAAGGCCGCCATGACACCCCAGGAACAAAACCTGCTCTCAACCCTGCTCGCGCGCCTCAAAAACACAGCCAGTCAGCCCAAGGACCCCGAGGCCGACGGTCTCATTCGCCAGGCGGTCGCCGAGCAGCCGGACGCGCCTTATTTTCTCGCCCAGACCGTGCTGATCCAGGATCTGAGCCTGCACAACGCGCAGAACCGGATCGCCGAGCTCGAAAAGCAGCTGACCGACGCGCAGCAGCAGGTGGCAAGACCGGCGGCGACGAGCTTTCTCGGCGGCCTGTTCGGCTCGCGCCAGCCGGCAGCACTCCCGCCGGGTGGCGGCAGCGTCCCGGCGGCCGGCCCATGGACACGCGCCCCGCAGGTCGCGGCGGCCCCGCCGGCGCAGCCTTGGGGCCAGCCTTCGGCGCCAGGCGGCTACGGCCAGCAGCCGGGCGCCGGTGGCGGGTTGATGGGCGGCGCCATGGGCGGTGCCGGCGGCGGCGGGTTCCTGCGCTCGGCGGCGGCGACCGCGGCCGGGATCGCCGGCGGCGCCTTGCTGTTCCAGGGCATCGAGTCGCTGTTCGGCCAGCGCGGCAGCGCCGGCATTCTCGGCGGCCAGGGGATGACCCCGGGGCTCGGCGAGAGTGTGGTCAACAACTATTACGGCGACGCGGCCGGCGGTCAGAACCAGGATTTCAGCGGCGGCACCGACGGCTCGGGGGGCCAGGACCAGGATTTCAGCGGCGGCAGCGATCCTTCGGGCAATCAGGATTTCAGCTCCGACCAGGATTTCAGTGGCGGCAGCGACCCTTCGGGCAACCAGGATTTCAGCTCGGACCAGGATTTCAGCGGCGGCGATTTCGGCGGCAGCGATAATCCTTCGTGCTGAGCTGCCGATGTCGCCTCTGTCGAAATAGTCCCTTGCCCGTCATCACCGGGCTCCGGCCGGTGATCCACGCCTTGCTCGACACCCCCAAAAGCCGTGGTGGCCGGGACAAGCCCGGCCAAGGTGTGGTACGGCGCGCCGTGGATTATATGACCCGATCGCGGCGGAAGGCGGCGATCTCCGCCGGGGCGTAGCCGTATTCGGCCAGCACCTTGTCGGTGTCGGCGCCGAATTCGGGCGGCGGCGTCTCGATGCTGGGGCCGCCATGGGCGAATTTGAACGCGGCGAGCGGCACCGAGAACCCGCCCTCGACCCCGGGCGCGCCGTCGTGACGGTGGGTAACGCCGCGCGTGGCGAATTGCGGGTCGCGCACCGACTCCGATAGCCGCCGCACCCGCGCCGCCGGCACATGGCGAGCCTGGAAAAAGACTTCCCATTCGTCGGCGGTCCGGGTCTGCAAGATTTCGGCGAGCACCGCGGCCTCGCGCTCGCGGTCGTCGTCGCGCGCCTCGTTGTCGTCCTTGAGCATGTCCGGTCGCTCTAATGCCAGCCACAGCCGGCGCTGCTGGCGCAGATTGCTGGCGCCGAGCGATACGAGGCCGTCCGTCGTCTGGTACGAGCTGTTGGTCGCGTGCGGGTTGCGGTTGCCCGACGGCTTGGGCTCGACGCCGTTGCGCAGATACCCGGTCAGATGCGAGCTCATCAGGATCATCGCGACATCGAGCATCGCCAGATCGATGCGCTGGCCGCGGCCGGTGCGCTCGCGTTGGAAGAGCGCGCTGGCGAGCGCGAAGGCGGCCATCGTGCCGGTCGCGTAGTCGACTGCCGGCGCGCCGAACTTGATCGGGTTGACCGCTTCGGTGCCGGTCGTCGCCATCAGCCCGGAGGTCGCCTGGATCACATGGTCGTAGGCGGTCTGGTTGCCGCGCGGGCCGTCCTGGCCAAAGGCTGAGATCGAGCAATAAATCAGCCGCGGGTTCAGCGCCGCCATAACCTCGTAGCCGAGCCCGAGCGCTGCGAAGGCACCCGGCCGATAGTTCTCGACCATCACATCGGCTCGGCCGACCAGCCGCTTCAGGATGTTGCGCCCGGCTTCGCTCTTCAGGTCGAGGGTGATCGCGCGCTTGTTCGAGGCCTGGGTTAGAAAACCCGTCCCCATCTGACGTCGGTTCAGCGCCCGATCGGTGCCGGTGCCGCGGGTCTGATCCGGGTCGTTCGGATCCTCGACCTTGATCACCTCGGCGCCGAGGACGGCCAGCTGGTAGGCGGCGAAGGGCCCCGCCAGCACATGAGTGATGTCGACGATGCGAATGCCCTCGAACGGTCGGGTCATGGCGCGGGCTCCTCAGACGAGTTGAGCGAAAGCGGGCGAACTTTGCCGGATCACCGGTCGAGACGGTATCGGCCGATCAGATCCCAGTCGAGCTCGAGGCCAAAACCCGGCCCGTGCGGCACCTCGATGATCCCATTCTTGATCGGCGCGCGGTTGCGGATCATTCCGGCCCATAACGGATCGCGCTCCGGATCGGGAAAGCACTCGACATAGGTGCCGTGCGGCACCGCGGCCAGCATCTGGGTCGAGATCTGCGGCTCCTCGTGATGCGCCATCTCGATCCCGTGGACCGCGCACAACGCCGCCGCCCGGCGCCATTCGGTGATGCCGCCGGCTTCCGAGGCATCGAAATTGATCAGATCGACCGCACCCGCCGCGATCAGGCGGCGGACGCCGTGGACGCTGATCTCGCTCTGCCCGGCGTTGATCGGGATGGTGGTTCGGCGGCGCACTTCGGCCATGCCGGCAGCCTCATCGTACCAGTGGCACGGCTCCTCGAACCAGCGGATCTCGTAACGCTCGATCTGGCGGGCGAATTTGATCGCCTCAGAGGTGGCCCAGCCGCGGTTGGCGTCGACGGCGAGAATGAAATCGAGGCCGGCACCGGCGCGGCAGGCGGCGACCCGCTCGGCATCGGCCGCGGCCGACAGCCCGCCAACCTTGACCTTGCACCCGGCCATGCCAGCGCCGCGCAGCCACTCCATCTCGCGGCCGAGATCGGCCGGGGTCTTGCCCTCCTCGTAATAGCCGGCGATGGCGATGATTGGCAGCCGGTCGCGAAACCCGCCGAGCAGGGTCGCAACATTGGCGCCGAGCGATTTGCCGAAGAGATCCCACAACGCGGTGTCGACGCAGGCGATCGCCTCCATCACCAGCTTGCGGTCGCGGTTGGGGTGGGCGAGCGGAAACATCTTCGCCCATAACCGTTCGATCTTGGACGCGTCCTCGCCGATCAGCAGCGGCGCCAGCTCATCCTCGACAATCCGGGCGATCGCCGCTGCGTGAGCGCGGTTGTCCCCGTTATAGACCTCGCTGGCGAGCCCGTCCGCGGTGCGGATGCGGGTGACGACGGTGCAGCGGCTGTCGACCCGGTAGCCGCTGCCGGAAAACACCTTCCGCAGCGGGACCTCGATCGGGATCGCCTCCACCTTGTCGATACGCATGATCTGTCTCCGCAAGCTGGCCCGAGGCCCAGTCTACTCCGTGGCTGGGCAGGGTGAAGCCGGGATTGCGTCCGCGCCGCGCCGGCCGGCGCTTGCCAGCGGTGGCACCGCCGCTATAGTCGCCGCCGCCATCGCCAAGGTTTTGCCGGGGACGCAAATGCCGCTTCGTTCGCCCGCCATGCGGATTTCCGTCCTGCTGCTGTCGCTGCTGTTCGCCGCACCGGTTCGCGCCGCAATGTTCACCGACTCGGCCGGACGCCGGGTCATGCTGCCCGATCAGATCGAGCGCATCATGCCGGCCGGCCCGGCCTCGGCAGTTTTCGTCTATGTGCTGGTCCCCAATAAGCTGATCGGCTGGACCGAGCCGTTGTCGCGGGGCCAGCGCGGCCTACTGCCGGCAAAATTCGCCAGGCTCCCGGATATCGGCCAGATCGGCGGCGCGAACCCGACCGCCACCGCCGCCGACGTGGCCCGACTCCATCCCGATCTGATCATCGGCTACGGTGTGCCGTCGCCGCCGACGGTGGCGCTTGCCGACCGGATCCAGCAGCAGACCGGAATTCCCTACATTCTGGTCGACGATAGCCTTCAGCAGATGCCCGATATGCTGCGCCTGATCGGCGAGGTCGTCGGCGCCGGCGATCACGGGCTGGCGGTCAGCAATTATGCCTATCATGCGATCGAAAACCTGCGCGGGCAGCTGCTGATCAG
This sequence comes from Allostellaceae bacterium, assembly GCA_036008325.1. Classification (GTDB taxonomy): domain Bacteria; phylum Pseudomonadota; class Alphaproteobacteria; order ATCC43930; family CGMCC-115725; genus AP-15. Next base: position 4,814 of record DASYNW010000079.1, read on the forward strand.
CTCGGCCACCGATCGGCCGCGGGTCTATTACGGCCGCGGCAGCGACGGGCTCGAGACGGCCCTGCCCGGCTCGCCGGCGATCGCCGATATCGACCAGGCGGGGGTCATCAACGTCGCCGCGGGACTAGGTCGCGACGCTCTGACGCGGGTGACGCCGGGGCAAATCTACGCGTGGAACCCGCAGATCATCGTTGCCCAGGACCGCAGCTTTTATCTCTCGCTGCTGCACAACCCGCAGTGGCGCGACCTCTCAGCCGTTCGCGCGCGGCGGGTCTACCTGGCGCCCGGATACCCGTTCGGATGGATCGACGACCCGGCCGGGGTCAACCGGGCAATCGGGCTCTATTGGCTCTCGAACCTGTTTTATCCCGACCTCTACCAGGAAGATCTGCGCACCAACGCGCGCGATTTCTACCAATTGTATTACGGCGTCCAGCCGACCGATCGCCAGCTCGAGGCCCTGATAAGGCCGGCGGAAGCCAAGCCAGGCGAAACCAGCCGGGTGGCGAACGTGCCGCTGTTCGGCGCCGAACCGCCGCCGATGCCGGGCACGCCATCCGGCGATCAGATGCAGACGCCCTCCGGCGGCGCGCCTGGGCGCAACTATCGGCCGCGCGGCGGCCAGCCGCCGGCGCTGTCGCCCAACCCGCCCTGAGCCCCGCGGCGGCGACGGCCGCCCGCTCGGGATTCGCTCCCGCGCAAAAAGCACATGAACCCGCGCCTGCGGGTCCCGGCACAAGATCGCATGCAAGGGCGTGCCATCAGTGCGCTGAAAACCTGCCGATCGGCGAGATTTCTCCAGCTTTGAAGCGGCTGGGCGCGGCTCCGGCCACGGGAGCGCCGCCGGATTAATACACATATCATTTACGTTTTTATATGGCGATTGACATATCTATCACGCTGAATAGAATCCCCCACCGGTTCGTCCCGATCCCATGCCGATTTTCGCAGAAGGCCCGCCGATGACTCGCTATTCGGAAAACCCAATCCGGCCGCGCCCGCTCGCGCCCTCAGCCCCACCGGTGGCTTTGCCGGCTGACCCCGGCTGCATCTTCCTGATCCGGTCGGATAGCGCGTGCCCACAGTCGCTGGCCGCGCCGGAGCGCGACGCGCTGGCCGCCGCCGATGCAGTCCTCCATGAGGGCGATATCGACCCGGGCATTCTGGCCCTCGTGCGGCGCGGCGTCTTTGTCGAGCCGGTCGCGTCGGTCGACGAACGCGCGCCGGGAAGATCGGCCGCGATCGCCCGCGCCGGCAAGCTCGCTTCCGAGGGATGGCGGGTGGTGTGGATCGGTTCCGACGATACCGCGTGCTCGCCGGCCGATTTCGCCGCGGCTGCCGGGATGGCGATCCAGGTCTGCACCGATGCCTGCGCCCACCGGGAGACCCGGTCGAACCTCGGCCACGGCCCGCAGCCTTTGGCGACTGCGTTCAACGGTTTGGCCGGGTAGCCCTAGTTCCCTAGCCGGCGCGCAGCAGCCGCAAGACCCGGTCGAGCTGATCGAGGCTCGCATAATGCAGGGTCATCGCGCCGCCACGGGCTTTCGGCGCGATCGTGACGCGCAGCCCGAGACGGGCGCCGAGGTCGCGCTCGAGGGCGAGGGTATCGGCGTCGGGGATTGGCCGGCGCGGACCCTGGGGAATTTGCGCGCGGCGCTGCACCAGACGCTCGGTCGCCCGCACATTGAGCCCGCGGCGCATTACCTCGTCGGCGAGTGCGGCCGGGTCGGCGGCGGCGAGCAAGGCGCGGGCATGCCCGGCCGACAGTTCGCCCTCGTCGAGAAGCTGGCGCACCGGCGCCGGCAGCGACAGCAGCCGCACCGTGTTGGCGATATGGCTGCGGCTTTTGCCGACGGCTTCGGCGAGGCTCGCCTGGCTGCGGCCGAACTCGGCCAGCAGCCGGCGGTAGGCTTCGGCCTCTTCGAGCGGCGACAGATCCGCGCGCTGCAGGTTCTCGACGAGTGCGATCTCGAGCGCCTCGACATCGCCGAGAACGCGGACGATGACCGGCACCTCATGCAAGCCGACCCGCTGCGCGGCGCGCCAGCGGCGCTCGCCGGCGACCAGCTCGAAAGCGGCCTCGTCTTCGGCGACAGCCGGGTCGATCGGGCGCACCAAGAGCGGCTGCAGGACGCCTTTTTCGCGGATCGACTGAGCCAGCGCGTCGAGCTCGGCCTCGGCAAAATGGCGGCGCGGCTGCAGGGCGCCGGGCCGGATCAGCTCGATCGGAACCCGGCGTTGGGCGACAGGCTCCAACGCTTCACCAGGTTCGATCTCGCCGAACAGGGCGGCGAGGCCGCGGCCGAGCGGGCGCCGCTTGGCGGGCTCGCTCATGATGGCGACAAACCGGGTGGCGGCGAGCCGGGGGCGGCGCGGCGCAGGATCTCGGCGGCGAGCTGGATATAGGCTTGCGCGCCGGCGCAGCGATGGTCGTAGATCAGCACCGGCTTGCCGTGCGAGGGCGCCTCGGAAACCCGCACGTTGCGCGGGATCACCGTGTCGAAGACCTTGGCCCCGAAATGCTCGCGCACGTCGAGGGCAACCGACTCGCTCAGATTGTTGCGGCCGTCGTACATGGTCAGCACCACGCCCTGCAGTTCGAGCCGCGGGTTCAGTCCTCGCCTGACCCGCTCGATCGTGCGCATCAGCTGGCTCAAGCCTTCGAGCGCATAGAATTCGCATTGCATCGGCACCAGCGCCGCATCGGCGGCGACCAGCGCGTTGATGGTCAGCAGGTTCAGCGAGGGCGGACAGTCGATCAGCACCTCGTCCCAAGCGGCCACCTGGGGACGGACCACCCGGCTCAGCAGAAACTCGCGGCGCTCGCGGGTCAGCAGTTGGAATTCGGCGCCGCTCAGATCCTCGGAAGCCGGAACGATCGAGAGCCCGGGGATTTCGGTCGGGACGATCGCCGCGCCGAGTTCGGCCGCGCCGAGAATAAGCTCATAGCTGGTCACCCGGCGCGCGCTCCGCTCGATGCCGAGCCCGGTGCTGGCATTGCCCTGCGGATCGAGATCGATGACCAGGACGCGGTGACCCGCGGCGGCCAATGCCGTCGCCAGGTTGATCGCGGTCGTGGTCTTGCCGACCCCGCCCTTCTGATTGGCGACGGCGACGATCCGGGCGCGGCGTGCGGCCGAAAGCGCCGGCGGCCGTGCCTCAACCCCCGTCAGGCTCACCTGCCGACCAATGGGACCAACCGATGCAAACGCAGAACCACCCCCCGCGGATCGGCAATGCT
>DASYNW010000080.1:0-11277 GCA_036008325.1 Allostellaceae bacterium
CGTCCACCTCCGATACCCGCCATCCGGAAAGATCCGGCGGGACCGCGCCGCCGCCCCGGAAGGTTATCCCCGAGAAGCCGACGATATCGGCTTCCCGCGCGGCAAGGGTAAGGAGGCGGCGGCCATTGCCGCCGATCATGATCGGCAGACGAGGCTTCTCGAGAGGAAGCGGCGCAAGAGTGTGGCCGGTCACTCGATAGTGCCGACCAGCGAAAGTGACCTGATCCCCCTTGAGCAGGCCCTTGATGACCGTGACCGCCTCCGCCAGCCTCTCGACCCGTCTGCCTCCCGCATCGAAGAGCAGCCCCGCTTGGGCATATTCGGATTGGATGCTCCCCGCGCCAAGGCCGAGCTCGAGCCGTCCGTCCGTCCGTCAGGAGGTCGACCGTCGCCACCTCGCGCGCCACCAGCATTGGATGGCGAAGATCGTTGTTGCGTACGTTCGTGGCTACGCGGAGATGTGTCGTCGCCGCCGCGGCGCTGACCAATGCCGGTATCGGCGCCATCAGGTCAGTTCTAATCGTCAGCCGATCGGGAATTGGGTTGCGATGATGCAGTTTTCGAGGATGCCGCGGCCGCGGTCGGGCGGGTGGCGCTCGGCGACAAAGCGGGCGTGCACGTCAGTGATCGCTGCGGCGTCGATGCCAGGCTCGGTCGGCACGTATTGCACGAGGTTGTCGCGAAAGCCGCGCCGGGTCACGTAGATCGGCTCGAGACCGCGGCCGCGGGCGACGGCGGCGAGCGCGTCCGACATCGGCCTCACCGCCGGGTTGACCGAGAAATCGGCCCAGTTGTTGGCGAGAACCCCGCCCGGCGCCAAGGCATCGAGGCAGCGCGCCCAGAACATCTCGTTGCTCTCGGCCGGCCCGGACGAATCGTAAAGATCGACCAGGATCGCGTCGAAGCGCGCGGTGGTGGCGGCGACGAAATGCTGCGCCGGTTCGATGGTGACCCCCTGGGTCAGATAGAACCAGCGGCGGGCGATGGCGATGACGGTCTCGTCGGCATCGACCAGGGTCGCGGCGCAATCCGGGATATAGGCGCGCATAAACCGCCACATCGCCGCCCCGCCGACGCCGAGCAGCAAGGCGTTGACCGCCTTTGGGCTCATCGCCAATGCCAGGGACATCAGCCGCTCGTAGTGGAACACCAGGCGCGCCGGATACATCATGTCCATGCTCGACTGCTCGGTTACCTGAACGCTGCTGCCGAACGAGCCCAGGGTGCGGAAATGGCGCGCCCCGCGGTCGAAATCGACGACGAACACCGGCGAGCCGAAGGTCGGCGCCCGCCGCATGATCCGCAGCCGCGCCTCGCCGCCGAAATAATCGAGGACCAGCCGACGCTGCCGCTCTTCGCCGAATTCGGTGATCATCTGCGCCTAGTCGGGCCGCTCAGCCGGGAGCGGCGACCGGCGAGCGAGCGGCGTCGACCGCGGCCACGGTCGGCGCAGCAGCGAACGGGTCGTCGCCCAAGCTCGATCACGCGCACCAGTAACCCCGATCCGGCCGGCAATTTCAAGCGCATCCGCTCGCGTCGCGGTCGCTGCGCAGAGCCCGGCTTTGACGCTGCCGGATGCGAACCTTAAATTGATGCTCGCCAACAAGCCGCGGGCACGCCGAATTTGGCGCCCGACCGGACGAGGAGCGCCCTGAAGCATGGATACCGGCACCATTCGCGCCACCGAAGACGAGGCCCTGCTGTTCCATTCGGGCGGCCGTCCCGGCAAGCTCGCGATCGCCCCGACCAAGCCGCTGACGACGCAGCGCGACCTGTCGCTCGCCTATTCGCCGGGCGTGGCGTTTCCGTGCCTGCATATCGCGCGCGATCCGAGTACGGCGTTCGATTACACCTCGAAAGGCAATTTCGTCGCGGTGATTTCGAACGGTACCGCGGTCCTCGGGCTCGGCGATCTCGGCGCGCTGGCGGCGAAGCCGGTCATGGAGGGCAAGGCTGCCCTGTTCAAGCGTTTTGCCGACATCGATTCGATCGATCTCGAAATCGATACCCGCGACGTCGACCAGTTCGTCAACTGCGTGCGCTATCTGCACCCGGCCTTCGGCGGCATCAACCTCGAAGACATCAAGGCGCCGGAATGCTTCATCATCGAGGAGCGGCTGCGCGAACTGCTGGACATTCCGGTGTTTCACGACGATCAGCATGGCACCGCGATCATCGCCGCGGCCGGGCTGATCAACGCGCTGCATCTGACTGGCCGCACCCTCGAACAGATCAAAATGGTGATCAACGGCGCCGGCGCCGCCTCGATCGCCTGTGTCGAGCTCCTTAAGACGATGGGCCTGCCGCCGGCGAACGTCATCCTGTGCGACACCCGCGGCGTCGTCTATCGCGGCCGCACCGACGGCATGAACCAGTGGAAGTCGGCGCACGCGGTCGAGACCCGGGCACGCACCCTCGGCGAGGCGATCGAGGGGGCGGACGTGTTCTTCGGCCTGTCGGCCAAGGGGGCGGTCGACCAGGCCATGGTCCGCTCGATGGCGCCGAAGCCGATCATCTTCGCGATGGCCAACCCCGACCCGGAGATCACCCCCGAAGACGTGCGCGCGGTCCGCGCCGACGCGATCATCGCCACCGGACGCTCCGATTACCCGAACCAGGTCAACAATGTCCTGGGGTTCCCTTATATCTTTCGCGGCGCCCTCGACGTGCGCGCCTCGACGATCAACGAGGCGATGAAGATCGCCGCCGCCGAGGCGCTGGCGGGGCTGGCGCGCGAGGACGTGCCCGACGAGGTTGCCGCGGCCTATTCGGGCGAGCGGCTGACCTACGGGCCCGACTACATCATCCCGGCGCCGTTCGACCCGCGGCTGATCTGGGCGGTGCCGTCGGCAGTGGCCAAGGCGGCGATGGATTCGGGGGTCGCGCGCAAGCCGATCATCGACATGGAAGCCTATAAACGCTCGCTGCGCGGTCGCCTCGATCCGACTGCCGCCGGGCTCGAGCTGATCTTCGAGCGGGTTCGCGCCGAGCCCAAGCGCGTCGTCTTTGCCGAGGGCGAGGAGGAAAAGACAATCCGCGCCGCGCTGCTGTTCGCCGGCAGCGGCTACGGCACGCCGGTGCTGGTCGGTCGCGAGGACCGCATCAAAGCGACGATGGCGACGATGGGGCTGAGTTCGCCCGTGGGTCTCGAAATCCACAATGCGCGGCTGTCCCACAACAACCAGCGCTATACCGATTTTCTCTACGAGCGGCAGCAGCGCCGAGGCATGCTCTATCGCGACTGCCAGCGGCTGGTAAACCAGGACCGCAATGTCTTTGCCGCCTGCATGGTCGCGTGCGGCGATGCCGATGCGATGGTGACCGGGGTCACGCGCAACTCGTTCGACGTGCTCGACGAGGTATCGCGGGTGGTCGCCGTCAAGCCCGACAGCGTCGTCTTCGGCCTGACCATCCTGCTGGCCAGCGAGCGCACCGTGCTGCTGGCCGACACCCTGGTGCACGAGACGCCGAGCTCGGCACAGCTCGCCGATATCGCCATCCAGGCCGCGGCCAAGGCGCACCAGCTCGGCCTGGTGCCGCGGGTGGCGCTGTTGTCGTACTCGAATTTCGGCAATCCCAGAGGCCAGGACGGCCAGCGCGTGCGCGACGCGGTGGCGCTCCTCGACGAGCGCGGCGCGGGCTTCGAATATGACGGCGAAATGAGCGCCGACGTGGCCCTCGACGAGCGCCTGATGCGCCAGCTCTATCCGTTCTGCCGGCTGCGCGGCCCGGCCAACATCCTGGTCATGCCGGAATTGCACAGCGCCAACATCGCCGCCAAATTGCTGCCGCGGCTCGGCGGCGGGACCGTGGTCGGGCCGCTGCTGCTCGGCCTGTCGCAGCCGGTGCAGATCGTCAACATGGGGGCGACGGTCTCCGATCTGGTCAACCTCGCCGCACTCTCGGCGCACGACGCGATCCGCTGACCCCGGCTGGGACTGGCCGGCAGAGCGGCGGCCGGATGATCGGGCGCCGGGCCGGCAATCTCTGCCATATCCTGGCGCTCGCGGTGCCGGCGGCAGCGCCCGGGCTCGTCGTGCTCGTGGTGCTGGCGGGGCGGGGAACCCTCGCCCCGCGGACGGCGCTCGTCTGCGGCGCCGCGATCCTGGTGCTGACCGCGATCGTGATCGGCCGCTTTGTCCTCGCCGCCGCCGCGGTGCGCGATGCGGTCGACGAGATCGCCGCCGGGGAGGCCATGGAGCGGGCGCCCCGGCGCCTGCTGGCGTCGGGCCCGAGCCGCATCGCGGACCAGGTCCGGCTGACCATCCTGCGACTCGCCCGAAGCTGGCGGGGGCAAGTCGAGAATGCGCAAGCGCGCCTCGCCGCGGCCGACGCGATTATCGCCGCCGTCCCCGATCCGCTGATCCTGCTCGACGAAAGACGGCGGATCGTCCGCGCCAACGCCGCCGCCGGCGAATTTGTCGGTGCGCTGTTGCCGTTGCGCGATCTCGCCGCGGCATTGCGCAATCCGGCGGTGCTGGCCGCGGCGGACGCGGTATTGCGCGGGGAGGCCGCGCGCGTCGTCGAATTCACTCTGACCGTCCCGGTCGAGCGCCAGCTGCGGGCCCGCTTTGCCGGCATCGCGCGGGCGTCGCCCGAGGGTGCTGTCGCCGTGCTGACTTTGCACGACATCACCGAATTGAAGCGGGCCGAGCAGATGCGCGCCGACTTTATCGCCAATGCGAGCCACGAATTGCGCACGCCGCTCGCCACCCTTTCCGGGTTTATCGAGACCCTGCGCGGGCCGGCCCGCGACGACCCCGAAGCCGGCGAGCGGTTTCTGGCGATCATGAGCGGGCAGGCGGCGCGGATGACCCGCCTCGTCGAGGATCTGCTGTCCCTGTCGCGCATCGAACTGAACGAGCATGTGCCGCCGCAGGGCCGCGTCGCGCTGGCGCCGGTGCTCGATCATCTGGCGCAGGCGCTTGAGCTGCGCGCCGCCGAACGCGGCATGCGGATCCGGCTCCACCTGCCCTTCGATCTCCCCGAGGTGCAGGGCGACCGCGACGAGCTCACCCAGCTGTTCCAGAATCTGCTGGACAATGCGATCAAATACGGCCGCGCCGGCAGTGAGATCGCGGTCGACGCCCTGACCCTGATGCGGCCGCCGGCGAATGGCGGGCGGCCTGCGAGCGCCGTTGTCGCGGTCGCGGTCCGCGATCGCGGCGAGGGCATCGCCCGCGAGCATGTGCCGCGCCTGACCGAGCGTTTTTACCGCGTCGACACCGCACGTTCGCGCGAGATGGGCGGCACCGGGCTCGGGCTGGCGATCGTCAAGCACATCGTCAACCGCCACCGCGGGCTGCTCGAAATCGACAGCACGCCGGGCGAAGGCTCGGTCTTTACCGTATTGCTGCGGCCGGCGCCGGGCGCGGCGCCCGGGAAAAGCTCCGACCAGCTGTCATAAAACTGCAACCGCAAGGTCATAAAAGCTTGGCGCGGCGTGGCTAACACAGAGCCGACCAGTCGCGCCGATAGAGCAGCTCTTGACCCTCGACCGCTTTGCATCGTTCGGGATTGACCGCGGCCATCGCGTTCGCCTGCGCCTCAATCTCGCGTCGCACAGCCGAGAAGACGGGTGCCTTTGGCCCGGTGCGAACCCCACCCAGCCATTTGCTTACCAGGGAGATACCAATGATGCCGAGGCTAACAAGCTGCACCTGGGCGCGCCCTATCCCGCTGACGACGGCGGGGCTTCTGGCCGCTGGCCTGCTCGCAGCCGGCCTGGCGGCGGCGCCTGCGGCCTTCGCCGCGACGCAGATCACCGGCGCCGGATCGACTTTCGATTATCCATTTTTCTCTAAGGCCTTCTACGAATACAGCCAAAAGCACGCCGACGTGACCGTGAACTATCAGTCGATCGGCAGCGGCGGCGGCATCCAGCAATTCACCGCTGGGACCGTGGACTTTGGCGCCTCGGACGTGCCGATGGACGCCCAGGAGCTGGCCCGCGCCAAAGCCCCGGTGCTGCAAATCCCGGTGACCTTGGGTGGGGAAGGGATTGCCTACAATCTGCCGGGTGTCCCGAAGGGACTGCACCTGACCCGCCAGATCGTCGCCGACATCTATCTCGGCAAAATCACCAAATGGGACGATCCGGCGATCGCCAAGCTCAATCCCGGGACCAAGCTCCCCGACACCGCGATCACCGTCGTGCACCGTTCCGACGGCTCGGGAACCACCTATATTTTTACCGATTTCCTCAGCAACGTCTCACCCGAGTGGAAACAGAAAGTCGGCACCGGGAAGAGCGTCCAATGGCCGGCGCCCAGCAGCATCGGCGGCAAGGGCAACGAGGGCGTCGCCGGCCTGGTGCGGCAGACCCCGGGCGCAATCGGCTATGTCGAGCTTGCCTATCTGCTTGAAAACAACATGCCCTACGCCTCGCTCGAAAACAAGGCAGGCAAATATTTGTACCCGACGATCGCGACCGTGGCGGCAGCGGCGGCAACCAAGCCGAACGTCTCGTCCACCGATTTCTCGATCGTCGATGCGTCCTGCACCGAATGCTATCCGATCAGCGGCTATTCCTGGGTTCTGCTCTACCAGAAGCCGGAAGAGGCAAAACGCGCGGCACTCGTAAAGCAAGTGATGTCGTGGCTGGTCACAGATGGCCAGCCGATTGCCAAGACCGTCGATTACGTGCCGCTTCCCGCCAATGTTCGGCAGCAGGCCCTTCATATTCTGGGGCAAGTGCAGGAATAGTTCTGGGGCAAGTGCAGGAATAGCGACGCCTGCGCGCCGCCCGAGGACGAGCTCAGCGGCGATCGGCGCAGCCGAACGGGAGAGGCCGAATGGTCGATCAGGCGGTTGGGAACGGAAAAGGGTCGCCCGATCGAGGCTACGGGCGGCGATCGGTCCGGCGCGGAGACCGGATCCTGTCGGCGCTGTTCGCCGGCGGCCTGCAAGGGTTCTGCTATCTGTTCCTGGCTGTGGTCGTCGGGTTGGCCCTCGAACTGCTGTGGGGTTCGCGCCTTTCCTTGCGAACCTTTGGGCTCGGCTTTCTGTGGAGCACCCAGTGGAACCCGGTCACCAATCAGTTCGGGGCAGCGCCGTTCATCTATGGCACGATCGTCAGCTCGACGATCGCCCTCGTGCTCGCCGCCGGCATCGGGGTCATGGCCGGGGTGTTTCTCGCCGAATTCGCCCCGCGCCGGTTGGGGGTGGCACTTGGCATGCTGATCGAGCTGCTGGCGGCGGTGCCCAGCATCGTCTACGGGCTTTGGGGCCTGTTTGTGCTGGCGCCGATTGTCAGCGGCTGGATCGGTCCGGCATTGCAGGCCGCCTTCGGCTTCCTGCCGTTCTTTCAGGGCACAATCTACGGCGTCAACATGCTGACGGCGGCGCTCATCCTGACCCTGATGATATTGCCGACGATCACCGCGATCACGCGCGATCTGATCGCGGCAATGCCGATGCGGTTTCGCGAGGCCGCGTTGGCGTTGGGAGCGACGCCATGGGAAATGGCGTCAAAGGTCGTCCTGCCCTCGGTCCGCCGCGGGATTTTCGGCGCCTGCATGCTGGCCTATGGCCGGGCGCTCGGCGAGACCATCGCGACGACGATGGTGATCGGCAATCGCCCGGTAATTTCAGCCTCGCTGTTTGCGCCGGGCTACACCGTCGCCAGCGTCATCGCCAATGAATTCACCGAGGCGACCACCAACCTCTACCTCAGCGCGCTGATCGAGCTTGGATTGATCCTCCTCGTCGTTAGCCTGATCGTGATCGGCATCGGCCGGCTGATGCTGCGCCTCTTTCTGCGCTGACCGGCGAGGCCAATACCATGATCGCCCTATCGATACCGGCAAGGCGGCAGCTCAATTCCATGCTGTGGACCGGAGCGTCGGCGTTCTGCGCGATCGGCGTGGCCGTGGTTCTGCTGCTGATCATGGGCTATGTCGTGCGCGAGGGGCTGAGCGCGCTATCATTATCGTTCCTGACCCAATTGCCGCGTCCGGTTGGGGTGCCCGGAGGCGGGGTCGCCAACGGCATTGTCGGCACCCTGATCGTCGTCGGCATCGCCGCGCTGATGGCGTTTCCAGTCGGAATCTTCGTCGGCATCTATCTTGCGGTCTACAGCCATCGCCGGATGGCGAAATGCTTGAGCTATCTCGCCGACGTTCTGGCCGGGGTGCCGAGCATCGCCATCGGGATATTCGCCTACACCCTGCTAGTTGCGCCGTTTCGCCATTTCTCGGCGCTTTCGGCCTCCTTCGCCTTCGCCGTCTTGATGGTTCCGCTGGTGATCCGGACCACCGAGGGCGCGGTCGCATTGGTGCCGCGCGAACTGCGCGAGGCGGCGACGGCGCTAGGGGCGATGGAATACCGCGTGACGGGCAAGGTGCTGCTGGTCGCCGCCCGTCCCGGCATTGTTACGGGATTGCTGCTGGCGCTGGCGCGGGTCACCGGCGAAACCGCGCCATTGCTGTTCACCGCCTTCGGTAGCCAGTTCTGGGAACTCGATCCGAGCAAGCCGATGGCCGAGCTGTCGCTGCAGATATTCACCTACGCGATCTCTCCCTACCGCGACTGGCACGAGCAGGCATGGGGCGGCGCGCTGATCCTGATCATCGCTGTTTTCGTGCTCAGCGTACTCGCGCGACTGTCGTTCTTGTGGCGAGGGGGAACGGGCATCAGCGGAGGAACCGATTGATCAGACCGCCCGACACTGCGCCCCCGCGATCGAACGCCGCGGCGCCAACCGCGGAACCAACGAGCGGCTTTGCCAGATGATCTCATCCCTGCCGAAATCGTACCGCACCGAAGCCGACCCGCTGCCGACCCCGGCGCCGGATCGGACAACCGCACCCACTGCCGAGTTGCCGATCAAGGCGCAACTCCGCAGCGTCGGATTTTATTATGAGAAATTTCAGGCTCTGAAAAACATCAATCTGGCTCTTCACGACCGTCGGGTGACGGCGTTCATCGGCCCGTCGGGGTGCGGCAAGTCGACCCTGCTGCGGGTGCTCAATCGCATCTATCAGCTCTATCCGGGCCAGCATGCCACCGGCGAGGTCTTGGTCGACGGCGAAAACATTCTCGCCGCCGGGATCGACCTCAATCGGCTGCGCGCCCGGATCGGCATGGTGTTTCAAAAGCCGACGCCGTTTCCGATGTCGATCTACGACAACATTGCCTTCGGCATCCGGCTCTACGAAAGGCTGCCGAAATCCGAGCTCGCCGACCGGGTTGAATCGGCGCTGCAGCGCGCGGCGCTGTGGACCGAGGTCAAGGATAAGCTGAAGCAGAGCGGCCTCAGCCTGTCGGGCGGCCAGCAGCAGCGGCTGTGCATCGCCCGCGCGATCGCAGTGCAGCCTGAGATATTGCTGCTCGACGAGCCCGCCTCGGCGCTCGACCCGATCTCGACCCAGCGCATCGAAGAGCTGATCGCCGAATTGAAAGGCGATTATTGCATCGCCATCGTCACCCACAACATGCAGCAGGCGGCACGCAGCTCGGACTACACCGCCTTCATGTATCTAGGCGAACTGGTCGAGTTCGACGAGACCGAGCGGATCTTCACCCACCCGAAAGAGCGGCGCACCGAAGATTACATCACCGGCCGCTTCGGCTGAGCCGGCAGGAGTTTTGCAGATGTCGTCGGAACATATGATCAAAGGCTACGACGAGGAATTGCGCCGGCTCAACAACACGATCACCGAGATGGGCGGGCTCGCCGAGAGCCAGCTCGGCGCGGCGATCGAAGCGGTGGTCGAGCGCGACAGCGAGCTCGCCGCCAGCGTTGTCGAGGGCGACGCCAAGGTCGACCAGCTGCAGCGCGACCTCGATAATCTGGCATTGCGGCTGTTGGCGTTGCGCCAGCCGGTGGCGCGCGATCTGCGCGAGATTTTCGCCGCCCTGAAGATCGGCAGCGACCTCGAACGCATGTGCGACTACGCCGCCAATGTCGCCAAGCGCGCGATCGCGCTCAACCAGTCGCCGCCGGCCCAGCCGGTCTATGCGCTGCCGCGCATGGCGCGGCTGGCCGAGTTGCTGGTCAAGGACGTGATCGACGCCTATGTCGCCCGCGACGCCGACAAGGCGTATGCAGTGTGGATGCGCGACGAAGAGCTCGACGAGATGTACGCGAGCCTGTTTCGTGAATTGTTGACCTACATGATGGAGGATCCGCGCAACATCAGCGCCAGCACGCATCTCTTGTTCATGGCCAAGAACATCGAGCGGATCGGCGACCATGCGACCAACATCGCCGAGGATCTGTACTACCTGGTGCACGGCACGCCGCTGACCCAGAAGCGGCCGAAGGGCGACAATTCGAGCCTCGAAGTGATCAAGCCGGGGCGGGTCCAGCCGTGACCAAGCCGCTGGTCCTGATCGTCGAGGACGAGGCGCCGCTCGTCACCCTCTTACGCTACAACCTCGAAAAGGAGGGGTTCGAGGTCGGCGAGGCCAGCGACGGCGAAGAGGCGCTGACCCGGATCGCCGAGCGCAAGCCCGACATCGTGCTGCTCGACTGGATGCTGCCGCTGGTCTCGGGCATCGAGGTGTGCCGCCAAATCCGGCGCTCGCCGCAGACCCGCACCCTGCCGGTGATCATGCTGACCGCCCGCGGCGAGGAGGCCGACCGGATCGTCGGGCTCGAGCTCGGCGCCGACGACTACGTGACCAAGCCGTTCTCGCCGCGCGAGCTCGCGGCGCGCGTGCGGAGCGTGCTCCGGCGCTCGGGCGGGCGCACGGAACGCCCCGAGCGGCTCGAGTACGCAGACGTCGTCCTCGACGGCGCGAGCCGCGAGGTGACGAAGGCCGGCGAGGCCGTCAACCTGACCGCGCGGGAGTTCGACCTGCTCTGGTTCCTGGCCGCGAACCCCCGCCGCGTCTTCTCGCGCAGCCACCTGATGGACCGCGTCTGGGGGCATGCACCGGCGCTCGACACGGGCACGGTCACCGTCCACATCCGGCGCCTGCGCGAGAAGCTCGAAGCCGACCCCTCCCGGCCGGCGCACCTGCAGACCGTGTGGGGCGTCGGCTACCGGTTCGACCCGTGATCGGCCTCGCGCTCGTCGTCGCCGGTGCGAGCCTCCTCTTCGGCCTCGTCGTCGCCTATGCGCTCCGCTACGTCCCGACGGTGCAGCTGCAGCTCGCCGGGCTCGCGCTCGTCTCGGTCTGCGTCCCGCTCGTCGCCGTGCTCGCCTCGGGCTGGGTGATGTTCCACATGGGAGCCGACCGGAAGATCCTCGCGGTCGCCGCCGGCTCGGCGACGGCCGCCGTCGGCGCCGGCCTGCTGCTCGCCCGCTGGACGTCGCAGTCGCTGCGGCG
>DASYNW010000081.1:0-4386 GCA_036008325.1 Allostellaceae bacterium
AGAGAATCTGATCCGCCTCGACCACGATCTGATCGGCGCCGTCGATCCGCTGCATCCGCGGCGCACGATCGCGGAACGCCGCGTCGATACGGGTCTGCCACAGATCGGGCGGTTCAAACACGTGAGAGTCGGACGACAGAACCAGCGGCAGCACCGGCATCTCCTTTCTCACTTGATCGCCGGCATCACCTTCGGCAGTAGGTCGAGCGCCGTCAAGAATAGGCGCGCCTGATGATCCGTGCACTTCGTCATGTCGGCTCAGGGTCCACCGAAGCCGTGTCTGTCGGAGCACGAACGGCCGCTCACGGCCGCGATTCAGCCGTTCCGCTTCGGCCGGCTCGATGCGTGCTGATGCCCCTCAACCGACCTTCGCGGTGGCGGAGCCGAACCGCCGGGTTGGGTGGTTTTCTGCCATTTCCGTTTTGACCGGCCCGAGACGCCCCGCCTTCAAAGCGGTCATTGGCAGCCTGAAATCACGACACCCGGCGCTGCACCAATCTCAGTTCCACCGCTGGTAGGCCGGAGGGCAAAGGTCTATCGTTATCCATGAGGGGCTGCCAGTCCTCGGAGCCGAGGAACACCGCATGGACATAGCGGCGTGGCTGCAGGATTTGGGCCTTGAGCGCTACGCGCCGGCCTTCCGCGACAACGAGATCAACGAGCGAGTGTTGCCGAGCCTGACGGCCGAGGATTTAAAGGATCTCGGCGTCACCTTGGTTGGGCATCGCCGGCTGCTGCTCGACGCCATCGCCGCGCTTGGTTCCGCGGGGACCGCCGCAGCGGCTTCTGCCACCGCCGTGACTGCAGCGCCCGCTGATGTACGGGCTTCCGCCGACGCCGAACGCCGGCAGCTGACGGGGATGTTTTGCGACCTGGTCGGCTCGACCGCGCTCTCGACCCGACATGATCCGGAGGATTTGCGCGAGCTGGTCGGCGACTACCACCGTGCCGTCGCCGAGACGGTCGGCCGCTTCGATGGCTTTGTCGCCAAGTACATGGGCGACGGGGTACTGATCTATTTCGGCTACCCGCAGGCGCATGAGGACGATGCCGAGCGGGCGGTGCGCGCCGGGCTGGCGGTGATCGAGGCGGTCGGCCAATTACCGGCGCGAGAGGATTTGAGCGTGCGGCTCGGCATCGCCACCGGACTCGCCGTGGTCGGCGACCTAATCGGCGAAGGCGCGGCGCAGGAGCGCGGGGTCGTCGGCGAGACGCCGAACCTCGCCGCTCGGTTGCAGGGTCTGGCAGCCCCGAACACGCTGATCATCGCCGAAGCGACGCGCCGGCAGATCGGCGGGCTGTTCGATCTGGAAGACCTCGGGCCGCAACAACTCGCCGGCTTTGCCGAGTTGCAACGGGCGTGGCGGGTGCTGGGCGAAAGCGGCGCGGTCAGCCGCTTTGAGGCGCTGCGCTCGGGTGAGACGCCGCTCGTCGGGCGCGAGGAAGAAGTCGAGCTGCTCGTCCGCCGCTGGGAACAGGCAAAGAGCGGCGAAGGTCGGGTGGTGCTGATTTCTGGCGAGCCGGGGATCGGCAAATCGCGGCTCACCGTGGTGCTCTCCGAACACATCGGCGGCGAGCCGCATACGCGCCTGCGCTATTTCTGCTCGCCACACCACCAGGACAGCGCCCTCCATCCGTTCATCGAGCAGCTCGAACGCGCCGCCGGGTTCGCTCGCGACGACACGGCCGACACCAAACTCGCCAAATTGCAGGCGCTGCTCGCGTCGGGCACGGCGGATTACGACGATATCACGCTGTTGAGCGAACTCTTGTCGTTGCCGAGTTCCGCTACCGAGCTCAACCTCAGCCCGCAGCGCGAACGCGAGAACCTGTTCGAGGCGATGCTCGGTCAGCTCGAAGCCGAGGCACGGCAACGGCCCGTGCTGATGGTGTTCGAGGACGCCCACTGGATCGACCCGACCTCGCGTGAGCTGCTGGACCTGGCCGTTGATCGGGTGCGGCGGTTGCCGGTGCTGCTGGCGATCACCTTTCGTCCCGAGTTCCAGCCGCCGTGGGGCGGCCGCTCCCATGTCACGAGTTTGGCGCTCAATCGGCTCGGCGAGCGCGCCGGCGAAGCGCTGGTGCAAAATCTGGCGGGCAATGCCGCGCTCACCGCCGAGATGGTGGCGGAGATTGTCGAGCGCACCGACGGGGTGCCACTGTTTGTCGAGGAGCTGACCAAGGCGGTGCGGGAAAGCGCCGAACAGGGCGACCGGGTTGCCGCGGTACTGGGAACGGCATCGCAGACCGCGCTGTCGGTGCCGGCGACCTTGCATGCCTCGCTGATGGCTCGCCTCGACCGGCTCGGGCCTGCGGCCAAGGAGATCGCGCAGATCGGGGCAGTGCTCGGGCGCGAATTTGCTTACGAACTGATCGAGCCGGTGGCGCAGCATCCCGAGCGGGAATTGCAAGCCGCGTTGGATCAGCTCGACGAGGCCGGGCTGCTGTTCTGCCGCGGCACCCCGCCACAGGCGACCTACCTGTTCAAGCACGCGTTGGTGCAGGACGCAGCCTACTCGACCCTGCTGCGCGGCCGCCGCCAGGAACTGCACGGGCGGGTCGCAGCGGCATTGGAGGCGCATTTCGCCGATCTCGTCGAGCGCCAGCCCGAACTGCTCGCACATCACCTGACAGCGGCAGGCGCTACCGAACGCGCCGTCGATCAATGGCTGAAGGCGGGCCGGCATGCCGCGGCGCGATTGGCTTACGTCGAAGCGATTGCCCATCTTAACCGGGGTCTCGGCCTGCTCCATTCGATCCCGGAGAGCCCGGTCCGGAGCGGCCGCGAAATCGAGCTGCAACTGGCTTTGGGGTTTTGTCTGTTTACCGCCAAAGGCGCTATCGCAGCGAAGCCGGCTTATACGCGTGCGCTCGAGCTTGCCGAGAGCAGCGGCGAGCCGCAGCAACGGTTTGAGGCGCTCTATGGGGCGTGGCAGTCAACTCGCGATAGCGTGTCCGGAGGAATAGCCGCCGCCAGGTCGCTCTCTGAGAGATTGCTCCGGATGGCCGAACCGGAGGGAGACGATGGATTGCGGCTCCAGGCGCATCACAGCGGTTGGACGACGAGGTTGCACGCTGGGGATCCGGCAAAAACTCGCGAGCACGCCGACGCCGGGCGCCTGCTTTACGATCCGGAGAAGCATGCGTCCCATCGGCTCGTCTATGGCGGACACGATCCCGGTGTTTGCGCCCAACTTTCTGGCGCTCTGGCCGAATGGCTGCTCGGATATCCCGACAAGGCACTCGCCAGCATCGCCGAGGGGTTGGCGCTGGCTGAGCGGATCGCCCACCCGTTCACGCTGGGCCTTGCCCTCCTTCAATCTTCGGAGGTTTACCTCAATCTCCGCGAGCCAGAGCGCGCCCTGCGCCAACTCGATGCCGCCGAGGCAGTGGCGGCGGAGCAGCGGCTTTCGTTAATGAGCGAACCAGGCATGCTGCGTGGCGCGGCATTGCTCGAACAAAATGCCGTCGACGAAGCCATCGCCCGCATTCGCGAGGGCGTAGCGAAATGGACCGGGCTCGGGCGCACTAAGGATTTGCCTTATGGTTTGGCGTTCCTGGCCGAAGGTTTGGCCCGGCACGGGGATCGGGCGGCGGCGCTGGCCGCGTTGCGGGAGGGATTGGAAATAGCGGACGCCACCGGCGAGCATAAGTGGGATGCTGAACTGCACCGCGTTACCGGGACCGTGCTGCTCGCCGAAAACAAGCTCGACGAGGGCCAGGCCGCCCTTCAGGAAGCGATCCGCATCGCGCAGGCCCAACATGCGAAATCGCTGGAATTACGCGCCGTCCGCGATCTCACCCGGCTGTGGGGCGAGCAGGGCCGACGCGCCGAGGCCCGCGACCTCCTGGCGCCGGTCTACGGCTGGTTCACCGAGGGGTTCGACACCGCGGATCTGAAAGAGGCGAAGGCCCTACTCGATGAGCTGATGTGAGCGGGGCAATCGGCGTGCGCAGAAGGCGTGCGCGAACGTCTGCTTCCGATCGCGGCGGCCCGATATCTCCGCCTGCCACGAACAGGGGTCGGGGTCGACGCCCGCAGTTCAAAAGTACCCCCGCGAACGACCGTTATCGGCGCTCAGCAGGCATTCTCCATCAGCGCCACGAGGGTCTCAAATGCGCCGATTCCGGTCACTCGCAAGGCCGAAATTGAACCGCCTGCGTCCACCCTCACTACTGGGTCGGCGCGAGGCGGGGTAGGCTTTGCAGCTGTCGGAGCGAGGGGATCACCGCGGGTAACGACGGCGCCGCACAAAGGCGAGGGCGATGATGCTGAGCGCGGCGGTGAACATCATATAGAAGCTCGGCGACAGGCTGTCGCCGGTCAGGGAGATCAGCCAGGTCGCGATCAACGGGGTAAAGCCGCCGAAGACCGTCACCGCGCAG
>DASYNW010000082.1:0-42025 GCA_036008325.1 Allostellaceae bacterium
GCCGGAACCCAGCAAGGCCAGGGCCGCCCGGTCCATTTCGAAACCGTCGGCCAAATCCTGCTCGGCCTCCCGCCCGAAGGCCGCATGTTCCGCTAGCGCCTCCAACCATCGCGAGCACAGCGAAGCAATCTGGTGCCCCACCACGTCGCTGGCGCGGCACGGGATTGCCGCGTCGCCCTTCGGGCTCCTTGCAATGACAGTGGTAAAAAAATCGTAAACTTCCAATCCACCAACTAGCTAGCGGTTAGAGGAATACGAAAGCTCGGCCACCGCGGTCGCCAGCTCGCTCATGTCGGCGATGACGAGGGCGCCGCCGCGGGCCTTCAGCCGCTCCTCGTGTCCCGGCCGGCAATGCGAGCCGCCGCAGAACCCGATCGCGGTCATCCCGGCGGCGCGGGCGGCCTCGATCCCGGCCGGGCTGTCCTCGACTACCAGGCAGCGTTCCGGCCGCCGCCCCCATCCGGGCGGCGGCGCAGAGAAAGATCGGGCGCGGGCTTGCCGTGCCGGACCATCGAGGCGCTGAACAAGTGCGAGTGAACGCCGTCGTAGAGCCCCACCGTTTCGAGCCCGAGGCGGATGCGCTCCGGCGGGCCGCTCGACGCGACACAGACCGGCTGGCTCAGCCCGGCCAACGCTTCGGCGATGCCGGCGATCGGTTTGAGCGAGCAGCGATAGTGCCGCGCCAGCGCAGTTGCGATGCGCCGGGCGTAGTCGTCCGGCAGCGCACGGCCCCATTCGCGCTCGATCGTCGCCAGCATTTCGGCGTCGGAGATGCCGCAGAAGCGGTCCTGCAACTCCTCCTCGCCGACCGCGCAGCCGCAGCCAGCGAGCGTTTGCGCATGGACGCGGTTAGCGATCGGCTCGCTGTCGATGAGCACGCCGTCGCAGTCGAAGATGACGAGATCAAAGCGGCTTGCGGTCACCGCGGCGGTGCGGTCCGTTTGCGCGTCGGACGCCGAACCTCCGGCTCCGCGGTCGCCGGCACGCCAGCCGCTTTGAGCGCCGCGTGCTGGCGGGCGGCGAGGGCGGCCTCGTCGAAATCCTCGATCAGCTCGTGGAACAGCCGGTGCCAATTGATCTCGGCCTTCAGATGCATGAACACCGAGCCGAGCCCGACCGCGGCCCGGTCCATGAACACGAACTCGCGCGGTGGCCGCACCCCGCCGAGGCGGCGGATGTCGCGGTGCACGCTCTCGACCACCGCGGCGCCATCCGCCCCATTGGCGGCGCCGTTGGCCTTTTCCTGGATCAGCCGGGCACGGTCGTCGAGCAATGGGCCATAGACGAACCGGGCCCAGCGGTTCAGCACCTCGATCATCTCAGTCGACAGATCGCCAAAACCCCAGCTCTGATAGGCGTGAACCGCGAGGTCGCGGTCGCCGCGCTCCAGCGCATGATAGAGATCGATGACCCCGCGCACGAACGAGGCGCGGAACACCCGCACGCAGCCGAAATCCAAGAGATTTACGGTCGCATCGGGCGCCACCGTGTAGTTGCCGAGGTGCGGGTCGCCGTGGATCACGCCGTAATGATAGAACGGCACGTACCACACCCGGAACATCCTGAGCGCCACCTGGTTGCGCCGCGCGATCGGCGCCTTTGCGGTCTCCAGGATCGGCGCGCCGTCGAGCCAGGTCATCGTCAACAGCCGCCGAGTCGACAGCTCCGGCAACGGCCGCGGCACGCGGATGCCGGGCTCGCCCGCCAGGATCGTGCGATAGAGCCGCATATGCGCGGCCTCTCGCTCGTAATCCAACTCCTCGCGCAGCCGGTCGGCGATCTCGGCATGGATCTCGGCGGTGGTGACGGCGCGGTCGTAGCGCTCGTAGAGGCCCATCGCCAGCTTCAATTGGCGCAGATCGGCCTCAACCGCGGACGCCATGTCCGGGTACTGCAATTTACAGGCGAGGGCCGCGCCGTCGAGGGCCTCGGCCCGGTGCACCTGGCCGAGCGAGGCGGCGCGCGCCGCATTCCTCTCAAATCTGCGAAACCGGCTCTGCCAACCGGCGCCGAGCTCGCCCTCCATACGGCGCTTGACAAACGGCCAGCCCATCGCCGGCGCATTCGCCTGCAATTGCACCAGCTCTTCGACATATTCCTTGGGCAAAGCATCGGGGATCGTGGCGAGCAGTTGCGCCACCTTCATCAGCGGCCCCTTAATGCCGCCGAGCGCCGCCTTCAGATCAGCCGCGTGTCGGCCCCGATCGACCGCAATGCCCAGATAGCGCTCGCCGGCGAGCCGCGCCGCCAGCCCGCCCATCGCGCTCGACACCTGCGCATAGCGCCGCACCCGCCCGGTAAAGCTGTCGCCGTCGGTCATCAGGCCGGTTTTCGCCCCCGGTTGATCGCGGTCGCGATCAGCAGCACGCCAAGGCTGCCGCCGAGGAGCAGAAATGTCGCCGGTTCGGAAGTCGCCACGATCGCGATCGGCGTAATCGCGATGAATTTCTGGCCGGTGGGGTCGGTCTGGACCAGCGGGCTCTGGAGGAGCAGCGCCACTTCCTGCTCGGTTAATTCCGTTCCTGGAGGGTAGAACGGCCACATCAGGTCGGCTTGACTGAATAGGTTATGTTGCAAGTTCAGGTTATGGCCGAGTTCGTGTCCCATCAATGGGGCAGCTTCAGGCACGGCCAAAGCCGAATCCTCGACAAAGACATGGCCCGGGAGCTGCGCGCAGCCGGCGAATGAGCCGTTGATGGTCGGCTCCTGTTCGAAGCCGCAGACATCGATTTGATCGACAAAGAACGCGTCGACCGTCGGCGCCGGATCCGGCGCGAGGGCGACCAGCGCCGCCAGATCGGACGGATCGTCGATTACCAGCAGATTGGGGTCAACGATGGTCTCGGGCGGATTGAACCGAATGTCGACCGGCGTGCTGCCAAAGCTCGATTGCGAAAAGATCGCGTCCATCCCCGCCTGATCGATGGTGATAAAGCCGGCGAAGGCGGTTGCCGAGGGCAGCGTCAGTACCGCCGCTGCAATCAGCGCAATGCGGCGTGCCGCGACCCGCGATACATGTCGCCAACATTTCTTAGCGCGCATTTGGCTCCCCCGACCTGCTTGAGGTGACGGTGCAGTGGGTAGGCTACTACTCGCCCCACAAATGCTTGCGTAGAGCACCGTTGATGCGGGATTGCCACCCCGGTCCCTGAGCGCGAAAGCGTTCAATTACGTCCTGATCGAGCCGAAGCGATACCAGCCTCTTGGGTGCTCCCAGGCGCGGACGGCCGCGCCCGCGGCGCAGCAGCGTCGCGCCGTAATGCAGATCGGCTTTGTCGAACCAGTCGTCGGTAAGTTCCGGAGCTGTATCCGCATCCCCGGCAATCTGTCGCGCAATCTCGTCGTCGGTGGTCGCGTCAACCTTCACCAAGTCGCTGTAGGTAGCGGGCTTGTTCTCTGCCATTTGCTTTCCTCATCGCAATCACGTGAAGGCATTCTTCGCCGTCGATTTCCTCGTCTGGCGTCCACACCAAAATTACCATTCGGCCGTCGAGCAATCCCACCGTGACGTAGCGTGGCTCGGGATACTCGAACCGCGTGTCTTCGAACGTAAAGCGCGGCCCGGCGAATACCTTCGGCGCATCGCGAAAATCCAAGCTGCGCTCTCGCACGGTCCATTCGCGCTTTGCCGGATCGAACGTGATCCTCATGAGCGAGAGATTATGTAGCTACGGAAAGGCCCGGGTCAAGTTTCCGTAGCCACTGAAACTTCAGCCAATCGCTTCGAGTTCGTCAATGAAGCCGGAGACGACCGAGAGGCCCTTCGACCAGAAGGCGGGGTCGGCGGCGTCGAGGCCGAACGGGGCCAACAGCTCCTTGTGGCGCAACGTGCCGCCGGCGCGCAGCATGTCGAGGTAGCGCTCGGCGAAGCCCTGATGCGCCTCCTGATAGACCGCGTAAAGCGAATTCACCAGGCAATCGCCGAACGCATAGGCATAGACGTAAAACGGCGTGTGGATGAAATGCGGGATATAGGACCAGTAATGGCGATAGACGCCGTCGAGGCGGATCGCCGGGCCGAGGCTCTCGCGCTGCACCTCGAGCCAGATTTCCGCGATCCGGTCGGGGGTCAGCTCGGCCTCGCGACGCTCGTCATGGACCCGGATCTCGAAGGTGGCGAAGGCGATCTGGCGCACCACCGTGTTCAGCATGTCCTCGACCTTGCCGGCGAGCATGATCCGCCGGCGGCCGGGGTCGGTCTCGCGCGCGAGCAAGGCGCGGAAGGTCAGCATCTCGCCAAACACCGAGGCGGTCTCGGCCAGGGTCAGCGGCGTGTCGGCCATCAGATAGCCCTGGGCCCCGGCCAGCACCTGGTGCACCCCATGGCCCAGCTCATGGGCCAGGGTCATCACATCGCGCACCCGGCCCTGATAATTGAGCAGCAGATAGGGGTGCGCCGCCGGCACCGTCGGGTGGGCGAAGGCGCCCGAGGCCTTGCCCGGCCGCATCGGCGCGTCGATCCAGGGGGCGGCGAAAAACCGCCCGCCGACTGCGGCCAGCTCCGGCGAAAACGCGCCATAGGCCGACAGCACGGTCTCCTCGGCCTCGCGCCACGGGATCAGCCGGTCGTCATCCTCCGGCAAGGGCGCGTTCCGATCCCAGAACGGCAATGCCTCGACCCCGAACCAGCGCGCCTTCAGCCGGTAGTAGCGATGCGACAGCTCGGGGTAGCTCGCGCGTACCGCCGCGATCAGCGCGTCGACGACCTCGTCCTCGACAAAATTCGCCAGATTGCGCGACGAGATCGGCCGCGCAAACCCGCGCCAGCGATCCTCGATCGCCTTGTCCTTGGCAAGCGTGTTGGTGATCAGCGCAAAGGTCCGCGCGTTCTTCCCCAAGACTTCGCCGACCGTGAAGGCGGCCTCGCGGCGCACCTCGGCGTCGCGGTCCGACAACAGGTCGAGCACCTCGGCCTCAGTCAATTGCTGGCCGCGAAACGGAAACCGCAGATCGGCGATGGTCTCGTCGAACAGCCGGGTCCAGGCGGCAGCGCCGGCGACATATTTCTCGTGCAGCAGCTTCTCGACCTCGTCCGACAATTGGTGCGGGCGAAAGGCGCGCAGGTCGCGCAGCCACGGGCGGTAATGGGCCAGCGCCGGGTCGGCTTCCTTCGCGGCAATCGCGGCATCGTCGAGACGGTTCAGCTCGAGGGTGAAGAACAGCAACCCCGTCGCGATCGCGTTGGTCCGCTCCTGGATCGTCTGATAAAATCGGCCGATCTCGGGGTCGGCGAGATTGCCGGCATGGACCAGCGAGGCATAGCTGATGATCCGGCCGGAGAGTTCCTGCATCCGCTCATAGGCCTCGACTGCGGCACCAAGCTCGGCGCCCGACAAGCCGGCGAGCCGACCCTCGTAGCGCTGTCGGAAGGCGTTGGCGTCCTCGGCGAGCAGCACCAGGTCGCGGCTCAGCTCCGCGCTGTCCGGACCGGGATAAAGATCGGAAAGGTCCCATTGCGGCAACGCGCCGAGCGCCGCCTTTTTGTCGGCTGCCGCAATCGCCTCCGCCGCCGCCTCTACTCGCATCGCCGTGTCCCTCGATCGTGCCGTTCCCATATGGGGCGCGGCCTCGAAGCCGCCAACCGCGCGCTACAGCACCGACGCGGCTATTCCGCCGCGGCCTCGAAACCCGTACAAATCACAGCAGGGTTGGGGGAAGAATGGACTACGACAATTGCCGCAGCCTGCCGGCGATGTTTTTCGAGCAGGCCGGCCGGCTCGGCGACAAGCCGTTTTTGTGGGCCAAGCACCAACGGCGCTATCAGCCGCTGAGCTGGGCAGCGGCGGCGCGCGACGTGCGCCGGTTGGCGCTGGGGCTGCGCGCGCTCGGCGTCGGCCCGGGCGAGCGGATCGCTCTGGTCGCCGAGAACCGGCCGGAATGGGTCGTCGCCGACCTCGCCATCATGAGCGCCGGCGCGATCACGGTGCCGGCCTATGTAACGAATACCGTCGCAGACCATCGCCACGTCTTCGCCACGAGCGGCGCCCGCGCGGCGATCATTTCCAGGACCTCGCTGTCGGCGCGGGTGTTGGCTGCGGCGAACCAGGTCGACAGCATGCGCTGGGTGATCGCGATCGAGTCGGCGGCGGGCCAGGCGAGTGCCGTTGACATCCTGTCCTGGGACGAGGTGCTGGCGAAGGGCGACGAGGAGCCGGACGACATCTCCGAACGCGTCGCCGAATTGACGCCCGACGACCTCGCCTGCCTGATCTTCACCTCCGGCACCGGCGGGCTGCCCAAGGGGGTCATGACCACCCACCGCAACATTCTCGCCAATTGCCGCGGCGCCTTTCGCGTGCTCGAGCAGCTCGGCCTCGGCGACGAGGTGTTTTTGAGCTTCCTGCCGTTGTCGCACGCCTACGAGCACACCGCGGGGCTGATGTTCCCGATCTCGATCGGCGCGCAGATCTACTTTGCCGAGAGTGCCGAGACCCTGGCCGCCAACTTGCTCGAAGCCAGGCCGACGATCATGACCGCGGTGCCGCGGCTCTACGAGACCCTGCATCGCCGCATCCTCAACGGGGTCGAGCGCAAAGGGGCGATGGCCCGCAGGATGTTCGACAAGGCGGTGGCGATCGGGCGCAAGCGGGCGGCGCTGACGGCCCCGAGCCTCGGCGAGCGGCTGATCGACCCGGCGCTCGACCGCCTGGTGCGGGCCGGGCTGCGCCGCCGCTTCGGCGGGCGGCTGAAGGCGATGGTCTCGGGCGGCGCGCCCTTAAACCCGGAAATCGGCAGCTTTTTCGTGGCGCTCGGGGTCACGCTCCTGCAGGGCTACGGCCAGACCGAGGCCGGGCCGGTGATCAGCTGCAACCTGCCGGCGCGGATCAAGATCGACACCGTCGGGCCGCCACTCGACCGGGTGCGGGTGCGGGTTGCCGATGACGGCGAGATCCTGGTCGCCGGCGACAATGTCATGAAGGGCTACTGGAACGACCCGCAGGCGACCGCGCAGACGCTGGACGATGGCTGGCTCAAGACCGGCGATGTCGGCCAGATCGACGAGGACGGCTATATCCGGATCACCGACCGCAAGCGCGACTTCATCAAGAATTCGGGCGGCGAGATGGTGTCGCCGGCCCGCGTCGAAGGCTATTTGACCCTGGAGCCCGAAATCGCCCAAGCGATGGTGTTCGGCGACCGCCGACCCTATCTGGTCGCAATCATCGTCCCCGATGCCGAATTCGCCGCCGGCTTTGCCGCGAAGGACGGGGCGGCCCCGAATCTCGCGGCGCTCGCCGGCGCCCCTGATTTTGTCAAGGCGATCGGCGCCGCGGTGGCGCGGGTCAATCGCGGCCTGACCCCGGTCGAGCGGGTGCGGCGCTTCGCCATCGCCGCGGAACCCTTCACCATCGCCAACGGCCAGATGACCCCGACCTTGAAGGTCAAACGCCACGCGATCCGCGAGGCCTGTGGCGAGACGCTCGCGGCACTTTATGACGGCAAGGGCATCGCGGCCTGAGCCTCGGTGACCGGTCGCGGGCGGACGATATCGAATTCCGCGGCTGCCGGCGTGCGCAGCGTCGCCGGGATGATTATCATGCCCCGCTTTCCTGAAAGGGAGATCGTCGCATGGTAGATTTTGCGGGCAGCCACATCGTCGTCACCGGCGGCACCGGTGCGCTGGGCCGGGCGGTGATTGCGGCATTGCGGGCGGCCGGGGCGGTTTGCCATGTGCCAAACCTGGTGCCCGCCGAGCTCGCCGATTTCGAGTTTGCCGATGACCCCGCGGTGCATATCCGGCGCGAGGTCGATGTGGCGGACGAGGCCTCGGTTCACGGCTTCTACCGCAGCCTGCCGCCGCTCTGGGCCTCGATCCACCTTGCGGGCGGTTTTGCCATGGCCCCGGTCGGCGAGACCTCGGCGGCCGATTTCATCGCGCAATTCCGGATCAACACGCTGTCCGCATTCTTATGTTCGGCTGCGGCGATCGCGGCGTTCCGGGCTCGCCGCGAACCCGGACCCGGCGGCGTGCGCGGCGGGCGGATCGTCAACATCGCCGCGCGGCCGGCGCTGGAGCCGCGGCTCGGCGCCGGCATGGCCGCCTACACCGCATCCAAATCCGCGGTGGCGGCGCTGACCCAGGCCCTCGCGCAAGAAACCGTCGCCGAAGAGATCTGGATCAATGCGGTGGCGCCGTCGATCCTCGACACCCCGGCAAACCGGGCGGCCATGCCGCAGGCCGACCATGGCCGCTGGGTCCAGCCCGCCGATATTGCGCAAATCATCGCGTTTCTCGCGGCACCCGACAACCGGGTGACCCGCGGCGCGGTGATCCCGGTGTATGGCGGCTCCTGAGCGCCCGGCGCCCGGCCGCCGCCGGATCGGTTCCGAGATGCGCATCCTCGTCCCGGTCGACGGGTCGGCGCCGGCCAACCGGGCGGTCGCCCATGCAATCGGCCTCGCCCGCGGCCGCGACGATGCGCTGATCGTTGTCGTCAATGTCCAGGGCCCGGAGACGAGCGAGGTTTCCGACGTGTCGGCGGTCATGTCGGTCGCCGCCGACCGTCGGCTCGCCGCCCGGCGCTCGACAAGCGCGCTGCGCAAGGCGGCACGGCTATGCACCACGGCAGAGGTCAGATTTGAGACGCGCGCCGAGCTTGGCCCGATCGCCGAGACCATCGACCGCTTGGCGCGGGAGCTCCAGGTTGATCAGATCGTGATCGGCAGCCGCGGTCTCGGCGGCATCGGCCGGCTGATCCTCGGCTCGGTGGCGACCAAAGTCGCGCGGCTCGCCCGTGTGCCGGTTACCTTGGTCAAGTGACGGCTGATCCGATCGTATCAGAAGCTTCTTATGTGCGTTGCAACATATAATTGTAACAGCGCCTTATGCGAGGTTATAAGAGGGTTTCCAAAATTGCATGTTGCATCGCAGCAAATGCGGCGATAGGCTTCGCCCAGCTGTTATCGAGATAGTTTTCGAGGTTGCGATGAAACAGAGTTTGGTCCGTCTCGACCGCATTGCCAGTGAAATGAACGCATGGCTGCTCGCGATTGCGATCGGGCTGGGCATGCTCGACATGACGGTTTTGGTTGCAAAATGCCTGCCGGTGCTGCCGCCCTTGCCCGCCGCCTCGAGCGACGCGCCGGCCGCCCAGCCGCCGGCTCACTCGCCGCCCGCTTCCTCCGCCGCGCGCAGCTGAGCGCCGGCGGGCCGCAGGTCAGCACGCGGCGCAATCCAGCCCGCGCCCGCGATGATTCCCGGTTTGGGGCACCACTAATAGATTCTTATTGCATCCAGCTACCAGCATGATACCGTATTTTGTGGGGGTGGATCGATGATCCACAGAATACGGGGGATGCAATGGAAATCACCTGGACTCCGGAGCGAGTCGAGCGGCTCAATCAGCTGTTTGCCGAGGGATTGCCCACGGCCGAGATCGGCCGCCGCCTCGGCCTGACCAAGAACGCCGTCATCGGCCGGCTGCACCGCAACGCGATGACCCGGCGCGAGCCGGCCCCGAGACCGCAGCTGCGCAACGTGTTCGAGTTCAGCGGGCCGAGCTGCATGTGGCCGTACGGCCATCCGAACGACCCGAATTTCCGCTTCTGCGGCGCCCGCCCGGTGGCCGGCAAGCCTTATTGCGCCGAGCACGCGGCCCTCGCCTATGTCCGGCCCAAGGACCAGAAGCCCGACGCCGCCTGATCGGCCCCGGGGGCGCCCCTGGGCGCCCTGGTTCACCTTTTACGGCGCAGGCCGCGCATCGCACGGTCGATGCCGTCGAGGGTCAACGGGAACATGCGCTCCTCGCTGATCTGCCGGATCATGCCGATGCTGGCGGTGCCGGGCCAGTATTTCTCCGGCACCGGGTTCAGCCACACCGCGCGCGGATAGGCCTCGAACAGGCGGCGCAGCCAGGTGCCGCCCGGCTCGTCGTTCCAGCGCTCGACGCTGCCGCCCTCTTTTTCGATCTCGTAAGGGCTCATGCTGGCGTCGCCGACAAAAACCAGGCGGTAGTTCCGGTCGTAGGTGCGGATCAATTCCATGACCGGCGCCTGCTCGACATGGCGCCGGCGCGAGTCGCGCCATACCGCGTCATAGATGCAGTTATGGAAGTAGAAGTGGATCAGGTGCTTGAACTCGGAGCGCGCGGCCGAGAACAGCTCCTCGCAGACCCGGACATGGTCCTCCATCGACCCGCCGATATCGACGAACAGCAGCAGCTTGACCGTGTTGTGCCGCTGCGGCACCAGCTTCAGGTCGAGCCAGCCGGCATTATGCGCGGTCGATTTGACCGTGCCGTCGAGATCGAGCTCGTCGGCCGCCCCCTCGCGCGCGAACTGCCGCAATCGGCGCAGCGCGAGCTTGAGGTTGCGGGTGCCGAGCTCGACGGTGTCGTCGAGATTGCGGAACTCGCGCCGGTCCCACACCTTGACGGCGCTGCGGTTTTTTCCTTCTTCCTGGCCGATGCGCACGCCTTCGGGATTGTAGCCGTGCGCGCCGAACGGCGAGGCGCCGGCGGTGCCGATCCACTTGCCGCCACCCTGGTGCCGCGCCTGCTGCTCGGCCAGCCGGCGGCGCAGGGTTTCGATCAGCTTGTCCCAGCCGCCCAAGGCCTCGACGAGCTTCTTCTCGTCTTCGGTCAACAGCCGTTCGGCGAGCTTTTTGAGCCATTCCTCGGGGATCTCGGCCCGGGGCTCGGCCAGGGTTTCGATCCCGTTAAAACACTGTCCGAAAACCCGGTCGAAGCGGTCGAGATGGCGCTCGTCCTTGACCAGCGCGGTGCGCGCGATGAAATAGAACTCCTCGATCGCAAAGGACGCGACCCGCTTTTCCATCGCCTCGATCAGCGTCAGGTATTCGCGCAGCGAGACCGGAATCCTGGCCGCGCGCAGCTCGGTGAAGAACGAGAAGAACATCACCGACCGTGCAGGTCATTGCGAGCCCACGGGTCGGCGCAATGCGCCGCCCGAGGACAGGCTCCGCGAAGCAATCCCGTGCCGCCGGAGTGTCCTCGAAGTCGAGATTGCTTCGTCGCCTCTAGGCTCCTCGCAATGACAAACCGGGCCATCAGCCGCGCTCGCCGCGGCGGTGCAGGAAAGCCAGGCGCTCGAACAGGTGCACGTCCTCCTCGTTTTTCAGAAGCGCGCCGTGCAGGGGCGGAATCAGCTTCGAGGGATCGCGGGTGCGCAGGGTCTCGGGCGAAATGTCCTCGACCAGCAGCAATTTGATCCAGTCGAGCAGCTCGGAGGTCGAGGGCTTCTTCTTCAATCCCGGCGCCTGGCGGATATCGAAAAAGATCGTGAGCGCCTCGCGCACCAGCTCGTGCTTCAAATCGGGGAAATGCACGTCGACGATCTTCTCCATCGTCTCGCGCTCCGGAAAGCGGATGTAATGAAAGAAGCAGCGGCGCAGAAAGGCGTCGGGCAATTCCTTTTCGTTGTTCGAGGTGATCAGCACGATCGGGCGGTGCCGGGCCCGGATCGTCTGCCGGGTTTCGTAGACGTAGAACTCCATCCGGTCGAGCTCGAGCAGCAGGTCGTTGGGAAATTCGATGTCGGCCTTGTCGATCTCGTCGATCAGCAATACCGGGGCTTCGTCGGCCGTAAACGCCTCCCACAGCTTGCCCGGCACGATGTAATTGGCGATGTCGCGCACCCGCTCGTCGCCGAGCTGGCCGTCGCGCAGCCGCGCCACCGCGTCGTATTCGTAAAGCCCCTGGTGCGCCTTGGTCGTCGATTTGATGTGCCAGGTGATCAGATCCCGGCCGATGCCGCGGGCGATCTCGTGGGCGAGAATGGTCTTGCCGGTGCCGGGCTCGCCCTTAACCAGCAGCGGGCGTTCGAGCGCTATCGCGGCGTTGACTGCGATCTTGAGATCCGGTGTAGCCACATAGCTCTCGGTGCCCTCGAAACGTCGCATCGCGTTTGCGCCCTCGCTCATTCGCGCGCTCACATAGCCCGCAACGCCAAATTGTCATTGCGAGCGCAGCGAAGCAATCTCGGGCCGCCGGCATTCCTCCTCCGGTCGGGATTGCCGCGTCGTGCGCTGCGCTCCTCGCAATGACATCCGGTTTGCTGCGGAGAAAATCGCGCAATCTCGACCGAAAGCTGCTCTAATCGCGGGGCTCGAACCACAATTCGCAGCCATAGTCGATGGTGATCTCCTCGCCGGCGGCGATGTCGGCGATCGCGATCAGGTCGAGGGTGAGCCAGGCAAAATTGCGGTCGACCCGGGCGCGTGGGCAACGCGAATGGTTGCACAGGCTGGCGAGGCCGAGGCCGAGCGCGCCGCGCCCCTCGCCATCGGGGTCGCCATCCCAGTGAAAGTAGTAGTTGTGGATGATCGTGCGGTCGAGGATGCGGCACTCGGCGACCGGCAGGACGATCACCGGCGCCGCCTCGATCAGGGTCCCCGACGCGATCGATCGGCGGGCGAACACCCCGCGCCCGCTTTCGGGCCCGGTACGGATCTCGACGCGGTGGTTTGGAGTCGGCAGGAAGCTTTCCCGCCCCGGCCCCATCCGCCGATGATCCGCGGGTCAGGCTGCGTCGGCGATCCGCGGCTCAGACGTGGTCGTGCTGGCGATCCGCTGTCGTCGCCGGCGACGCGGCGCTCGCCGCCACGACGGGCGGGGGAACTTGTGCGCTCGGCGTCACGACGGGCTCGTCCTCGTCGCGCATTCCAGCCTTGAAGGCCTTGATCCCCTTCGCCAAATCCCCGGCGACGCGCGGCAGCTTGCCGGCGCCGAACAGGATCATGACGATGGCCAGAACTACGATCCAGTGCATCAGGCTGAAGGAACCCATTATATCCATGACCCCGGAACGCCGATAAGGTTGACTCTAACGACCTCCCCCGGCTGATTGCAAGCGCGGGCTGGGGTCATGCGCCTCTGCCTCACGAGGTCGTGCGGATCGCCTGAAAGTCAACCCCGGCCGAGAGGCAGCGCTTATCATGGCCACGGAGTGCCCAAAATGACCGACTTCCCGCCACCGCACCCGGCCCAATGGCCGACCCGGGCATGCCCCGGCGCCGCCGCCGCCGCCCGCCACGCGGCCGAGCACGAAACGCCGTGGCAGCGCGATCTCGCCCGGATGGTAGTGAGCGACTTTGCCGAGCGCCCGCCATGGAACGAGACGCTGGGGCCGGTGCGTCCGCGCGGCGGGCCGAACGGCCTCATCCTGCATGGCGGCGAGATCGTCGCCGAGTGGGGCGAAACGGCGCGCGCCGACATGACCTTCAGCGTCGCCAAGAGCTACCTTTCGATCCTCGCCGGCCTCGCCTGGGATCGCGGGCTGATCGCCGACCCGCACGAGGCGGTGCGGCTTCGCGTGAACGACGGCGGGTTCGACCCGCCGCACAACGATCGGATCACCTGGCATCACCTGTTGCAGCAGACTTCGGAATGGGAAGGCGAGCTGTGGGGCAAGCCCGATCTCATCGACCGCAACCGGGCGGTCGGCGGCCGGCCGGGTGCGGCACCCAAAGGTACCCACCGCGATCTGCAGCCCCCCGGCGGGTTCTGGGAATACAACGACGTCCGGGTCAACCGGCTCGCCCTCGCGCTGCTGCGGCTGTGGCGCCGGCCATTGCCCGAAATCTTCCGCGAGCTGGTCATGGACCCGATCGGCGCCTCGCCCGATTGGGAATGGCACGGCTATCGCAATTCCTCGGTCGAGATCGACGGGCGCCGGGTGCAATCGGTGTCCGGCGGCGGCCATTGGGGCGGCGGCGTTTTCATCAGCGCCCGCGACCAGGCGCGCATCGGTCTCTTGCTACTCAACCGTGGGATGTGGGGCCCCCGCCGCATCCTCTCCGAAACGTGGATCGAGCGGATGCTCGAACCCTGCCCGCTCTATCGGCAATACGGCTATCTGTGGTGGCTCAACACCGCGCGCGGCCTCTATCCGAGTGCCTCCGAGCGCGGCTATTGCGCCCGCGGCGCCGGCGGCAATCTGACCTGGATCGATCCCGAAAACGATCTCGTCGCGGTCCTGCGCTGGACCGACCCGGCGGCGATGGACGGCTTCCTGAAGCTGGCGACCGAGGCAATCCGCGATTGACGCTCTCGGTGGCCAAGCCGCGCGGCGGCGCCTATCGGCTCGCCAAGGTTTTCGTCATCAGGAACCGGGTGTGGCCGGGCGGGTCGCATTCGATTTTGCCGAGCACGTGCCAGCCCTGGCGCTGGTAAAAGCCGGGCGCCTGGAACGAAAGGGTGGTCAGGACCGCCCGGCTGCACCCGCGTTGCCGCGCCTCCTCCTCGGCCGCCGCGATGATCCGGCTGCCGAGCCCCTGCCGGCGCAGGCTTTCGGGCAGGAAGAAGCGATCGACATAAAGGAGGCCAAACGAGGTCCGGCCGAGCAGCCCGCCGACGATTTCGCCGGTCTCCGGATCGCGGACCAGGATCGCCAGCGGCCGGTGGTCGCGATACCCTGCCTTGTCGAAATTATAGTCGCTGAGCCCGTCGCGGATCGCCGCCTCGGCCGCGGCGCCCGGTGCGTCGGTCACGGTCAGCTCCGCCTCGATATCGGGCGCCGGCATCAGCCGGTTTCCATCGGCAGGGCCGGGTCGACGGCCCACTCGCTCATCGAGGCGTCGTAGAGCCTGACGTCGGGATGGCCGAGCATGACCAGCGCCAGCGCATCGGCGCTGGCGGCGATGCCGCCGCCGCAATAGGTGATGACTTGCTTGTCAAAGGCGCCGACCGCCCCGAACCGGCGGCGCAGCTCGTCCGCCGGCAGAAACGCATTGGTCGCCGGATCGATCAAATGCGCCGCCGGCAAATTGACGCTGCCCTTGATCCGGCCCGGCCGCCCATAACGGTTGCCGCCGCTGCCGGCGTGCTGTTCGGGGGCCAGCGCGTTCAGGGTGCACACGGCGCCGTCGCCGATGGCGCGCAGCACCTCGTCCCGGCCGACCATCAGCGGGCGTGGTTGGCGAACGGCGAAATCCCCTTCCGCGCGCGGCTTGGCCGGGCCGGTTTCGAGCGGGCGGCCTTCGCGGCGCCATTTCTGCCAGCTGCCGTCGAGCACCGCGGCGCCGTCGAAGCCGAACACCCGCAATAGCCACCACACCCGCGTCGCCCACCACGGGCTGCCGGTGCTGTAAAGCACGACCCGCGATCCCTCGCCGACGCCAAACCGGCGCATCGCCGCGGCGAATTCCTCGGCCGAGGGCGCCATGAAGCGCAGCCGCAGGCCGTGGTCCGACAGATCGGCCTGCAGATCGATGAATTGCGCGCCGGGGATGTGCCCCTTCTCGAAATCGGCGCGGCCGGGGACGGCCTGATAGGTCGTCTTCGGATCAGGGATCAGGTTGGTTGTGCAATCGAACACGCGCAAATCGGGATCGCCGAGTTGGCGTTCCAGCGCCTCGGTGTCGATCAGAAACTCGGGATGAGCAAAACCGGTGGTCGCCATTGCAATCTCCTCAGCGTTGGGATGGCAAGGACGCCGCAATCGGCGGGCGCTGGCGGTGAAATGGGGTCGCCTGCTCGAAGGCGTGGCCGACCCGCATGACGCCCGCCTCGTCGAACGGCTTTCCGGCGATCTGGAAGGCGAGCGGCAGGCCGTCCTCGAAGCCGATCGGCACCGAGAGGGCCGGGCTGCCGGTCAGATTGTAGGGGCCGGTGTAGGACGCGCGGGCAAAGGTCGAATAGACCGGAACCTGGTCGATGCGCGGCGCCGGGCCGGTGGCGTTGGCCGAGACCGCGACATCGACGCCCGACAGCGCGCGGGCGAACTCGACGGCGAGCTCGCGCCGCTGCCGGGTCGCCTCGACATAATCGGCCGCGGTCAGAAAGGCGCCGAGCCCGATCCGCGCGAACATGTGGTGGCCGAAATCCTGCGGGCGCTCCTGAAAATCCCTCTCGTGCAGGGCATAGGCCTCGGCCAGCATGATCAGCCGGTTGGCGTCGATATAGTCGATCAGTGGCGACAAGCGCAGATCGACGAGCCGCGCGCCGAGGCCTTCGAGCGTGCGGCAGGCGGCATCGAACGCGGCGCCGTAGGCGGCACTCGGCGCGCTCTCGGGTCCGAAGCCCTCGACCGCGTCGCGCTCGTGGAAATGGCGGATCACGCCGACCCTGACCCCGTCGAGGCGCGCGCTCAGCGCCGCGCGGTAATCCGGCACCGGCACGTCGGCCGAGGCCGGGTCCTGCGGATCGTAGCCGGCCAGCGCCTGCATCATCAGCGCGCAATCCTCGACGGTGCGGGTCAACGGCCCGCAATGGTCGAGGGTGTAGCTGAGCGGGAACACCCCGCGCCGGCTGACCCGGCCATAGGTCGGCTTCAGCCCGACGATGCCGCAATAGGCGGCCGGGCCCCGGATCGAGCCGCCGGTGTCCGAGCCCATCGCCGCGGCGCAGAGGCCCGCGGCGACCGCCACCGCCGAGCCGCTCGACGAGCCCGCCGGATAGTGCGCGGTATTCCAAGGGTTGCGCGCCGGCGCGAACGGCAACGTGAAATCCGGGCCGCCGATCGCGAATTCGTGGGTCTCCTGCTTGCCGAGCAGGACCGCGCCGGCATGGCGCAGCCGCACCCAGGTCTCGGCATCCTCGTCGGGCACATGATCGAGGTAGCGCCGCGAGCCCGCCGTGGTGCGCACGCCGCGCGTCTTGTAGATGTCCTTGAGGGCGATCGGGATGCCGTGCAGCACGCCGCGCGCGGGCGACTGCGCAGCCTTGAGCGCCTGATCGCGCAACACCAGCACATAGCTGTGCAATTCGCCGTCGAGTGCGGCGATGCGATCGAGATAGGCCTCGGTCAGGGTTGTCGGCGAGAGGGTGCCCGCGGCGATCGCACGGCTCGCCTCGGCGATGGTCAATTGGGTCGGGTCCATCAGCCGCCGCTCACGCTCTGGGGTGGACAAAGATGTGCGCCGGCTCGGCCGCCCGGTCGCGCGGCCGCCGCACATTGCGCTGCATGCGCTCGACCTGCGGATACGCCTGCCGCAACTCCTCGAACTGCTCGGGGGTCAAACTCAACCCCGCACGCTCAACCAGGATCGTGAAGCGTTCGGCCGAGATCGGTTCAGCCATGATCTTCCTCTCCGTTGAAGGCACTTTGCTCCGACCGTCGGAACTTTTCCGCGCTCACGAATGCTCGCACTACATTCTCGAAAAGCAGGTTATTGGGATAGAATCCAAGTTTATGAAGTTTCTGGACGATCTCTGTAACACGGTGAAAAGGTAAAGGGTGCTGTGGCGCGGCGGCCAGTTGCTCCATCTCTGCGGCTAGTTTCTCAAATTCGGCGGCTAACGCGACGATCTCCTGCTCCCGAGTACGGGCTTCGGGGGGCGAAAACCGCTTCCGTCCATACTGCGCAAAGAACCGGGAAGCGGTTCGGATTTGCTGCGCAAGCTCTTTTAGCGCCGAGACGGATGTCTCGATCGGATCCTCGACTCGATAGGTCCATCCCCCTTTGATGACCGATTGCATCGGGGGGGGGGGGAACGGGCTTCTCAATCCGGCCAGCGGCATCAGTCCCTTCCTTGACAGGAGATCGTGCCATTGTACCTCGCTTCATGGCCCTATGCGCCAATATGATCACCACAGTCGCAAACGCTAGAGCTAACGAAACAATTAGAGTCGCAAAAGCCTTGGTGCGCGTCCTGCTTCGTTCGAGGTTTACTCGCTGGTTATGGGCCGCTCCGATCGTGTATTGTTCAATCATGAAGCTCCGAGTGTCTTCGACAACTTGCTGTTCAGCTTGCTGCGGTGAGCTTCCCATCGCAATGTAATATTTTCGAAGATCGATCACATATGAGTATAATTCATTTGGCGGGGACAAATATTGGAGGCGTTTTGCCGCCACCGCGAGGAACAAGAAGCACAAAGCCAACGCGACAGAAACACCGAAGGCAATTAGGAATATCCATACCGCGGCCGGATAAAATCCAATAGCCCTGGACGGAACATAGCCCCTAATGACAACCATAATCGTGGATACGACGGCAAGGGCGGCAGCGGCAAATGGCAGGCTCCTGACGACATTTTCTTCCTGATCCAATTCTCTCTTATAACTCTCCGCAACAAGAGTTTCCAGATATTCGTTCGCATCCATCGAAATTCTGTCACTCTATAGTCGGCTAAGACTCCTATTCCGCCGCTTGCGCGGTCGGCATCGTGTGGAAATTCTTCGGCAGGCCGGCTTTGGCGATGGCGCCGTGCTGGACGACGTTGGGCAGGGCGCCGTGCACCAATTCGCGCACCGCGACGAGGCGGTCGAGGTCGATCCCGGTGTCGAAGCCCATCGCCTCGAGCATGAAGGCCAAGTCTTCGCTGACGATGTTGCCGGTGGCGCCCGGCGCGTAGGGGCAGCCGCCGAGCCCACCCAAGGACGCGTCGAAGGCGCGCGCCCCGGCGTTCAACGCCGCCAGCACGTTGGCCAGGCCGAGCCCGCGGGTGTCGTGAAAATGGCCGGCGACCGGCAATGGCGCCACATCGGCCATGACCCGGCGGAAGACGCGCTCGATCGCCGCCGGCTGGCCGTAGCCGACGGTGTCGGCGAGGACGATCGCATCGGCGCCGGCCTCGGCCACCTCGACCGCGATCCGGCGCACCCGGTCCTCGTCGACCGCACCCTCGATCGTGCAGCCGAAGGCGGTGGCGAGCCCGCAGGCGACGCGCGGCCGCCGGCCCTCGGGCGCTGAATGGCACAGCGCCACCACCCGGCGGAAATCCTCGACCGATTCCGCGGTCGAGCGGCGCACATTGGCGCGGTTGTGGCCATCGCTGACCGACAGCACGAAATTCATCTCGGGCACGCCGAGCGCGAGGCCTCGTTCCGCACCCTTGAGGTTCGGGATCAGCGCCGACACCGTCAGCCCCGGCAAGGTCATTGCGTGGCGCACCACCGCCTCGGCGTCGGCCAGCTGCGGCAGCAATTTGGGGGGGACGAACGAGCTGACCTCGATCTCGCGCACCCCGGCGGCGTGCTCGGCGTCGAGCCAGGCAATCTTTTTCTCGGTTGGCATGATTTCGGCGATGCTCTGCAGCCCGTCGCGCAAACCCACTTCGCGGACATCGGCACGTTCGCGCATTTTCCGGCTCCCGATGTTGCTCAAGGCAAAGCTAGTCCCGGCGGGCTGCCGGGGCAACGGTCTCAGACCACGTGCTCCGGGGTCAGCGCGCAGATTTCCTCGCTATCGGCGAGCTCGATCTGGATCGTCGCATGGGCGATGCCGAACCGGGTGTGCAGCTGTTGTGTCATCGCGTTGAGCGCGGCGTCGCCCGGATGGCCGCCCGGCATGACCAGATGGCAGGTCAGCGCGGTTTCGGTCGTGCTCATGCCCCAGATATGCAGGTCGTGCAGGGCGGCCACCCCCGGCAATGCCGCGAGGTGCGCGCGCACGGCATCGGCGTCTAGCCCTTCGGGCACCGCGTCGAGGGCGAGGCCGATCGCACTCCGGAGCAACCCCCAGCTGCCGATCACGATGACCGCCGAGACGACGAGGCTCGTCGCCGGGTCGAGCCACAGCCAGCCGGTCAATCCAATCACGATCCCGGCGACGACGACCCCGGCGGTGACGAGCGTGTCGGCAGCCATATGGACAAAGGCGCTCCTGATGTTGAGATCACCGGCGCGGCCCGAGGCGAACAGCAGCGCCGTCCCGCCATTGACCGCGATGCCGGCCGCCGCGACCCAGATGACGATCGTGCTCGCGACCGGGACCGGATGGGCCAGGCGCCACACCGCCTCCCAGGCGATGCCGCCGGTGACCACCAGGAGGATGACGGCGTTGGCCAGCGCGGCCAGGATCGAGGTCGAGCGCAGCCCATAGGTGAATCGGCCCGACGGCTGGCGCCGGCTCAACACCGCCGCACCCCACGACAGCGCGAGGCCGAGCACGTCACCAAGATTATGCCCGGCGTCGGCGAGCAATGCCAAGGAATGTGCGACCACTCCGGCGACCGCCTCGCCGCCGACATAGGCGAGGTTCAACGCAATCCCGATCGCAAAGGCGCGCCCGTAATCAGCTCGGCCGGGTGCGTGTATCGAATGATCGTGCTGCATGAGCGGCAACCCGTCCAGTACCCGCCTCACAGTATAATCGAAAGTTGCCGCTCGACGAAAAGTTGGAAGCCCGCGAGCCGGGTCGCCGATGCCTTCGGCTCGTCGCGGGGGCTTGACAGCGGCCGGGCGCCGCGCGGAGATGCGGGTAGGAGGAACCGACCCATGCTCGACGCCTATATCTACAACGGTCTGCGCACACCTTTCGGCCGCCATGCCGGAGCGCTCGCCCGGATGCGGCCCGACGACATGCTGGCCTCGGTCATTGCCGCCGTCGTCAAAGAGAGCGCGTTCGATCCCGAGAAGATCGAGGACGTGGTCGTCGGCTGCGCCAATCAGGCCGGCGAAGACAGCCGCTGCGTCGGACGCCATGCCGGGCTCCTCGCCGGCCTGCCGATCGAGGTCGCGGGCTCGGTCTTGCAGCGCAATTGCGGCAGCGGTCTCAACGCCATCATCATGGCGGCGCAAGCCGTCACCTGCGGCGAGGGCGAATTGTTCGTCGCCGGCGGGGTCGAGAGCATGAGCCGCGCCCCCTTTGTCATGAACAAGTCCGAGAGCGCCTTCGGCCGCGACGGCCGGATCTTCGATTCGACGATCGGCGCGCGCTTTCCCAACCCTCGGATCGAGCGCCAGTTCGGCGCCGACACGATGCCCGAGACCGCCGACAACCTCGCGCGCGACTACCAGATCACCCGCGAGGCCTGCGACGTCTTCGCCGCAGGCTCGCAAAAGAAATACGCGGCTGGCAAGGACAGCGGCTTTTTCAGCGGCGAGATTTTCGCGGTCGAGGTGCCGGGCGGGCGCTCCGGGCCGGTCAAGATCGGCGAGGACGAGCATCCGCGCCCGCAAACCGATTTGGCCGCCCTCGCCCGGCTGCGCCCGCTGCAGGAAGGCGGCGTCACCACCGCCGGCAACGCCTCGGGCATCAACGATGGGGCGGTGGCGATGATCGTCGCCAGCCGCGGAGCCGGCGAGGCGGCCGGGGCCAAGCCGCTCGCCCGTGTGGTTGCTAGCGGGGTCGCCGGGGTGCCGCCGCGGGTCATGGGCATCGGCCCGGTCGAAGCCTCGAAAAAGGCGCTCGCCCGCGCCGGCCTGAGCCTCGCTGACATCGATGTGATCGAGATCAACGAGGCGTTTGCCGCCCAGGTGCTGGCCTGCCTGCGCGGGCTCGACCTCGCCTTCGACGACGGCCGGGTCAACCAGAATGGCGGGGCGATCGCGGTGGGTCACCCGTTGGGCGCCTCGGGGCCGCGCATCGCCCTGACCGCGGCGCGCCAGCTCGAACGGACCGGCGGGCGCTACGCGCTGGTGACGATGTGCGTCGGCGTCGGTCAAGGCATCGCCGCGGTGCTCGAACGGGTGTGACCGCTCGTCCGGCGGATACCCTCCGCCAATCTGGACGATTGCCGGCGCCCAGTGGTAGGGCGGATCTCGATCCGCCGCCGGCCAGCATCGGCGGGTTGAAACCCACCCTACGGCGATACCCCCGTAGGGGTCGCACGTAGCCGATGATATTGCCACAATCCTGTCGCATGATGCGCGACGCGACCGCGCTCTTCACCGGGTGCGTGGCCGCGAGGCGGACGGCCGTCCTGTAAATCTCCTGCAAAAACAGGCAGGCGGAACAGGGAACGCGAGCTGCTGCCGATGTCGACGAGCGCCAAGCTCAGCGAGAGAGAGGTCGCGTGTCGCAATCCGGGTCGGGTTCCAGCTTGCCGCAGCGGATCGTCGTGCTCGGCGCCGGCTTTGCCGGGCTGTGGAGTGCGGTCGGCGCCGCCCGCAAGCTCGACGAGCTCGGGCTCGGCCACGACCGGGTCCGGGTCACGGTGGTCGACCGCAACCCGTGGCATTCGATCCGGGTGCGCAACTACGAGGCCGATCTCGATCCGACCAGGGTCCCGCTCGATGAGGTGCTGCGCCCGATCGGGGTCGAGCGCGTCGAGGCCGAAATCACCAGCATCGACCTCGCCCGCCGCGAGGTCCTATGCGCGGGTCGGAGCCCATTCCCATACGACCGCCTGGTCTTCGCCCTTGGCAGTCGGCTGGCGCGGCCGCCGATCCCCGGCCTCGACGCGCACGCCTTCGATGTCGATACCTATGAGGCGGGCTGCCGGCTCAATACCCATATCGCCGCACTCCCAGGCCGTGAAGCGTCGCCGGGCCGCTACGCCGCGCTGGTGATCGGCGGCGGCCTGACCGGGATCGAAGCCGCGGCCGAGCTGCCGGGCAAATTGCGCGCCGCGATCGCCGATCCCTCGGCCCGGCCGCGCGTGATCCTCGCCGACCGCCAGCCCTGGATCGGCTCCGACATGGGCGAAGAAGCCCGCGTGGTCATCGCCGAAGCGCTCGCGGCACTCGGGGTCGAGACCCGGCCGGGGGTCTCGGTCGCCGCGGTGGATGCGGAGGGCGCCACCCTGTCATCGGGCGAGCGGATCGCCGCGGGGACGGTCGTGTGGTGCGCCGGTATGCAGGCCCACCCGCTGACCCGGCTGTTCCCGGTCGAGTGCGACCGGCTCGGCCGCCTGCCGGTCGACGAATTCCTCAAGGTCAACGGCATGACGGCCGAGTTCGCGACCGGCGACGCCGCCTGGTTCGCGATCGACGGCACCCATTCCTGCGTCATGTCGTGCCAGCACGGCCGCCCGATGGGCCGTTTCGCCGGGCACAATGTCGTGTGCGACCTGTTGGGCCTGCCGATGCTGCCGCTGCGCATCGACTGGTACACGACGATCCTCGATCTGGGGCCGTGGGGTGCGGTCTGCACCGAGGGTTGGGACCGCCGCGTCGCCACTACCGGCTTGGCCGCCAAGCGGACCAAGGAAAACATCAACCGGGTGCGCATCTATCCGCCGCGATCCGGCGATCGCCACGAGATCTTCGCCGCTGCGGCGCCGAGCGTCCAGCCCCCGCCCTCCTTCTTTCGCTAGCGCTCAGATGCACACACGAGATTCACTCAAGCCGTCATGGCCGGCTTGTCCATCCACGAATTGTGGCAAAAAGTCAGCCGGTTTCCATGGATCCCCGGCACAAGGCCGGGCATGACTAACGTAGCGGGACTGTTCTATCTGAAGGCGCCTGAGCGCTCGCATCGGGCTTTCGCTGACATCGGGGCGCGCCATAATCCGCACATCCGCAGACCAGGAGCAGGAGTTATTCGACATGCCCGATGACACGACTGAGCCGCATGGT
This sequence comes from Allostellaceae bacterium, assembly GCA_036008325.1. Lineage (GTDB taxonomy): Bacteria > Pseudomonadota > Alphaproteobacteria > ATCC43930 > CGMCC-115725 > AP-15. The sequence goes on from DASYNW010000082.1 coordinate 23,144, forward strand.
CCGCTCCAAGGCGTCAAGGTCGTCGCCTGCTCGACCGCGCAAGCCGGCACCGTGCCCTACATGCTGATGGCCGATCTCGGCGCCGAGGTGATCAAGATCGAGGCGCCGGACGGCGGCGACAACTCGCGCGGCTCGACCGTATTGCCGGGGCTGCCCAGCACCTATTTCGAAACCAACAACCGGGGGGTGAAGAGCCTCACCCTGAACCTGAAAACCCAGGACGGCCGCGAGATCCTGCGCAAGCTGGTCGCGCAAGCCGACATCTTCGGGCAGAACTTCCGGCCGGGCGCCGCGGAGAAGAACGGCTTCGGCTACGACGAGCTGAGAAAGGTCAACCCCAAGCTCGTCTATGTCTCGGTCTCGGGCTACGGACCCAAGGGGCCCCACGCCGCGCTGCCGGGCACCGATTCGATGGCCCAGGCGCTGGGCGGCATCGCCCAGGCCTATTCGACGCCGGGCCAGAACCTGCGCACCGGCATCGTCTCGGTCGCCGACGAGACCTGCGCAATCCTGGCCTTTGGCGGGGCGCTCGCGGCACTGACCCACGCGCGCACCACCGGGATCGGCCAAAAGGTCGATTGCTCGTTGCTCGGCGGCCAGATCCGGCTGATGGGCTGGACCTTGACCACGGCGATGTGGCGCAACCGCGACCCGGTCACCGGCCAGGCCCGGATCACCGGCACCCAGGAACGCCCCGGCCTCAGCGCCAGCTTCAACGACCGCGACGGCAAGCCGTTGGTGTTCCAATTGAGCGGCGCCCGCAAATGGCGCGAGGCGATGGAGGCACTCGGCTTTTACCAGTCTCTCGAAGGGGCCGGCTTCGGCGATCTCGGCGTGATCATCTCGTCCGACGACAAGCGCACCACCCTCTTACGCATGCTCGACGAGTTGTTTGCGACCGGGCCGCGCGAGAATTGGGTCGACCGGCTGCGCGCGGCCGACATCGTCGCCGCGCCGATCAACACCCTGCTCGAAGCCGCGGACGATCCCGACGTGCTGGCCAACGGCTACGTCACCGAGGTGGATTACCCGGAATACGGCAAGACCTTGAAAGTGCACGGCTCGCCCTGGCATTTCTCGGAAACCCCCGCCCATATCGGCGTCGCTCCCAAGCTCGCCGCCGACAACGCCGAGATCCTCGGCCGATTAGGCTACACCGCGACGCAGATCGAGGATCTCCGCGAAAGAAAGATCATCTGAAGCTCTCCCTGAACTGTTGGCTTGCTCAGGAAGAGGAACGGCGCGGCTGAGGCGCGCGCCTCATTCCGCGTATGATAGTTGATCCTAAGCGGATAATCGGAAGGTTCGACTCGTTCTTCATCGAATTGTAGCCGTCATGAATTGGCCCCCACCAAAACCAAATAATCGCAGTCAGCAATAGAAATAAAATTCCGAACGGGTTGAAGACATGGCCAGCTCCGAGCGCGTCGCCCCAAAAGGCGCCAGCCGCGAGGAGGAGCGATATCGCGGTAGCGGTTATTTTTGCGATCATGAAGCCCTCCGTCTCGGATTAGCTGCTCCGCAGTGTATTTTTGCTGATAGTGTGATCTTTGTATGTGGCTTGGTGAAAGGGAATATCGTCGATAAGAGACATGGGCATGGAGCTAGCTCACAGTTTCGCCGGACACCAGAAAGGAGCCGCCATGAATTCCCAAGCCGCCGCCATGAAGGCGCTTCTCGACCAGCCCGGTCTCCAGATCATGCCGGGCTGCGGCGACGGGATGGCGGCAAGGCTGATCGCGGAGGCCGGCTTCCGCACCGGCTTCGTTTCCGGCTCCAGCATCGCCGCGATGCGCCTGGCGATGCCCGACATGGATTTGCTGAGCTTTGCGGAAATGGCCGACGCCGTCGAGACCTGCATTGCCGCAGCGCCCGAGGTGCTGTGGCTGGCCGATGGCGACACCGGCTATGGCAACGCGCTCGCCGTGCAGAAGACGGTCCGCGCCTACGCCCGCCGCGGCGCCGCCGCGGTATTGATCGAGGATAAAGCCTGGCCCCGCCCGCTCGGCCATAGCGGCGCCAAGCTGGTGATCGAGCGCGAGGCGGCCATCCTGCGCTGCCGCGCCGCCGCCGAGGCCTGCCGGGAGGAAGGCATCCTCTTGCTGGCCCGCACCGACGCCCGCACCTCGCGCGGGTTCGACGAGGCATTGGCGCGGGTGAAGGGGTTTGCGGCCGAGGGCGCCGACATCCTGTTTCTCGACTCGCCGCAATCCGAGGCCGAGCTGCGCGCAGCGGTCGCGGCCGCTGACGGCAAGCCGGCGCTCGCGGTCGCCTCGCCCGCCGGCAAGCACTTCATGCCGGGCGACGCGGAATTGGAGCGGCTCGGCATCAAGCTCGTCGTCTATCCGCAGGAGATCCTCGCCGCGAGCGTGCACGCGGTGCGCACGGCCCTCGGCGGGCTCAAAGGCGGCGCCAAGCCGCCGATGGCGAGCCCGGCCGAGCTCGCGACCGCAATCCGCCAGGCCGACCACCTCGCCCGCGATGCGCGCTGGCCGGACCCTCGGTAGGCAGTCAGGTTTTAGACGGCGCGATCTGCAACGGCTTGGGACTATCGATTTTCTGCCGCCGGCTTCGCGCCTCCGATCTTAAACCATCGCCTCGTGCACGTAGCACCACCGCCAATTCTCGCCCGGCTCGAAAGACTGGATGATCGGATGATCGGTCGCGTGGAAATGCTGTCTGGCGTGTCGATGAGGCGAGGAGTCGCAGCAGCCGACATGCCCGCAGGTCAGACACAGCCGCAAATGCACCCACCGGCTGCCGATCCTCAAGCAGTCTTCGCAGCCGTCAGCGCTCGGAGTGACGTCGCGGATAAATTTCAAATGCGGATCAGCCATCCTGTCCTCCAGGTTTCGTGGCGGGCGCGTGTGTCCTGGCCCAGGAGACGATGCTGCTCGTGTCGCTGGCGCCGGCGCGCTGCGCGATCTGGCGGCCGCCGGCAAACATCATCAAGGTTGGAATGCTGCGGATATTGTAGTGCGCCGCCACGTTGGGCTCGTCCTCGGTATTGACCTTGAGCAGTCGAAAGGCCGGTTCGAGCGCGGCGGCGGCGCGCTCATAGGCTGGAGCCATGGCCCGGCAGGGGCCGCACCACGGTGCCCAGAAATCGACGAGCACCGGGATGTCGCTGCGCGTCAGATGGCGCTCGAACGTCCCAGCATCGGCCATGACCGGGGTTCCGGTGAAGATCGGCTGATGGCAGGTTCCGCATTTGGCCTGCCGCGCCGGCCGGTCCGGCGGGATCCGGTTGATGGCGCGGCAGGACGGGCAGACGACATGAACGGGAGATCGGTTCACGTGAAGGTCTCCATCGAAGAGCGCAGACCGGAGGATACTATGGCGACATCGGCGAGGGTTGCTTCTGCCGCGACGCCGGTGAGCATCGTCGGCACGGCGATCGGCAGGGCTGGCGGCGGCATGCAAGTGGTGGCGGCTTGTCGGCCAGCGGTTCAAGCCAGGATTGCCGAGTTGGTGCGTTTTCAAGATCAGGTCACGATTTCGCAGTCTTTTCCAAATGTTGCGTACGCAGCGCCGCGATGACTTTGAGCCCGTCGACGAGCGGGCCGGGATCGTGGGTGCGTATGTAGTCGGCGCCCTTTTCCGCCACGAAGAGCTCGGCCGCGAGGGTCGCGGCGCCGAGCCCGGTCGCGGTGGGGCGGCCGGTCACCGCGCGCAGAAACGATTTGCGCGACACCGAGACCAGGACCGGCAGCCCGAACGCCTGCTTCAGCCGGTCGAGGCCGGCCAGCACCCGCAACGAAGCTTCGGGCCGACTGCTGAGGAAAAAGCCCATGCCGGGATCGAGGACCAGGCGCTGGCGGGCGATCCCGGCACCTTCGAGCGCCGCCACGCGATCGGCGAAGAAGGCGTGGATGCGATCCCATACCTCGTCCGCCGCCAGCTCGACCCGCTGGGCGCGGCCGCGCCCGTGCACGGCGTGCATGACGACGAGCCGGCAGCTTGCGGCGGCCAGTTCGGGATAGCAGGCCGGGTCGGGGAAACCCTGGATGTCGTTGAGGAAAGCGGCCCCGCGCGCGATCGCGAAGCGCTGCACTTCGGGTGCGAAGCTGTCGACCGACACCGGCGTGCCGTCGGCCGCGAGCGCCGCGAGCAGCGGCTCGAGGCGGCGGATCTCCTCGGCGGCGGCGACCGGCGTGGCGTCGACATTGCTGGCCGCGGCGCCGAGATCGATGATCTGCGCTCCGGCCGCGACCAGCGCCCGCGCCTGGGCCAGCGCCGCCGCGCTATCGAGAAACCGGCCGCCGTCGGAGAACGAATCCTCGGTGATGTTGACGATTCCAAGGATAGCGGGGCCGAGGATCGCAGGGGTCATCACGGCTCAGCCGAGGTTGGGCGGCAGCGAGCGGGTGCGCTCAATGACCGCGCCGACGCCCTCGGCATCGGGGAAGACGTCGAGCTTTTCCACCCACGCCCGGACCCGCTCGACCCGCGGGTCGGCAAAGCAGGCGGCGCAGATCCGCTCGGCAAAGCCCTCGCACAGATCGATGTGCCCCGACCCGGCGATTTCGCGGATCGCCGCGACGATCTTCTCATAGTTGATGATGCGGCGGCGGTCCTCGCCGGGAATGGCGGCGGCGGGCAGTGCCGTCAGATCGACCGAAACGCGGACCCGCTGCTTGTATTCGCGCTCGCGCCGGCGGATGCCGATGCTGCACATCAAGACGAGGCCGCGCACGGTGACGGTGTAGGACGCGGCTTCGGCCGACGGTTTGGCGCCGCGCTCGACCATCGAGCTCAGCCTTGGCGCAGAGCGGGATCGTGCAAGGTGGTGTCCTGGCCGTGCACCGGGTCGGCGATCGCATCGGCGAGATTGCGCACGCCTTTCCACTCGGTGGCGGGGCGGACCTGCCCATCCGAGCCGATCTGATCGATGCCCCAATAGATTTCGAGGCGGTGATTGTCGGGATCGCGGAACTCGACAGCGAGCTGGCAGCCGGCGCGGCGACGCCCCTCGAAATCGATCTTGACCCCGTGCCGGCGCAGATGGTCGCGCGCCCGCACCACCTCGTCGAGGGTGGCGACCTCAAAGGCCAAATGATTGAGCTCGAGATTCGGCGCCTCGGCCGCCATCGAGCCGACCAGCGCGACACCATGGTGATCCGGGTTGCAGCGCAGGAACACCATGCCGCCCGGCACCATCTCCTCCGGGTAGACGTCGGAGATCCGAAACCCCAGCACCTCGACATAGAACCGCGCCGAACGCTCGACATCGCGAACGTTCAAGACGACGTGGCCGATCTTGCCGATCTGGAACGGCAGGCCGCGCGGTCGCTCCAATTTCCCGACCCGGTCGGGGTCGTAGTCAGCCATCCCGTTCTCCTCGTGTTTCAATCGCCGGCGAAAAAGCCTTGCCAGCGGAAAAGCCTTGCTGGCCGCCGGCATTCTCCAATAAAGCCTCTGTCTCGACAATCCGCCGGAGGAAATCCCGATGCCGCGCCTGCCAGACCCTTCCGATCTCGAGGCGTTGCGGGCGTTCGATACGCCGACGATCTGCAACGCGCTCGAGCTCGTCGCCCCGGCGCGCCGGGCGACGGGCTTTATCCGCCGGCCGCTGGTCGCTCCGTTTCCGGAGCTGAAGCCGGTCGTGGCCTTCGCCCGCACCGCGATCATCCGCTCGCGCGAACCGCATCCGCGCGGCCGCGACGAGGCCAAGGAAGTCCGGCTCGGCTATTACGCGCATATCGCCGCGGAGCCGCTGCCGAGCATCGCCGTGATTCAGGACATCGACGTCCCAGATTACGGCTTTGGCGCGTTCTGGGGCGAAGTGCAGACCAATGTCCATAAGGGGCTCGGCTGCGTGGGCGTCGTCACCGACGGCTCGGTGCGCGATCTCGACGTCATGGCGGAGGGCTTTTTCGTCCTCGCCGGCTCGGTCATGCCGTCGCACGCGCATGTGCATCTGGTCGATTTCGGCGGCACTGTCAGCGTTGCCGGCATGACCGTCTCGGCCAACGATTTGATCCATGCCGACCGGCACGGCGCCGTCGTGGTTCCGCCGGAGGCGGTCAAGGACATCCCGGCGGCGGTGGCGCTGTTGACCCGGCGCGAAAAGGTGATCATCGACGCCGCCAGAGCGCCGGGCTTCTCGGTCGCCCGGCTGCGCCAGGCCTTCGACGAGCAGGAAGACATCCACTAAGCCTTTCGCGGACGCCACGATCGCGACCGCCGACGGTGGCGCGTCACCGCCAACGTTCGATCTGCCTCAAAGCTCGACCTGGCCGCCGAGCTCGACGATCCGGTTGATCGGGATGTGGAAGAACTCGGTCGCGTCGAGCGCCATGTTCGACAGCAGGATGAACAGCTTTTTGAACGGCAGCCGCATGCCCGACGGCCGCTTGAAGACGAGCTTTTCGCGGCCGACAAAGAACGAGGTCTCCATCAGATTGAAGCGGAAGCCGCCGACCCGGCACAGCGCCAAGGCCCGCGGGATGTCGGGTTCTTCGAGAAAGCCGTAGCGGATGGTCACGGTGTGGAAATTCTGCCCGAGGTGATCGATCTGCAGCCGTTCGGCTTCGGGTAGGCGGGGCACGTCCTCGGTGCGCACCGTCATCAACACGTTGCGCTCGTGCAAGACCTTGTTGTGCTTCATGTTGTGCAACAGGGCGTTGGGCACGTTCTCGAGCCGGGCGGTCATATAGATGGCCGTCCCCGGCACGCGCGCCGGCCGGTCGGGCTTCAACGTGTCGATCAGGGTCACGAGCGGCAGCGCGCCGGTGGCCCGCCGCAGCGCAACCTGGCGCCGGCCCCACAGCCAGGTCACCATCACCGCATAGATGGTGAAGGCGATCGCCAGCGGGAACCAGCCGCCATCGATGATCTTCAACAGATTGGCGCCGAAAAAGAACAGATCGACGATCAGAAACACCGCGAACATCGGAATGAGCCGCCACAGCCGCCACCCGGCGCCCCAGCGCAGATAGATGAAGGCGAGGATGGTGGTGACCGTCATCGTCCCGGTGACGGCGATGCCGTAGGCGCCGCCGAGCGCGTCGGACGAACGGAAGCCGAGCACGGTCGCCACCACCGCCACCAGGAGGATGCCGTTCATCGCCGGCACGTAAACCTGGCCGATCTCCTGCTCGGAGGTGTGGCGCACCAGCATCCGCGGCAGATAGCCGAGCTGCACCGCCTGGCGGGTGATCGAAAACGCGCCGGTGATCACCGCCTGCGAGGCGATTACCGTGGCGCTCGAGGCGAGCACGACAAGCGGATAGACCGCCCAGCCGGTGGCCAGGTGAAAAAACGGGTTCTCGACCGCACCGGGGTGAGCCAGCAGCAGCGCGCCCTGGCCGAAATAATTCAACAGCAGGGCGGGAAAGACAAAACGCAGCCAGGCCCGGCGGATTGGCCCGCGCCCGAAATGCCCCATATCGGCATAGAGCGCCTCGGCCCCGGTCACCGCCAGCACCACCGAGCCCAGCAGCACAAAGCCCTGCCACGGATCGCGCAGAAACAGATCGATCGCATAACGCGGGTCGACAGCCAAGAGGATCGAGGGGCGTCGGACGATTTCGAGCCCGCCGAGAACCGCGATCACGGCGAACCAGAGGATCATAACCGGGCCGAAATAGCCGCCGACCAGCGCGGTGCCGCGCCGCTGAACCATGAACAGCACAATCAGCAGCAGCAAGGTCAGCGGCACCACATAGGGTTCGAGTGCCGGGGTGGCGACCTTCAGCCCCTCGACCGCGCTCAGCACCGAAATCGACGGCGTGATCACCCCGTCGCCGAAAAACAACGCGGCGCCAAACAGCCCGGCCCACATGATCCAGCGGTTGCGCCCCCGTGCCGCCGCGCGCAACGCCAGCACCATCAAGGCCAGAATGCCGCCTTCGCCGCGGTTGTCGGCGCGCATCAGCACCAGGACGTATTTGATGGTGACGACCAGCATCAGCGCCCAGGCGATCAACGACAGCACGCCGAAGACGCGCCGCTCGCTGACGATCGCATTCACGAAGCACTGTTTGACGGTATAGAGCGGCGAGGTGCCGATATCGCCATAGACGACGCCGAGTGCGGCGACCCCTAGGCTCTGACCGAGCTTGACATGCACCTGCGTTTGAGCGACCGCGGTATCGGGCATCTATGCGCTCGGTCCGTATGCCAAGCTAACGCTGCTTTCGGGGACTTGGCCCAATCTGGGGTTCGCGGCCTCGCGCCGGACCGACGCCAACGAGGGTCACCGCGCCGAGACAGGACCGCCAGGGCGCGGGTTATAGACGGAATTTTCATTCGCGCGCCAGCAAATCGACAGCAACGGGCAGGCCCGCGCGGATTTCTGCCCGTTCCACCGCCGCTCAGGGCCGGGTCAGCGCTGGTATGTGCCGATCAATTGGGTCTGCTGAATGATATAGGGCTGCGCCGCCCGCAGTACATCAAGGGCGCTCGCCAATGCCGTCAGATCGAGTGTGGGCCGGCTGATCGCGAGCAGCCGGAAGCGGTAATGGTGGGCCGGTCCGGGCGGCGGGCAAGGCCCGCCATAGCCGGAGCGGCCGAAATCATTGCGGGTCTGAAGGGCGCCGCCGACCGGACGGGTCGGACCATAGCCGGCCGCCAAGCCGTGCGCGCCGGGCGGAATGTCGTATACGGCCCAGTGATGGAAGACGCCCGAGGGTGCATCCGGATCCTCGACGACGAGGACCAGGCTCCTGGCGCCGGCCGGGATGCCGGACCAAGTCAAGGGCGGCGAAATGTCGGCGCCGCTGCAGGTATATTCCGCCGGGATCTGGCCGCCGGGCGCGAATGCCGGGCTCGCGAGCAGCAATGGCACAGCGTTCTCCCGGTTGCCGAAACCCCACTCTAGCGATAAACAGAGACCGGCTCCAGCCGCACCACTTTTCGGGAACACGACGATGAGCCAAGCGAATTTCCGCTGCGGGATGCTGGTGTTTCCGAAGTTGACCCAGCTCGATCTGACCGGCCCGTACGAGGTGCTGAGCCGGCTGCCCGGGACCGAAACCTTGTTGGTGTGGAAGGATTTGCAGCCGGTGCGCACCGAGCATGGGCTGGCGATCCTGCCGACGACGACGTTTGCCGAATGTCCGCCCCTCGACCTGGTGCTGGTGCCCGGCGGACCCGGCGTCAACCCACTGCTCGAAGACCCGGAGGTGCTGGCGTTTTTGCGCGATGCCGCAGCACGGGCGCGCTATGTCGTCAGCATCTGCACCGGTGCGCTGGTGCTGGGCGCGGCCGGGCTGCTGCGCGGCCGGCGCGCCGCGACCCACTGGATGTCGCGCGAACTGCTGCCGGCGTTCGGCGCCGAGGCGGTGGCCGAGCGGGTGGTCCGCGACGGCAATCTCTTTACCGGCGGCGGGGTTACCGCCGGCATCGACGTGGCGCTGACTGTAGCGGCCGAGATCGCCGGGCGGGCGGCGGCGGAGGCGATCCAGCTGGCGATCGAATACGACCCGGCGCCGCCTTTCGCTTCGGGCTCGCCCGAGACGGCCGACCCGGCGGTCCTGGCCACGGTGCTGGCACGCGCCGAGCCGCGCCAGCGCGACCGCGCCGAGCGGGTCGCCCGCGCCGCCGCGGCGCTCGCCTGAATCCTGAATTATGAGGACCAGCGCTCTGGCCGTTGCCGGCATGGCTCGTGCCAGACCTGATCCGAGGGCTGGAGCAGGAGGGGCGGCATGAAGGGTATTACCATCGATTATAAGAAGCGCCTCGCCCAGGAGCCGGGGAAGGGCCACAACCGCTGGCACGAGGCGATCACCCCGGTGGTCGAGGCGGCGCCGGGCGAAGAGGTCGAGATCGAGACCCGCGACGCCTTCGACGGGCAGATCACCGCGGCGACCACGGCCGAGGATCTGCGGCAGTGCGACCTCAATCTGGTCCACCCGCTGACCGGGCCGGTCTTTGTCGAAGGGGCGGCGCCGGGCGATCTGCTCGAGGTCGAGATCCGCGACATGAAGCCGGCGCCATTCGCCTACACCGTCCAGGTGCCGGGGTTCGGCTTTCTGCGCGATGCGTTTCCCGAGCCCTATATCGCCAAATGGACGATCAAGGACGGCTTTGCCGAATCCGCCGACCTGCCCGGTGTGCGCATCCCCGACGGCGCGTTTGTCGGGGTGATCGGCGTCGCCCCGTCCAAGGAATTGCGCGAGCGGGTGCAGCGCCGCGAAGCCGAGCTCGCCGCGCGCGGCGGCGTGGCATTGCCGCCCGAGGTGCGGGGGGCGGTGCCGGGCGGGGCGATCGGCGCCGAGGCGCTGCGCACGATCCCGCCGCGCGAGAACGGCGGCAACCTCGACATCAAGCAGCTCTCGAAGGGCGCGCGGCTGATGCTGCCGGTGTTCGTCGATGGCGCCTTGTTCTCGGTCGGCGATGCGCATTTCGCGCAGGGCGACGGCGAGGCCTGCGGCACTGCGATCGAGATGTGCGGCTCGATCCTGGTGCGCTTTTCGTTGCACAAGGGCGAAGCCCAGCGCCGCGGCATCCGCTTTCCGCGCTTTGCCCGCGACGATTATTATTTCCCGCCGGAATTGGCCGCACCCAAGCGCTTTCTGGCGACCACCGGAATGTCGGTCCGCGACGACGGCGTCAATGAGAGCGAGGATGCAACGCTGAGCGCGAAGAACGCGCTTCTGTCGATGATCGACCTCCTGGTCGAGCGCGGCTGGAGCCGGCAGCAGGCCTATGCGATCTGCTCGGTCGCGGTCGATCTGAAGCTCAGCGAATTGGTCGACGTGCCCAATATCGTCGTCAGCGCCTTCCTGCCGCTCGATATCTTCGGCAAGGACAGTGCGGCCAGGTGATGTTCGGACCGTTCGGCATTTTCGGGCAAGCGGGAGTCCAGCAAGGTCTATCGCAATCGCCCGCTCGCTTTACCGGCGCAGGCCGGTATCCATGGCTGGAATGGGTCCCGGCTTTCGCTGGGAAGGCAAGAACAGGTTTGAGCGCTTTTGCCGGGGCGATGGAGACAGAGCGAGCGTTTGCGCGTTGCACGGCAGGAAACCAACGAGAGGAATAGCGATGACCGATACTGTGGTGACGGAGCGGCGCCGGCTCTGCAAGGGCGGCCCGGAGATTTCGGCGATCGGGCTCGGCTGCATGTCGCTGTCGGGAGTGTACGGCCGCAGCGACGACGCGGCCGGGATCGCGCTCGTCCACCGCGCGATCGATCTCGGCGTCGATCATCTCGACAGCTCCGACATGTATGGCTGGGGCCAGAACGAGGAATTGCTCGGCCGGGCGTTGAAGGGCCGGCGCGACCAGGTGATGATCGCCAGCAAATTCGGCCAGATCCAGCGGCCGGGTGGGGCCAACGGAGTCGACGGCAGCCCGGCTTATATCGCGCGGGCCTGCGAGGCGAGCCTGAAGCGGCTCGGGGTCGAGGTGATCGACCTCTACTATCAGCACCGGGTCGACCCGGTGGTGCCGGTCGAGGAGACGGTCGGCGCTATGGCTCGCCTCGTCGAAGCGGGCAAGGTGCGCTATCTCGGCCTGTGCGAGGCTCGTCCCGAGCGCATCCGCCGCGCCCACGCGGTCCATCCGATCGCTGCGGTGCAGAGCGAATATTCGCTGCTCTACCGTCAGGAGGCGACCGAGACGCGCGAATTGACCCGCGATCTCGGCATCGCCTTTTTCGCCTATGCGCCGCTCGGCCGCGGCCTATTGACCGGCGACATCCCCGATTTCAATAATCTCGCCGAGGGCGATACCCGCGGTCGCCATCCGCGCTTCATGGGCGACAACTTCGCCAAGAACCGGGCGCTGGTCGAGCACATCGAGGCGATCGCGCGCGAAAAGCGCTGCACCCCGGCGCAGCTGGTGCTGGCGTGGCTGTTGGCGCAGGGGCCGGACGTGATCCCGATCCCCGGCACCAAGCACATCTCGCGGCTCGAGGAAAACCTCGGCGCGCTCGAGGTCAAGCTGACCCCGGCCGACACCGACCGCGTCTCATCCGCGATCCCGATCGGCGCCGCCGCCGGCACCCGCTACCCCGAAGGCGGCATGCGCGGGGTGTATATCTGAGGCCGGGATCCCTCGACCTCTCCTGCGAAGTGCCGTACCTGCCGGGCGAGGCCGGCCGCGGTTCGGTTAGCGGGGGGGCGGCGGGCGCACCGTGTTTCAGAGCGAGTTCAGAAACGCTGCCAGATCGGCCTTGTCCTGGTCCGTTAGCCCGATGCTGAAGCGTTGATCGTAGAACTCTATGACGTCTTGCAAGGTGGCGGCGGAGCCGTTGTGAAAGTACGGCGCGCGCGCTGCTAATCCGCGCAAGATCGGTCCCTTGAGCTTGCCGATATCAGCACATTGACCGGTGATCAGGGCGCGCCCGGGGTCGGTAACCGCCAAAATCTGACCGGCCAACGGCCCCGATGTACACCACAGGGTGAAGACTGGCAGCCCGGTGATGTCCAAGCCCGGAGGAGCGTTCGCTCCTGCGTCGGCAACGCCGATGTTTAGCGGCGCCTTGACCGAATGATTGCCGGCGGCGGGCGTATCGTGGCAGGTGCCGCAAAACCCGGCAATGCTGGGCTGGTGGAGGACATCGTTCAGTCCGCCTACGCCGGTGATATTGATCTTTGTCGTATTGAAAATCTGCTCGCCGCGCGCGATCGCATTGCGGGCGGCGGCTGCGGGCGAGTTACCGTGCACACCGCTCCACGCGCCGTAGAGGCTGAAGATCTCCGGCGAGAAGGGCGCACCCGTCGGATTGCCTCCGAGAGGATCGTTAATCCCAATAAAATAATCGGCCAGTTGCTGAGAGAGCGTTTCCGGGCCGCCATTCGCACCGTCATCGGCCAGGTAAAATGCCTTTTTGTCGAAGATTTGCGCTGTGAAGATGCCGGAACCGGGAGGAGTTTGTGCACACAATGACGGGGTATCAGCTCCGGTGCATCCTTCGAAGGACACGATCTGCTGTTGCTGGGCGGCACTCGGGGCCAGGCGAGCTTGCGCGTGGGTGAGCGTCGCGTCGATCGCTTGGCTGAACAGGCTCGGCTCGCGGCCGTCCCACATAATCGTGCTAAGAAAACCCAGATTTGCCGACGGCAAGGGGCGGCGATAAACAGAGACGATCCCGCTCGTCGGGCTCGTTAAACCTGTCACCGGGTTGGTATTGCAGTCATAGGGATCGCTGACATTCAAGATCTGAAACTGCGCATTCGCCGGCATCGGTAGCCCGATCCGGATCAGGCCCTTATCCAGCAACAGGCTGTAAGCCTTCCGCTTCGCCGATGGCGTTGAAACGTCGTCAGACGGGCAAGTGGCACCGTCGACCAGGCGAAACAGCGGATCGTCGGCGTTTGCCGAAAACCGATCGCGCGCATGTTCTGCGCTGATCGTCCAGCCGTCCTGCGGCTGATGGCAGGTGAAGCAAGTCCGCCCATTGGAGCCGATATCCTGGAAAAAGGCGTTCTTCGCCGTCAGGGTCGGCCCGTTCGGTTGCAGGGTCGCGACCGCCCCGCTCGGGTCCGGATCTATCTCCAGCTTCGGTATCAGGCGCGGTGTCGCTTGACTGCCCCGGTCACGGTCCGTGAACAGCCTTTGCATTTCCCGGGCGTGAGCATTTTCCCCAGCAAGCGTCGCAGTGGATTGGCTGTTCTGGGCGAGCGCCGGACAGGCAGCGCCGGACAGGGCAATCATCAATGCGAGGCGCGCGAGAATAAGGCCCAACCGCGTCCGACACGGCCCAACCGGGACGATTTGTCGGGGAAGTTCGCGGCACCACCGGCTCGCGGCGTGCTCAATGAAATCGGCAGGCGATGGATCAAACGTCCTCATCGAGCTCAGCACTCGGGATCGACACCTAGCCATAACGCCGCTCCGGGTTCCACCTGACTGAGCGACTCTACGGCTCAAACCTTCCATTGCGATGTGAAGCGGATCACGCCGCCGGGTAGAACCACGGCCTACTGCCGAGGCTCAGTGAAGATCGACGATCTCGACCCAGTTCGGCATCTGGCCCATCGGGTATTGCGCGACATCGGCGAGCGCGCCGCTGTCGGGGTCGATCGCCGACACCGTCAGCGCATTCGAGCTGAGCCCGGCGGCGAGCAGAAACCGCCCGCGCGGGTCGATCGCGAAGCCGCGCGGCGTTGCCTCGGTCGGCCATCGGCCGCAGCGCGAGAACGTGCCGCGCTCGGGGTCGATGCGAAAGCCCTTGATCGTGCTGGTGGTCCGCTCGCTCACATAGATGAAGCGCCCATCGGGCGTGAGATGCAGGTCGGCCGCCGACGGCTTGCCGGCGAAGTCGGGCGGCAGGGTTGGGACCGTCTGCAATTCCGAGAGCGTGCCGGTCGCCGGATCGATGGCGTAGGCGCCGAGCGTTGCGTCGGTCTCGTTCAACAAATAGAGGAAACGCCCGGTCGGGTGAAACGCCAGATGGCGCGGGCCGGCGCCGGGCCTGGTGGCGATCGTTGCCGGGGAGTTCGGCGACACCGTGCCCGTCTGCGCGTCGAAACGCAGCTGCATGATGATGTCGCCGCCGAGATTGGTGCAGTAGGCCCAGCGGTTCGACGGGTCGACGACGACGCAATGCGCCTTGGGCTCGGTCGCCAGCACCTGGGTCGGGCGTTCGCCGACCAGGCCCCGCGCGTCGATCGGGTTGATTGCGAGCTTCGCGCCGGGATAGGAGGCGCTCAACAGATAGCGCCCGCTGCGGTCGGTGACGATATAGGCCATGCTGTCGGCCAATGGCGCATGCCCGAGATGGGTCAATCGGCCACTTGCCTGGTCGATCGCAAAGCTCGACACCGGATAGGGTTCGGTGCGCAGTGCCGCGTAGAGGAACCGATGGTCGGGGCTGACCGCCAACGGCATGCTGGTCGGCGACGGGTTGTCGGTCCCCGGAACCGGGATGGTCTCGATCGCGGCGAGCGCGCCGCTGTCGCGGTCCATCAGAAAAACGCCGATTTCCTTGTCGCCGGCATTCGACACGTAGACGATGGTCGCGGCTTCGGGCATGGCCTATCCCTCCCGCTGCAGCTGGCGCGCGGCCTGCGCCGCTGGACGATCATGGCACAGCTTGAGCCATGCCGCAGCCTTGGGAAACGCCGACAAATCGACCCGCGCCTGGCGCGCCCAGGCAAGGATGCTGGCGACGTTGAGGTCGGCAACGGTGAAATCGCCGCCGAGCAGATAGGGCGTCGCCGATACCGCGGCGTCGAGCACCTTCAGCGGCGCGGCGAGCGCGCGCTCCCCCTCCTCGGCGGCCGCCGGGTCGCGCCGGGCCTCGGGGCCGACCCGGTTCATCAGCACGGCCAGCGCCGGGCGCTCGATTTCGGTCATGCCCCAAAAGCTCCACTGCCAGGCCCGCGCCTCGTCTTCAAGCCGCTGCGGGTAGAGGCCAGCGCTCCCGTATTTCTTGGCAAGATAGAGATTGATCGCCATCGACTCCCACAAGGTGAAGCCGTCATCGTCGATGGCCGGGACGTGGCCGTTCGGATTGATCGCCAGATAGGCAGGCCGGCGGGTGCTGCCATCGGCGAAATCGAGCTTGACGTGCTCGTAGTCGAGCCCGAGTTCGCCCGCCATCCACAAGGTACGAAACGCGCGCGAACGCGCCACCCCGTAAATCTTCAACGCCATCGCACCGCCTCCTCCCCCGGGTGGACCGTCTTCGGCAAGAGGCCGGCGCCACGCGGGCCGCTATTGTAATTGGTGCGGCAATGCCGCGATTGCGCTGTCGATCAACGCCGCACCACGCCGCTCGTCGAGGCCGGCGGCGATGATTTGGCGGGCGGCCGATATCGCGACATCGACGGTGACCGCGCGGATCTCGGCCACGGCCCTGGCCTCTTCCTGCGCGATGCGCTCCAGGGCCAGCTGGCGGCGGCGCCGCAGCATTGCTTCGAGGTCGCGCGCCGATTGCGCGGCCATCCGCTCGGCTTCGGCCTGGGCGTGGGCGATGATCGTCTCGGCCTCGCCGGCCGCCTCGCGCTGTCTGCGCTGATGGTCGGCAAGGATGCGCTCGGCCTCCTCGCGCAGGTTGCGGGCGGCTTCGAGCTCGTCGCGGATGCGGGTCGCGCGGTCGTCGAGAGAGCTGATCAAGGTGCGCTTCGCCGGCCTCCACACCAGGACGACGAACACCAGCACGGCGACCAGCACCCAGAACTCCGGCTGGGCGAAGAAACGCGGCATCAGGCCGCTCTCTCGGCCATCGCCCGATCGACCGCGGCGGCCAAGCTGGGTTCGTCGGGCTGGGCGCCGGCGAGCTTGTCGGCAAGCGAGCGGGCAACGTCGATAGCGAGCCCGCGGATCTCGGAAAATGCCTGATCTTTCGCCGCCGCGATCTGCCGCTCGGCCCCCCTGATCTGCTCTGCCAGCGCATCGGCGAGCTGGCGATGCCTTTGGGCAGCCTCAACGGCGGCCCGCTCGGCGGTCTGCCGGATCGCGTCTTGCGCCTGGGCGCGCGCCGCGGCGAGCCTCGCTTCGTAGGCGCTCTGCACCGTCTGCGCCTGGGCCCGCGTCTCGGCGGCGCGAGCGAGGTCCTCGTCGAGCCTGGCGCGCCGCAAGTCGATGGTCGCGCCGACCCGCGGCAGGGCCACCAGCCGCATCAGCAGGTAGAGCACGACAAAGCTGACCGCCAGCCAGAATAGCTGCGGAATGAAGGTGGTGACGTCGAGCTGCGGCATCGCCGGCGCGCTTTATACGCGATCGGGCGCGAAACCCGCTTCGCTCAAAGCACGAAAAGCAGCAGCAGCGAGATGATCAGGGCGTAGAACGCCACCGCTTCGGTCAGCGCAAAGCCGAGCATGCCGATGCCGAAGACCTGATCGCGGGCCGCGGGATTGCGCGCAATCGAGGTGACCAGCGCGGCGAAGACATTGCCGATGCCGACGCCGACACCGGCGAGCGCTATCGCGGCGAGGCCGGCGCCGATCATCTTGGCAGAGGTGGGGTCCATCACATCGTCCTTTCCGGAAGAAGTCTCATGGGTTGAGGGGCATGCCGCGGGGTTCGGGCGGCGGTTCAGTGCAAATGGATCGCGTCGCTCAGATAGAGGCAGGTCAGGATCGCGAACACATACGCTTGTAGGATGTTGATCACGACTTCGAGCGCGATCAGCGCAACGTTGAAAGAGAGCGGCAGGAACCCGAACAGGCCGAGGGCCACGGTAAATCCGGCGAACACCGCGATCATCGTGTGGCCGGCCAGCATGTTGGCGAACAGCCGCAGGCTGAGGCTCACCGGCCGCGTCAGGTAGGAGATGATCTCGATCGGCACCAGCAATGGCGCCATCACGATCGGCGCCCCCGGTGGGAAAAAGAATGTAAAGAAACGGATGCCGTGCCGGATCAGGGCGATGATCGTCACCAAGGCAAACACGAACAGCGCCAGGGCGAACGTGACGACGATCTGCCCGGTGAAGGTAAAGCTGTAGGGGATCAGCCCCAGCAGATTGCCGAACAGGATGAAGATGAAGACCGAGAACACCAGCGGGAAATACTGGCGGCCCTCGGAGCCGACGTTTTCCTGCACCATCCCGGCGATGAACTCGTAGCCGAGCTCGGCGACCGATTGCAGCCGGCCGGGGACTAGAGCGGCGCGGGCGGTGGCGCCGACCAGGAGCAGGGTGGCGAGCGCCACCGCGATCGTCATCAGCAGCGCCGAATTCGTGTAGGAAATGTCGATCGAGCCGATGTGGAGCGGGATCAGCCGCTCAATCGTGAACTGCTCGAGAGGTGAATGCGCTGCCGCCAATTTATTCCCCAGCCTGCCAATTCCCCGGCCGCCTGCCTAATCCCGCCGCAACCCTTCTCCGTCGCGCTTCGGTGCCGGCGCGGCCGAGTAGCCCACGCCCTTCGCGGCGCGGAAGACATTGACCATGCCTGCCGCTATTCCCAGAAAAAAGAAGCCGATCAGCCCCCAAGGATGCGTGCCAAAGACCCGGTCGAAAACCCAGCCCAGCGCCAGTCCGACGCAAAGCGCCGCGGCCAGCTCGGTCGCCATCCGCAGCCCGACGCCGAGCGCCCCCCGCGGCGGGCCGCCGCTCCCGTTCGACGCCTGACGCAGCCGCTCCCGGCGCGCCCCGTCGATTTGCTCGCCGAGCCGCGCCAGGCGGTCAGGCGGCGGTTCTTCGCTCATTCGGGGAGGCCGACCGTCGATTGCCTGCTCCAGCCGACCTCGCCGGCGAAGCGCGCCGGAACATAATGGTGCCCCCGACCGCTGTCAAGATCGCCACGCGAACGCCGGCGGCTGCCAAATATGAGCTTTGCCAATGCGTTAGAACAAGCACGGGTGGGCGCCCGGTCAGCCGGCTCGGCGTAGCCGGGCGGGGCGCGCCAGATCGACCGAGACCAGCTGCGAGACGCCGGGCTCGGCCATCGTCACCCCGAACAGGCGATCGGCGCGGGCCATCGTGATGCGGTGATGCGTCACCAGCAAAAAACGGGTGCCGGTGCTGGCGGCGATCTCGGCGGCGAGACGGCACAGGCGGCCGACATTGGCGTCGTCGAGCGGGGCGTCCACCTCGTCGAGCACGCAGACCGGCGCCGGCCTGGTCAGAAACACCGCAAATAGCAATGCAAGTGCGGTCAATGCCTGCTCGCCGCCCGACAGCAAGGACAGGCTCTGCAGCCGCTTGCCATTCGGGTTTGCCATGATCTCGAGCCCGGCAGCGAACGGATCGCCATCCTCGCTCAGCGCCAATCGCGCGCTGCCGCCGGCGAAGAGCTTGGCGAAAAGATCGCAAAAATGCCGGTTGACTTGCTCGAAAGCCGCCGCGAGGAGCTGCCGGCCCTCCTGGTCGAGTGCTGAGGCGGCGCGCCGCAGCTTGGCGATCGCCGCGTTCAGATCGGCGCGTTCGCGCTCCAGGCCGTCGGTGCGGGCGCCGAGTTCGGCGGCCTCGCTCTCGGCAACGAGGTTGATCGGGCCGATGCCGTCGCGCTCGCGGGTCAGGCGCGCGAGCCGCGCCGCGGT
>DASYNW010000083.1:0-7467 GCA_036008325.1 Allostellaceae bacterium
CCCGAGGTCAAGCTCGGCCTGTTGCCCGGCGCCGGCGGGACCCAGCGCCTGCCGCGCCTCATAGGCCCGGAAAAGGCGTTGCGGATGATTGTCACCGGCGAGCCGCTGGGCGCGGCGCAAGCGCTGGCCGACGGCATCGTCGACGAGATTGCCGCGGGCGATCTCAACACAGCGGCCGCCGCCTTTGGCCGCCGGGCGGTCGCCGAACGCCGGCCGTTGCGGCTCATTCGCGACCGCGACGACAAGCTCATCGGCGAGGGCTTTGCCGATGCCGCGGCGACCCTGACCCAGCGGTTGCGCGGCCGGGAGGCGCCCGCCGCCTGCGTCGAGGCGGTGCGCAACGCCATCGTGCTGCCGTTCGAGGAAGGGCTGCGGCGCGAAAGCGAGCTGTTCCAAAAGCTCGTCGCCGGCGACCAGTCGAAGGCGCAGCGCCATGTCTTTTTCGCCGAGCGCGAGGCGGCGAAAGTGCCGGGCATGCCCGAGGGGACAAAGCCGCGCCCGATCGCGCGGGCCGCGGTGATCGGCGCCGGCATGATGGGCGGCGGCATCGCCATGTGCTTTGCCAATGCCGGCATCCCGGTGACCCTGATCGAGACCGGCGCCGATCTGCTGCACAAGGGTCTCGACCGGATCGTTGCCAATTACCGCGCGACCGTGGCGCGCGGCGGGCTCGGCCCTGACGAGATGGAGCGGCGCATCGGCCTGATCGCCGGCGCCGTCGGGCTCGACGCGGCGGGCGAGGCCGAAATCGTGATCGAGGCGGTGTTTGAGGACATGAACCTCAAAAGGCGCGTGTTCGCCGAGCTCGACCGGGTGGCGAAACCCGGCGCGTTGCTGGCTACCAACACTTCGACCCTCGATGTCGACGCGATCGCCGGCGCCACGTCCCGGCCGCAGGATGTGGTCGGCACGCATTTCTTCAGCCCGGCCAATGTCATGCGGCTGTTGGAGATCGTCCGCGGGGCGGAGAGCGCGCCCGATGCGCTCGCCACCGCGCTGGCGCTCGCCCGGCGGCTCGGCAAGGTGCCGGCGGTGGTCGGGGTCTGCTATGGCTTTGTCGGCAATCGGATGCTGGCGCGCCGCTCGGTTGAGGCCGAACGGCTGCTGCTCGAGGGGGCATTGCCGCACGAGGTCGAAGCGGCACTGGTCGAATTCGGCTTGCCGATGGGGCCGTTCGCGATGATGGACCTGGCCGGGCTCGATGTCGGCTGGCTGATCCGCAAATCGCGCGGCGAACATGCCGTGATCGAGGACGCGCTATGCGAAGCCGGACATTTCGGCCAGAAGACCGGCAAGGGCTATTTCCGCTACCAGGCCGGCTCGCGCGCGCCGATCCCCGATCCCGAGGTCGAGCGGATCATCCTCGACGCCTCGGCGGAGCTCGGCATCGCCCGCCGCAAGATCGAACCGACGGAGATCGTCGAACGCACGATTTTCCCGATGATCAACGAGGGCGCCCGCATCCTCGACGAGGGGATCGCCGCGCGGCCCGGCGACATCGACGTGATCTGGGTGTATGGCTATGGCTGGCCGGTGTGGCGCGGCGGGCCGATGTATTATGCCGACCGGATCGGGCTCGAGCAGGTCCGCGACCGGCTGAGCTTTTACGCCGGGCGCTCCGGCGACGACAGCCTGCGGCCGGCGGCGCTGATCACCCGCCTCGTCGCCGAGGGCAGAGGGTTCGCTGTGTAGTTAAATCCGTACTCGCGTCCATCCCCGTCGTTCCCGCAGAAGCGGGAACCCAGGGCCGAGGCCGCGTCGCTCGCCCTGGACCCCCGCTTTTTGCGGGGGCGACGAACTGGCGGAAGAGGGAGCCGGAATGCCATGGATCTGCGTTTCACCGCCGAAGAGACCGCGTTTCGCGACGAGGTGCGAACGTTCTTCCGCGCCAATCTGCCCGAGGGCATCCGCAGCAAGCTGGTCGAGGGCAAGCATCTCGCCAAAAACGACATCATCACCTGGCAGCGCATCCTCAATCAAAAGGGTTGGGCGGTGGCGAACTGGCCGGTCGCCTGGGGCGGCACCGGCTGGACCCCGGTTCAGCAATACATCTTCCAGGACGAATTGCAGCAGACCCCGGCGCCGCAGCCCTTGGGCTTTGGCGTGACCATGGTCGGGCCGGTGATGATCGCGTTCGGGTCCGAGGCGCAGAAAGAGCGCTTTCTGCCGCGCATCGCCAATCTCGACGATTGGTGGTGCCAGGGCTTTTCCGAGCCGGGCGCCGGCTCCGACCTCGCTTCTCTGAGGACCGCGGCCAAGCGCGACGGCGAGCATTATATCGTCAACGGCCAGAAGACCTGGACCACCCTGGCGCAGCACGCCGACTGGATCTTCTGCCTGGTGCGCACCGACGCGCAGGCCAAAAAGCAGGAAGGCATCTCGTTCCTGCTGATCGATATGAAGACGCCGGGGATCACGGTGCGCCCGATCGTCACGATCGAGGGCGGGCACGAGGTCAACGAGGTGTTCTTTGACGATGTGAAAGTTCCGGCCGAGAACCTGGTCGGCGAGGAGAACAAGGGCTGGGACTACGCCAAATACCTGCTCGGCCGCGAGCGCACCGGGATCGCGCGGGTGGGGCTGTCGAAGGAGCGCATCCGTCGGATCAAGGAGCTGGCCGCGTTGGAGCGCGACGGCGACACGCCGCTGATCGAGGACGAGCGCTTTCGCGAAAAGCTCGCGGCGGTCGAGGTCGAGCTGAAGGCGCTCGAAATGACCCAGCTGCGCGTCGTCGCCGCCGAACGCCATCGCACCGACAACAAGCCCGACCCGGCCTCGTCGATCCTCAAGATCAAGGGCTCGGAGATCCAGCAGGCGACGACCGAATTGCTGCTCGAAGTGGTCGGCCCCTACGCGCTCCCCTATCAGCCGGAGCACGAGGACGACGCGCGCTGGAACGAGCCGCCGATCGGCCCCGACTGGGCCGGCCCGGTGGCGCCCACCTATTTCAACTGGCGCAAGACCTCGATCTACGGCGGTACCAACGAGATCCAGAAGAACATCATCGCCAAGGCGATCCTGGGTCTGTAGTGGCAGGATTTAGCTAGATGCGTCACCCTCCCGTCATGGCCGGGCTCGTCCCGGCCATCCACGAATCCGCACGCGCCTCGCCGGCTTCCGTGGATCCCCGGCACGAGGCCGGGCATGACGATTTTGTCCTGGTCCGGCGCAGCGAGATGGAGCGATGGATTTCGACCTGAGCGAGGAGCAGCGGCTCTTGAAGGAGAGCCTCGACCGGCTGATCGGCGACCGCTATGCCTTCGAGCAGCGCAAGGCCTATGGGCAGAGCCCGGACGGCTGGAGCCGCGAGCTGTGGGCGCAATATGCCGAGCTCGGGCTGCTCGGGCTGCCGTTTGCCGAGCGTTACGGCGGCTCGGACGGCGGCCCGGTCGAGACCATGATCGCGATGGAGGCGTTCGGCCGCGCGCTGGCGCTCGAGCCGTTCCTGGCGACGGTCGTGCTCGGCGGCGGCTTTCTGCGCCATGGCGGCAACGCCGAGCAATGCGCGGCGCTCATCCCCAGGATCGCCGACGGCAGCCTGACCCTGGCCTTTGCCCATACCGAGCGGCAGTCGCGCTATAATCTCGCCGACATTTCGACCAAGGCGGCTCGCGACGGCGCCGGCTGGGTGCTTGACGGCGAAAAGGGTGTCGTGCTGCACGGCGACAGCGCCGACCGGCTGATCGTGACCGCACGGGTCGGCGGCGGCCGGCGCGAGCGCGACGGGGTCGGCCTCTTTCTCGTCGACGCCCAGGCTGCGGGCGTCTCGCGGCGCGGCTATCCGACCCAGGACGGTCTGCGCGCCGCCGAGATCAGCCTCGCCGGCGTGCGCGTCGGCCCGGAAGGGGTGCTGGGCGAGCCGGGCGCGGCTTTGCCATTGGTCGAGCGCGTCGTCGACGAAGGGATCGCAGCGATCTGCGCCGAGGCGGTCGGCGCCATGGCGGTGATGCACGAGCTGACCGTCGACTACTTGAAGACGCGCCGGCAGTTCGGCCGCGAGATCGGCAGCTTTCAGGTGCTGCAGCACCGCGCCGTCGACATGCTGGTGGCGTTGGAGCAGGCGCGCAGCATGGCGATGTTCGCGACGATGATGACCGCCGAGGAAAACGCTGACGAGCGCCGCAGCGCGCTGGCGGCGGCGAAGGTGCAGATCGGCCGCTCCGGGCGCCTCGTCGGCCAGCAGGCGATCCAGCTGCATGGCGGCATCGGTATGACCATGGAGTACAAGGTCGGCCATTACTTCAAGCGCGCCACGATGATCGACACGATGTTTGGCGATGCTGGGCATCATCTGCGCGCGCTGGCCCGCGCCGGTGCGTCCTCGGCCGCGGCATGATCCGCACCAGGCGGCGGCGCCGCCGTTAGCCGGCCCTGCCGCGCTTGCCCGATGAATTTGACCTGTCCCGCCTGCGGCACCCGCTATCGCGTCGAGCAGCAGGATCTCGGCGGGCCGTCCGGACGCACTGTCCGCTGCGCCAATTGCGGCCATACCTGGCATCAGGCACCGCCGGACGGGAAACCATCGGAGGAGAAGCCGCAGATCGGCCCAGCGGCGGAGGCGTCCGCGCCGCCGCGCGGCGAGCCGAGGCTCGGGAACCCGCCCGAGCCGCTGTGGGGGCCGAGCTTCGAGGGTCCGCTGCGTCAGCGAGCGATGCCGGCGCCAGGCACCGGCCGGCGTGCGCCGACGCTGAGCTGGGTGGTGCCGATCGTCCTCGTCCTGCTGCTCGGGCTCGCCGTTCTGCTGGGGATTGTCGCCCGCGGCCGGGTTGCGGCGATCTGGCCGTCCGCGGCGCGGCTCTACGCCTGGATCGGCCATCCGGTCGAAGCCTCCGCGCCCGGTCTGGTGATCGGCAAGGTGGCGCCGACGCGCACCGCCGACGGGCTGACCATTGCCGGGGAAATCGTCAATCTCGGCAGCACCCCGCGCGAAGTGCCGCGGCTGCGGCTGGCGCTGCAGGATTCCGGCGGCAAGGAGGTCCAGTTCGAGATTGTCGATCCGCCCAAAGCGCTACTCCAGCCGGGCGAAGCCGCGCATTTCGAGACCCCTTTTCCCGCCCCGGTCGACGCCGCGACCGGCGTCGTGGTGACCTTCGCTCCCCCTTGATATCGCCGAAAGGGACCGGCTGATGGCCGAGCAGCACGAGTCGCGGCATCGCTATACCGCCAATCTCCAGGGCGAGGTCGACAGCGCCGCACTCTATCAAACCTTGTCCAAGACCGAGAAAAACCCGCAGTTGGCGCAGGTCTATGCCCGGCTCGCGGCGATCGAGGCGGCCCATGCCGAATTCTGGAAGCGTCAGATCTTGGCGCTCGGCCAGCGCGTGCCGCAGCTGCGGCCGGGTTTCCGGACCCGCGCGCTCGAATGGCTGGCGCGGCGCTTTGGCCCGGCCTTTGTGCTGCCGACGGTCAACACCCTCGAGCAGATGGACAGCGGCGCCTACGAGGCGCAGCCGGAGGCGGTCGCCGGCGGCCTGCCCGCGGCCGAACGCTCGCATGCCCGGATCATCGAGGCGCTGGCCTCGCCGGCATCGGCCGGGTTCAGCGGCCCGACCCTGGCGCGGCTCGAAGGCCGGCACCGCGGCATGGGCGGCAACGCGCTGCGCGCCGCGGTGCTCGGCGCCAATGACGGGCTCGTCTCCAACCTCAGCCTGGTCATGGGGGTGGCCGGCGCGCAGCTCGCGCCGCGCACCATCCTCGTCACCGGTCTCGCCGGCCTGTTGGCCGGATCCTGCTCGATGGCGCTCGGCGAATGGCTGTCGGTCAATACGGCGCGCGAATCCGCCCAGCGGCAGATCGATACCGAAGCCGCCGAGCTCGAACAGGTCCCCGAGGAGGAGCAGGAGGAGCTGGCGCTGATCTATCAGGCAAAGGGCGTGCCCGAAGAGCTGGCGAAAACCCTGGCCCGCCAGCTGATCGGCAACAAAAAGACTGCGCTCGACACCCTGGTGCGCGAAGAGCTGGGGATCGACCCCGATCAGCTCGGCGGCTCGGCCTGGGTCGCCGGGGGCACCTCGTTCCTGTTGTTCACGCTCGGCGCGATTTTTCCGGTAGCACCCTATTTTGCCTTGGCCGGGCTGCCGGCGCTGATCGCCAGCCTGGCCGCAAGCAGCTTCGCGCTGCTGGTGATCGGCGGCGGCACTGCACTCTTTACCGGGCGCGGGGTGGCGTTTTCGGCAGCCCGCCAGCTGGCCGTCGGGCTCGCCGCCGCTGGCGTCACCTTTGGCGTCGGCAAGCTGATCGGCGTCGCCGTCGCCGGCTGAGGCTGGCGCTGAGCTGAAGCCGTCGCTAGTGGCGGCGGGCGATGAACTCGGCGCGGGCCAGCCGACGCCGCAAGGACAATCGCTGGGCGACCGACAGCGGGCGCCGCGCCCCGTCGAACGGCATCGCGCCGCCGCCGTCGAACAGCAACAGATTTTCGAGCCCGCCCTCGTCGAGCGTCCAATTGCGCACCGGCCCGGTGTCGATATGGATAAAGCCTGAATGCGGATACCAGCCGACGCCGCCGCGGCGCATCGCGCGCGCCGCCGCCATTGCCTCGGCGAGCCTCGAGCCGACCGAGATGTCGAGCGCGCGGCCATACATGTGCTGGCTGTTCTCGGCCACCCCGAACATCGTGCGCGCCAGCATCGCGTTGGTCGCCGGCGTGCGGTAGGCGGAGAGGATCGTCGCCTTGCTCTCTCCGACCGCGTCGAGGACAGCGGCGAGAAAATCGATGACTCCGACATCCATCGGGGTCTCGGCGCCGCAATGAAAATCGCGCAGAAAGACACACAGCTCCTGCATCACCCGCGGGATCGGACCTTTGTCGTCGCGATAGGCGCCGTCAAAGGTCTCCCCGGTGTGGGGGTTGACCAGCCGCAGCCGCCGCAACGCCGGCGGACGCGGCACCGCGCGCGCCAGCCTGGGCGACGCCGCCCAGCCGGCCGCCATCGCAAGAAGCAGACGCCGATCCATTCCCCCAACATACCGCGAGCGAATTTCATCCGGCAAATCCCATGTCGCTCGACGAGGCGCCTGATCGGCCCGATAGGCATGTCTTTACGATAGCTTATGGGGATTGCTTAATCTTTGGAGCAGCACGCTCTGGTGCGATAAAGGGTCGCCGCGTTCGTGTCCGTACCGCCGATCGCAGCCGTCTCGTTCGGCGCGCGTTGAACTCGGATTATGGCCGGCGATATAACCGGGAAGCTGTAGGATAAGAAAATGGCACAGGCTTCTCAGAGACGAGCAGCAGCAAATCATCGCCGCCGGCTCACCGAGCGCGGCATCAGCCGGTACGAGGTGCGTGGGTTGGAGAAGGACAAAGAACTTGTTCGTAAACTTGCCAAGCGCCTCGCCGCGGACGATGCCGACGCTGCTCGATTGCGGGCGGAGGTGTTGACGCAGGTTTCCGACGAACCGCCTCGTCGTGGCGGCATTTGGGCAGCGTTGCGCCGGTCGCCGGCGGTCGGAGCCGATTTGGACCTT
>DASYNW010000084.1:0-4603 GCA_036008325.1 Allostellaceae bacterium
TTTTTCTGGATCATCAACGACAGGATCGTCGGCAGCCAGATATTGGTGGTCCAGATCGCCAACAACGAGCCGAGCCCGAACAGCATCCCGACCATGGTGTTGTAACGGTGCTCTTTGGAGAACAGCTGCATCGGCACAAAGCGCATGAACTCGCGGTCGTCCTCGGCCATGTGGCGGGTGGCGGCGAGCGCCTGGCGCCGCTCGCGCACCGCGCCGAAACGGTCGGGCTCGAACACCCGGCGGCGCATCAGCCCCAACAGGATTGCCGGCGCCAAGCCAACGAAAAAGACGACGCGCCAGCCATAGCCGCCGATCAGGCCGTAAGCCCAAGCGCCGAGAAAGGTGCCGAGCGCGCCGCCGGTCATCATGACGCCGGCGATCTTTGCCCGGTAGGTCTCGCCCAAGGTCTCGGCCAACAGCGGAATGCCGACCATCAGCTCGGCGCCGGTGCCGAGCCCGGCGATAAACCGGTAGACGGCAAAGTCCCAGACCCCGTGCGACAGCCCCTGCATCGCGGTGAAGACGGCATAGATGGCGATGCTGTAGGTCAATGCCCGCACCCGGCCGATGTAATCGGCGATGATGCCAAAAGCGAAACCGCCGATCGCCCAGCCGAGCAGGCCCACCATGCTTAAGAGGCCGCCGACGCGGCCGAGCTGGGCCATGGTCGGGTTGCCGCCCAACAGTTCGGTCACCGCCGGGCGCAGCACCAGCGAATAAAGCCCGAAATCGGCCGAGTCGAGGGTCCAGCCCATCCAGACCACGAGAAACACCAGCCACTGATAGCGGCTGATCGCTCGCAACCCGCCCGGCCGTGCTACCGCGGCACCACCCCTGTCCATACGCGTCCTCCGCAATCCGATTAAGGATCCGCCCGGTATCCTCAGACGTCGCCGGCACGTACTTGTCGTCGTACGCTGGTAAGCGGCGGCGCTGCGGCCACGCTTTGCCGGCGCGCATGGCGCCCGGCGCAAATGCGGCCGGATCCGGTCGTTGTCGATCTATTGTGGTCGGCGGCTGCGGTTGCGCGCAAGGGCCGCGTGAGCAGCAAAGCGCTGATCGGCGGCTTTTCTTGCCTTCTCTAGTCGGGCAGAGCCGAAATCAGGTAAAGCGTCTGGACAATCCGGCTGGGCTTGGCTTTGTCGCCAAAAGTATTGCTGAAAATCTGAGCAATTTTGCCGGAGCGATAGATATGGCTCAGCGCCCGGTCGACGGCAAGACGAAAATTTTCATCGCCATGCGGCAGCGCCAAGGCATAAGGCTCGATCGTCAGATAATTGTCGGCCAGCAGCAATTTGTCCGGCGCAGCACTCTTCTGCGCCAAAAACACCAGGATCGAACGGTCGGCGAAATAGGCCGAGACCTTGCCGCTGTCCAGCATCGCCAGCCCGTCTTCATGGGTATCGGCGGGGATGACCTCGGCGGTCATGCCGTTATCTTTCAGGGTATTGCGCAATTCTTCTTCGGTGGTAGTGCCGGCCAGCACCCCGATCTTCTTGCCGGCCAGCTGCTTCAGGCTGTGCGGCCCGTCTTTGCGGATCAGCAGCCCGGCGCCGTCAACAAAGGTCGGGATCGAGAAATCGACCTCTTCGCGCCGCGACAGGGTCTGCGTCGTCGGCTCGCATAGAAGATCGGCCTTGCCCTCGCTGATCGCCTCGAAGCGGTCGACCGCGGTCACCGGCACGTAGACCAGATTCAGCGCCGGCAGCTTCAGCTGCGCCGCCAGCTCTTGGGCGACCGCGCGGCACAGATCGACCATATAGCCGGCGGGCTGCCCGCCCTTGCCCATATAGGAAAACGGCGGGGCATCGTCGCGATAGGCGATGCGGATGGACTTGGTCTGAGCGATACGATCGAGCGTGCCGGCCGCTGCGGCGCTGGCCGCCGCGGCGCCGCTCGCCAGCAGCAATGCCGCGATTGCGGCGGAAAGCAGTGCACCTTTCCCCCAGCCTCGTAGCCGTCTAGGCATGATCGCCTCCCCTGTCGTGGCGGCCTCGATCGCCGGCCGCGGCGGGGCGAGGATAGACTAAACCTTGCCACCGGACAGCGGCGGTGTGACCGGACGGCGGGGCGCCAAAGGCATTTCGCGCAAATGGTCGAGGTCGATCTCGGGCATCGGAATGCCGAGCGAGCCCGCGACCCGGTTGGCGAGGTCGTTGTAGCTCGAAAAAGCCTGGCGCAGCCGGCCGCGCCAGGCCGGGATGCCGCCGCTGGCGTGCAGCTCGAACGCCGATTCGCGGCCGTCGAGCGCCGAGGAGACATGGTCCCAGGCCATCTGTAAGAGGGCCGCGCGCTGCAAGGCGGTGTAGCCGCCGCCGCCAAACGATTCGGCGAGGCCCTCGGCCACTTCGGGGGCGGCGAGGTCGCGGTCGGACGGGGCCACGACCAGAGACGAGCCCGGCACGATCCGCAAGATCTCGGCCATCCGCGGGCGGGCCCGCAACATCGCCAGGCCGCCAGCGGCGAGATGGGCGTGGTTCGGGACGCACCAGCCATCCGCGGTAAATCGCGGGTCGCGCTCGCAGGCGACGAGGCAGCTGCGCACCGTCTGCACCTCGGCGGTCAGATCGACGAGATAGTCGATCGTTTGCTCGTGCCGGGCGAGCCCCATTGCATGGGACAGCGAACTCGGCTTTCGCCAGCCAGCCGTAAAGATGGTGCCAGATCAGCCAGCGCACGACCGGCTCGGGCGACGGGCCGAGCAGGAAGACGTGCTCCCACGGGATCGCCACGTCGTCGAGCCACATCTGGCCGTCGAGCTCGTCAAAGCGGGTGGAGAGCGGCGCCACAAACGGGTTGGGGTCGCGCACCGCGATCTTGCGGCACAAGATGGTGACCCCGGCGCCGGCGACCGGCACGATGAAGGTGGCGAAATGATCGCCGAGCTTCAGCCCGGAAACGCTGCCGACGTAAACATCCTCGGCATAGGCGGGGCTCGTATGCATGCCGATCTTGCCGCGGACGACGATCCCGGCATCGGTCTCGCGCACGATCTTCAGCGCCGCTCGCTCGGCCGGGTTTTCGCGCATCCGGGTGCCGATCGTCGGGGCGCCGCCGCAAAACGTCAGAAACCGCCCGGTCTCGGCAATCATCGTCCGGTAGCGGGCGGCGTTGGCGACCTGCTCGGCCGACACGCCCTGCTCCTGGGCCGAGGCGAGAATGCCGAGCGCGATCATGTGGCCATAGCATGGCGTGTGGGTGATGTTGCCGGCGGACAGGAACGTCGTCGCCGAAAAGAAGCGGCCCATGCCGCCGAGGTCGTCGACGCTCTTCGGCGCAACATAGGCCCAGGGGGTTTGGTCGGCCGGCCGCAATGCGGTCTCCTGCCAGGCCGGGTCGCGAATGAGATCGTACCAGGCGACGTATTCGTCGACCATCGCGCGCGTCGCCGGGTGGGTGGTCACGTCGTCGACGAGGCCCGCGCCCATGACCCAGACCCGGCGCCCGTCGCGCAACGATTGCTCGTAGTCCGCCCCTGTCCGCATGTCTTGACCTTGCTCGGCTGCCACCGCGCCGGCAAATGTACAGCCCATCGCGGCGCCGGCCAAACTCCAAGGGCGCGGCCGAGCCGCGTGGGCGCGTCAGCTGGCGCCGCCCGAGCCCGATACCATGCTCGACAGCACCGCGAGCAATTCATTCATTTTGAAGGGCTTGTGGACGCGCGGACGGTCGGCAAATTCGGCGGGCATCGCGTTGGAACCATACCCGGTGACAAAGACGAAAGGCACGTTGCGCCGGGATAATGCCTCGGCAACCGGATAGCTCCATTGACCAGCCAGGTTGATATCGAGAACCGCCACGTCGCAGGCCTCGGTGTTGGCGGCGTCGAGCGCCTGCGCCAGCCGCGGTACCGGCCCGCATACCACGCATCCGGCAAACAGCAACATGTCCTCGATCAACGAGGCGACCAGATATTCATCTTCGACGATCAGTACTTTCACGCCCTGAAGCACACCTGTCACGATGCTGCGTCCTCCAATTTGTTGTTCTCGGGCGCTGCTGCAATGCTAAAATACTCTGGATTTTCTGGGATGATAATCCTACAGTATAATCCGCGGTCCACCACCTCGAGCTTTGCCTCGCCTTGGAGCTCGAAACGGATGCCACGTTCGATCAGTTCCGTGCCAAAGCCGCGTTTGGTCAGCCCGTCGATCGCCGGGCCGCCGGTTTCCTGCCATGTCAGCTCCAGGCGCGCCGGACGGTCCCCAGCGATGTTCCAGGCGATCCCGACCCGACCCTCAGGCACCGACAGAGCCCCGTATTTCGCCGCATTGGTCGACAGCTCGTGGACCACCAAGGTCATAAAAAGCGCGGCCTGCGGCTTCAGCATGATCGGCGGCCCGCCGATGGCGATGCCGTCGCCGGTCGAATGCGGCGCGAGCTCCGCCAGGATCACATCGCGCAGCGACGCCTCGGTCCAGCCGCCCTGAGACAGCACGTCCTGGGTGTGCGCCAGCGCGTGAAAGCGGGCGATCAGATCGCTCTTGGTCGCGCCGTCGGGCAGGGTGCGTTCGGCGATCGACGAGACGACGGCGAGGGTGTTCTTGACCCGGTGGCTCAGCTCGGCCGCCAGCACCTTCTGCTGCGCCTCGGCGGCAACGAT
>DASYNW010000085.1:0-34669 GCA_036008325.1 Allostellaceae bacterium
CTCGGGCGATGGCGGCAGCTTTGTCGCCAACGACTGCGTCCTGGCCGAGGAGCGGATCTGGCTCGTCACCGGCCCCAACATGGCCGGCAAGAGCACGTTTCTGCGGCAGAACGCGCTGATCGCGATCCTGGCGCAGATCGGGTCCTTTGTGCCGGCCGGCGCGGCCCGGATCGGCATCGTCGACCGGCTGTTCAGCCGGGTCGGCGCCGCCGACGACCTCGCGCGCGGGCGCTCGACCTTTATGGTCGAGATGGTCGAGACCGCGGCGATCCTGAACCAGGCGGGGCCGAACGCCTTTGTCATCCTCGACGAAATCGGCCGCGGCACCGCGACCTATGACGGGCTGTCGATCGCCTGGGCCGCGCTCGAACATTTGCACGCGGTCAATCGCTGCCGCGCCCTGTTCGCCACCCACTACCACGAATTGACCGCCTTGGCCGCCAAGCTCCCGGCCCTCGCCTGCCACACGATGCGGGTCAAGGAATGGAAGGGCGATGTGGTCTTTCTGCACGAGGTCGGCCCCGGCGCCGCCGACCGCTCCTACGGCATCCACGTCGCCCGGCTCGCCGGCCTGCCGACAACCGTCACCGCCCGCGCCGAGGAAGTGCTCGAAATCCTCGAAAAAGGCGAGCAGGGCGGCGCCCTCGCCCGGCTCGCCGATGATCTGCCATTGTTCAGCGCCGCCCTGCGCCGCGCCGACCCCGCGCCGCCGCCCGAATCCGCCGCCGAGGCACTCCTGCGCGACACCCGCCCGGACGAGCTCACCCCGCGCGACGCCCTCGACCTCCTTTACCGTCTCAAGGCGCTGGTCACGGGGTAGGCTTGGACGGGCTCATCCGAGCAGCCGAAACAATGCCGCGACGCCGCCGAGGATCGCGAGAGTCTGCACACCGACGGCGCCGAACATCCATTTCAGGATTTCCCCCTTGGCTTCGGCGAGCTCGACCTTTGTGGCCATCGCCCCGCGGATTTCGCCGAGACGCAGATCGAGTGCGGAACGCAGTTCGCCGAGGCGCAGATCGAGGTATTCGCGGGTGACGACGGCGTCGCCGATCGTTTCGGAGAGTGCGGCCGCGACGTCCTGCGCCTGCTTCGGCGGCAATCCCGCTGCCTCCAGCCGCTGGGCCAGCTTGAGCGTGTCGAAGGCGATCGGGCTCATCCGGTCAAAACGCGCGGAACGCCGCGCTGTCAACGGAGACGGAGTTTCACCGGACGCACTGCGCCGTCGTCCCGCTCCGTTGTGGCACCACGCCGCCGAGCGACCTGCCAGCGACTCGGCTTGCTATGCGGCCTCATCCGGTGCGGTGGCGCGATTCCGCAGATGCAGCCCGGCGCAGCACAACAGCGCCGCGGTCGCAAGGATCAGTGCCGCGCTGGGCTCCGGCACCGCCCTGACATCGAGCTGGTTGATCGCGACATTGCCGGCTGCGGGGAAATTGGGGTTGCCGATATCGGCGTAGAATTGCAAGCCGATGATGTCAGCGCTGGACGAGACGACGCCGAGAAACGGCGCAGAGTTATCCTCGGCAGCGGTCGAGTCGCCCGTTACACTGAATGTCTTATTGCTACCGTCGTCGATCAGCACAGTCATGAAGCCGGTGAACGTGCCGAAGAAATCCAGCGGCTGGATCTGCGTGCCGACGGCGGCAACCGGGTTGTTGATGAATCCGACGGTCATCTCGTCGCTGATGAACGGCTGCGATACGAGAGCGTCGCCGAGCGCGAAATTTCCCTTGTAAGGCGGCACCCCTTCGTCAGAACGGTTGACTGTCCCCGACGAGCTGTTGAGCGAAACGGTGAAGCCGCCGGTTTGCGCCGAGCAGAAGCAGCTCAAGCTTGTCCCTGCGGGGCCGAAGATGTTCCAATTGATTTCGAGATTGGCGCCGAGGGCGCTGCGGCTGGCGACCTGGATCAGGGTCGCGTGCGACGTGCCGATGGTCAGTACCGAGGCGAGCAAGACCGCTGCCGCTGCCATCGTTTGCCGAACAAAACGAGACATGCGTTCCTCCACCTCCGCGGGATGTCGCGGTGCCGGGAAGCGCAGCCTATGTCGACGCTGGCAGCGTGTCAATTTGCCGCAGATCGCTCCAGGGCCGGTGGGTGCACCGTGCGCTTTATCGGTCGCTAGCCGATGATCGGCGTATTTATGGCATTGCTGCTCGGCGCGCTCGTCACCTTCGGCGCGGTGATCACGATCCAGCCCGGCGTCGGCGCCCTTGCCTTCTGCGCTATCGTGGTGCTGACCATGTTCGCCGCCGAAACCTTCGCCCCGCCTGATGTGGGACACCGCGGCCGCCCGCGCCACGCCCGACGGCGTGCACACAATGCCTGTCGATCCCGGGCTCGAAACCGACGATTAACAAGGACAAGGCGGTCCGAAGGCGTCTCTCGTTGCAGCGGCGCCTCCGCCCATGCGTTTCGGCCGAAAAACTGAATGCCCAGGAAGACGCGGGCGGGGAACCGCGGCTTGTCGGGCTAAATTTTTGCCGCATTTGCCTATATTTTGCCGAATCTGAATAGTTGGGTCGAACGGCAGCTGTTTAGGATTGCGGTCGGGCGAGTTCGCCCAATCGACTTCGACCATAATAGGGGTCAGCCATGATCAGATTAACTGCCGCCGCGGCAGGCGTTGTCCCGCTCACCGCGCTGCTGCTGTCGGCCTGCGTGTCGCAGAGCAGCTACGACGCCTTGCAGGCGCAGAACCAGCAATTGCAGACGCAGAACCAGCAGCTCCAGGCACAGATCACGGGGCTGCAGCGCGAGGCCAGCTTTGTCGAGGCGGGCGATTTGTTGTTCCCGCCCGGCGGCTATCGGCTCAGCCCTGCCGGCCAGGCGGAGCTCACCAACAATATCGTCCCCAAGCTTGCAAATCTGCAAAATGCCAAGGTCGTCGTTTATGGCTACACCGACAATCAGCCGGTCGGGCCGCAGCTGCAGCGGGCCGGGATCAATGACAATCTGACGTTGTCGTCACGCCGCGCCGGCGCCGTCGTGAGCTATCTCGTGGCGCAAGGGGTCAGCCCGAGCATCATCTCGGCCAAGGGGTTCGGCGACACCCACCCGGTTGCCTCGAACGACACGCCGGCGGACCGCGCGAAGAACCGGCGCATCGTCATCACCGTGCAAGGGCCAGGCGCACCCGGCGCCTGACGGCGCCAACCGGCGAGAAATCCACGGAATTGCGGGCGACCGAATCATCGATGACCATCGGCAGCGCCACCGCAAGACCGGGGAATACCAGGGGCCGTTCCGCTTCACTGCAAGCTCGACAACCCAACATCCGGGGTCGAGCTCGCTGATCGCCGCCGACGAGAAGCTTCTGCGGGAATAACAAATGGCTCGCTCAATAGTCCGCGCATTGGGAGGATCCGAGCAGTGGGAACGGCTCCCAGCCGTTGCGCTTCCAAGCCCGAACGTTGAGAGATTGCCGATGAACCCAACGCTGATTGCCATCTCGACTGCCCTTGCCCTACTTGCCGGCGCCATTCCGGCCGCGCACGCCGCCTGTGCGATGCTTGCGAGCGGGGGCGATGCTGTCCAAGGGCTTCATGACGCGCTGCTCAGCACGATGAAGAATGGCCGCTCGCTCGGCAGAGCGGGCGCTTTGCCCGACTGCAGCCGGTCATTCGCAAGACCTCTGACCTCGCGACCATGTTCCGGTTGTCGGTAGGCCCGTTCTGGGCGACGCTCACCGAGACTCAGCGGCGACAGGTCACGGCGAGCTTCGGGCGTTATATCTCGGCGATTTATGCCGACCGTTTCGACAGCTATTCGGGCCGGAAGTTGCTGGTGAGGGGTGAGCAGCCCGCGGGCTCCACCACCATCGTCCGCAGCGAGATCGTCAAGGCGAATGACGAAGCGGTCAAGGTCGACTATCTGATGCGCCGCAACGGCGATTCCTGGCTGATCTCGGACATCCATCTGGACGGCGAGATCAGCGAGGTAGCGGTCCCCCGGTCCGAGTTCGCCGCGACCATCAGAATCGGGGCGTCGACGGCCTGGTCGCGGCGCTGAACCGTAAGGCCGACATGCTGACAGCGGCCGCGGCCGGGTCGTTTAGGCATCTGCCAACGTCGCCACGGGGGAAAGCAACGATGTGCATATTCGGCAAATTCGGACTCCTGGTGCTAGCCGGTCTGGCCGTCACGCTGGCCGCGATCGGGGCCGCCCCAAGGCCGGCGTTCGCACAGGCGACACCGGCCCAGAGCGGGCCGCAGATACTTATCACCCCCTATCTGTGGCTCGCGGGCATCAACTCCGCGATCAAGACGCCGCTGCCACGAGCGCCCGAGATCAATTCAGACGTGGGTGCCTTTCAGCTCCTCGGCCATTTGAACGGGGTCCCGTTCATGGGGTCGGCCGAGGTACGCGACGGGCCCTTCAGCCTCTTGGGTGACGTGCTCCATGTCCCGGTCGGCACCAATATCACCACCCGCAACGTTTTCTTTCAGGGCGGCAATGCGGCATTGACGGCGAATATGGGCACCGCCTTGCTCCTCTACCATGCGCTAGATCAGCCGTTTCAGGAGTTGGACGTCGGCGGCGGCTTTCGCGCCTGGGGATTCTCCAGCGGACTGACATTGAACGGAGGACTGCTGCCCGCGGCCAATGTTTCGCGAACCGCGGGCTGGGGCGATCCACTGATCGCCGCCCGCTATCATCGCGACTTCGACGATGGGTTCGGAGCGACCGTCTATAGCGATTTCGGCGGCTTTGGCGTCGGCGCGCATGTCGATTGGCAGGTGATCGGCACGATCGACTATGCCCTCAAATCCTGGGTTACGCTCCGTCTCGGGTACCGCAGCCTCAATTTCAACTATCAGGAGGGCGACAACGTAGGCTTCAACGTGCACATGAAAGGGCCGATCATCGCCGCCACCTTCCGGTTCTGAGGAGCCGCGGAGTCGGCCATCACTTGCGAACTTTTACCGAAATTGAATAGTCGGCGCGCTCGTCGCCTGCACTGTCTGTCGCCGAAAGACCGGGAACGCCCTCCCGTCTCGGATCCGCCTTCAGTGATCGGAAATGCCGGGCAGCGTTATGTCGGTGTTCAGCGAACCGGACGATTTCGAGGCGGCCTTGGGCGAGGAGGGCTGCCTTGGCCTGCTGATCACCGGCCGTGGCCTGTTCCGGGCGCGGCTGACCCAGATTGCGCTGCACCGCCTGCGCCTGTCCGCCGCGGAGGAGCAGCTGTCGCGGATCGGCTTCATCGTGGTGCCCGCCGACATGGTCCTGATGTGGTTTCCGATCGGTGGCGCACCCTCGCCGGTCTGGGGCGGGGTCGGGATGCGCGCGGGCGAGATCATGATCGTCGGTCCGGGCCAGCGTTTGCACGCGCGAACCGCCGGACCCTGCCGCTGGGGCGCCATCTGGTTGCCGGTCGAGGAGCTGATCCGCTATGGCCGCGCGCTGACCGGAGCCCCGTTCGGGGTCCCATCGGGCGCACAATATCGGCGACCTGCGCCGGCGAATGGCACGCATCTGCACCACCTCCATGCGGCCGCCATCCGCATGGCCCAAATCCGACCGCAGGCGCTGGTCGACGCCGAGGCGGCGCACGGGCTGGAGCAACAATTGATTCATGCCCTGATCAAGTGTCTGCCGGCCGGGATGGAGGACAAAAGGGTCACGGCAACTGATCGATGCCAAGACATTCTGAGCCGCTTTGAGGATCTGCTTAAGGCCCAGCCGAACCGTAATCTGCACATGGCGGAAATTTGCGCGGCGCTCAGCGTCTCCGACCATTTGCTGCGCAGCTTATGCTTGGAACATCTGGGCTTGGGGCCGACCGCCTACATTCGCGTCCGTCGAATGTCACTGGCGCGACGCGATTTGTGGCGCGGAAACCACGGTGTGGCGAGCGTATCGGGGGCCGCACGGCGCCATGGCTTCCACGATGGAGGCCGATTTGCAGCCAGCTATCGTGAGCTGTTCGGAGAGTTGCCGTCCGTCACCTTGCGGCGCAGCTTACGTGCCGGAACGGCCGATCTCGCACGGCGTCGGATGCATCTTCCTGTGTGAAGTTTTCGCGACGCGTTAGAGATCGATCAACGTCAAGGCGAAGCAACGGGTTATTTCTCCATCGGATCTGAAGCTGCCACGGGGGACTGAGATGCCGTCGAGTGCAGTCCGCGAATTCACCGACTCCGATGACTACGCCGCGACGATCCGCGCAACGAGGGCCGAGATGACCGTTACCGGGCGCGGGCACTTCGCCGCGAAGCTTATTCGTATCGACCTGCACCGCCTGTGGATGCAGCGGTTCTCCGAGAACCTGCCCCGGATCGGGCACTCGGCCAATGTCCGTGGACGCGCCATCATCTC
The DNA here is from genome assembly GCA_036008325.1 of Allostellaceae bacterium. Taxonomy (GTDB): domain Bacteria; phylum Pseudomonadota; class Alphaproteobacteria; order ATCC43930; family CGMCC-115725; genus AP-15. The sequence continues at coordinate 6,325 of DASYNW010000085.1, forward strand.
GTTCCGTACACAGCCCGGACCGGACCTGCTGTGGAGCGGGGTCGAAATGCTGCCCACCGACATTACTCGCCATAGCGAGGGCCAGGAGGCATATCAGCGTTCATCCGGATCGCCACGTTGGGGCGCAATGTCGTTGCCGGTTGAGGATGTCGCTCTCCTCGGGGAAACGATTGTCGGATGCGACCTAACCCCGCCAAAAGATACGAAGACCCTGACGCCCCGAGCCTCCGCAATGGCCAAGCTTCAGCGCCTGCACGCGGCGGCCGCGCAGCTGGCGGAAGATGCTCCGGCAGTCATCGCCAATCCCGAGGCGGCGCGCTCTCTCGAGCAAGCTTTGATCGAAGCCATGACCGCGTGTTTCGACCACCGCGAGGTTCGCGAGGACAGGGCGGCGCTGCGGCAGCACGCGTTGATCATGCGCCGGTTTCGCAGCGCGACGGAGGAAAATCCCGATCAACCGCTTTACGTCCCAGAACTTTGCAAGATGATCGGGGTTTCGGATCGGACATTGCGGGCCTGTTGCCAGGAGCAGCTGGGGATGAGCCCCAAGCGATACCTGCTGTTGCGCCGGATGCATCTGGCGCGGAGAGCCCTACGCGACGGCGCCCCAACCGCGGCGACCGTGACCGAGATCGCCACGCGATACGGCTTCTGGCAATTCGGCCGGTTTGCCGGCGAATACCGCGCGATCTTCGGGGAATTGCCCTCCGCCACGCTCGGCCGCCCGCGCGTACAGCGGCGCGCGGAGCCAGCTCTTGCCGAATTTTGCCGAAACTGAATAGCGCGCCGCTCTGCCCGCCCGCACAATCGCGCCCGGCTCGTTGCCGAGCTGTCTATCACCGGAGGCGGAAGATGAAGGTGCGACGACTCGGCACGGCCAAGGCTCGGCGCGACCCACGCCGCCGCAGTCGCTTGAGCTCCTGTTTGAAGGCGGCCTTGTGGTCTTTCCGGTGGTGCTGGTCGACACCGGCGCCATTTCTGAATCCCTTCGCGGCGAGTTTGGAAAGGACGCGCCGGGGTATGAGGCTGAATTATCCCGCGATCTTGCTTGAGGCCTGTTAGAGGAGGCGGAGCGCGTGAGTTCTCGAATTGGGACGGAACGGCCTATCGATGCTTCGACCCGCGAGGCGGCCGCGACGCTGGATATGATATGGCTCGTTGGCGGTACGTTTCGGATGGGGTCGAACCGGCATTACCCGGAAGAAGCGCCCGTTCATCGCGTGCACGTCGAGGGCTTCTTTATCGACCCCTACCCGGTGACCAACCGCCAGTTCCGCCGGTTCGTCGAGGCGACGGGCTATGTCACGGTCGCCGAGTTGGCACCCGACCCGAAGGACTATCCGGGCGCGCTGCCGCATATGTTGAAGCCGGGCTCGCTGGTGTTCACCCCGCCCCGGCACCCTGTCGAGCTTAGAGATTGGTCGCAATGGTGGCGGTTCGAGTTCGGCGCGAACTGGCGCCGGCCGAACGGCCGGGGTCGTGCAAATCAAGGCCTCGACGATCACCCGGTGGTGCATGTCGCGTACAAAGACGCCGCTGCCTACGCTGCGTGGGCAGGAAAGCACCTGCCGACGGAAGCCGAGTGGGAGTACGCCGCGCGCGGCGGTCTCGACGGGGCCGAGTTTGCCTGGGGTGAGGAGCTGGCGCCGGGCGGCCGTCACATGGCGAATACCTGGCAGGGCGAATTTCCCCGCGAAAACCTCGCCACCGACGGTTACCCGCGAACCTCGCCGGTCAGGGCGTTTCCGCCCAATGGCTATGGCCTATTCGACATGATCGGCAACGTTTGGGAATGGACCGCGGATTGGTTCTCGACCCGGCACACCGCGGATGCGCCGAAGGCGTGCTGCATCCCGGAAAATCCCCGTGGCGGGAGCGAGTCCGACAGTTACGACGAATACAGCCCATCCGCGCGCATTCCCCGCAGGGTGGTCAAGGGCGGCTCCTTTCTCTGCGCGCCGAACTATTGCCGTCGCTACCGCCCGGCCGCGCGCCATGCGCAGCCCATCGATTCGGGGATGAGCCATGTCGGCTTCCGCTGCGTCGTCAGGACTTGAGGTCGGGGCGGTGATGACCGACACAAATTCGCAGAAACTAGGCCTCCTGGCGAAACTGGTCGTTGCGTTCATGCTCGTGCTGATCGTCGCCGGCGTCGTCTGGAACGGCGTTACCATCGCAACGTTCGAACGCATCTGGCGCCAGCTCATCGAGCGGACGGACGCGCCGATGAGGTTCCGCTTCATCCTGCAGCCGTTGATGGCGGCGATCGCCGCGATCCTGGCTGGCCTCAAGGACGCGCGGATGGGCCGCTCACCTTATTTTTGGACCCTGCTGCGCAACCCCCGCGAGCGCATCGAGCGGCTGGGCGAGGGATTGAATACGACGGCCAGGATTATCCTTCTTGGCCTCGTGATGGACGCGATCTACCAGGTCATCGTGCTGAAGCGGTTCTATCCGGCGGAGGCGGTTATTGTCGCTTTGCTGTTCGCGTTTGTCCCGTATGTGATCATCCGCGGGCCAGTCCTGCGCATCGAGCGCTGGTGGCTGGGGCGCTCCTCTCCAAACCGGATCTTGTGAAGGCTCAGGCAGGAACCGTCGGCAAAAGGGCATCGAGCATGGCAGATCCACCCGCCACCACAAGCCCAGGCAGGTTTGAAGTAAGGACAACGGCAGACAGTCATTTCGGTTGGATTCGCACCCGCCTCAGCCTCGAGCGCACGATGATGTCGTGGTTGCGCACGGCAGTGGCGCTGATTGGGTTCGGCTTCGCGATCGTCCAGTACATCAACCACTTGCAGCAAATCCCCGGAGCCCGCCCCGCTTATCTTCCAACCGCGCCGGAATATCTGGGGCTCGCGCTGATTTCGTGCGGCGTCCTGGCGCTCGTGGTTTCAATTTGGCAGTACTGGTGGACGGTTCGTTACCTGTGGGGCGGACCGTTCGCGCCACTCGCCGGATTGACAAAGGAGGGAACGCAATCGCCGGTTGTTGCGGTCGCCATCCTCCTTATCGGCATCGGCTTGTTTGCGTTTTTTGCCGTGCTGCTGCGCCTCGGCTAGCCCCGAGGCCGAGCGATAGAGACTTGTGAAGCTACCAACGAAAGGGGATCGATATGGCCAAAACGAGTAAGCCCAACATCCTCATATTATGGGGGGACGACATCGGGATTTGGAACATCAGCCGCTTCAGCCTCGGCATGATGGGCTACCGTACGCCCAACATCGACCGCATCGCGAACGAAGGGGTCACCTTCACCGACTATTATTCCCAGCAGAGCTGCACCGCCGGCCGTGCTTGCTTCATCACCGGCCAGAACCCGATCCGCACCGGTCTGACCAAGGTCGGCATGCCCGGCGCCACCGTCGGCCTTCAGAAGGAAGACCCGACCATCGCCGAGCTCCTCAAGCCGCTGGGCTATGCCACCGGCCAGTTCGGCAAGAACCATCTGGGCGACCGCGACGAATTCCTGCCGACCGTGCATGGGTTCGACGAATTCTTCGGCAATCTCTATCACCTGAACGCCGAGGAAGAGCCGGAGCTGCCCGACTATCCCAAGGACCCGGCGTTCAAGAAGCAGTTCGGCCCCCGAGGCGTGCTCCATTGCCTGTCCGACGGCAAGGGCGGGCAGACGATCGTGGACACCGGCCCGCTCACCAAGAAGCGCATGGAAACCATCGACGAGGAGATCACTGATCGGGCTCTCGCGTGGATGGAGACGCAGGCCAAGGCGGACCGGCCGTTCTTCCTCTGGTACAATTCCACGGCGATGCACTTCCGGACCCACGTCGCCGAAAAGAATCTCGGCAAAAGCGGGCAGGACCCGTACAGCGACCGGATGGTCGTCCACGACGAGCAGATCGGCCAGTTGCTCGCCAAGCTCGATGAGCTTGGCATCGCCGACAACACGATCGTCATGTACTCCACCGACAACGGACCGGAGAACGACACCTGGCCGGACGGCGCCAACAGCCCGTTCCGCGGCCAGAAGGACTCCAACTGGGAAGGTGGCTGGCGCGTGCCCTGCTTCATTCGCTGGCCGGGCAAGATCAAGGCCGGCTCGGTCCTGAACGGCATCGTCTCGCACATCGACATGTTTCCGACCTTGCTCGCCATCGCGGGCAACCCCAACGTCACCGAGCAGCTCCTCAACGGCTGCACGGTCGACGGCAAGCATTTCCACGTCCATCTCGACGGCTACGACCAGGTCCCATACCTCACCGGAGAGGTGGCGGAGAGCCCGAGGAACGCCATCGTATATTTCAGCGATGACGGCGAGCTCATCGCGGTGCGGGTTGGCGACTGGAAATTTAATCTGGCGGTGCAACGCGCTGATACAATGAGGCAGTGGGCCGAGCCGTTCGTGAAGTTGCGGTTGCCGTATATAATCAGCCTCCGTCGCGACCCGTTCGAGCGGGCCGAATTCAACTCGAACACCTACCTGGACTGGATGGTCGATCACGTGCCCCAATTGTACCAGATGCAGGCGGTGGTCGCGTCGCAGCTCGCGGACTTCGTGAAGTTCCCGCCGCGCCAGAAACCCGCCTCGTTCAACCTGGACGCGGTGCTGGAGCAGGTGACGAAGCCTCACAGCTGAGCTGCGGTAGTTCAGACACTTGAAGCAAGGACGCGCGCTTGGCGCGCGTCGCCGCCCTGGCCCTAGCCTCTTTCATGCGGTTAGCCCTTCCAGCAAGGGTGGGCATTGGTTTGCGATTCACAATGCCGGCTCGATATTTGAAATACAGCCTTTTATCCCTAATAGGCTGATTCAACCCGGTAGAAGGCTCCAGCCGGTCATGAACGACGACGAGGCTCCCGCAGCGATCGCTGCCGCCATCGCCAGGCAGGTGAGCGCCTTTTACGAACGTCACCCCTACCCGCCGCCCATTGACGACCTGCCAGCCTACCGTCAGGCCTGGGACGACAGGCGCCGGCGCGCCGAATCCCATCTCTTCTGGCCGGCCGAGCCCTACCGCGAAGACCGGAGCATCCTGGTGGCCGGCTGCGGCACCACTCAGGCGGCCCACTATGCGGTGCGCTGGCCGCGCGCCCGGGTCATCGGGATCGACGTCAGCGCAAAGAGCATCGCGTTCACGCGAGGGCTGAAACGCAAATACGCGCTCGCCAACCTCGAGGTGCGCCTGCTCGCCGTTGAACGCGCGGCCGAACTCGGCCAACGCTTCGACCACGTGGTCTGCACCGGCGTGCTGCACCACCTGCCCGACCCCGATGCGGGGCTGCGGGCCCTGCACGACGTGCTCGAGCCGACCGGCGCCCTCAATGTGATGGTTTACGCGCCCTATGGCCGCGCCGGGGTCTATCTGCTTCAGGACTACTGTCGGCGCCTCGGCATCGGCGGGACGATGCGCGAGATCCGCGACCTCGCCGCGACCCTCAAGGCGCTCCCGACAGACCACCCGCTGGCCCCCCTCCTGCGCAACTCACCCGACTTCGCAGACAGGGACGGGCTGGCTGATGCATTGCTCCATCCTCGGGACCGGTCGTACTCGGTGCCGCAGCTGCTGGACTTCCTTGGCCGCGCCGGCCTCGCGTTCGGGCGCTGGGTGCGCCAGGCGCCTTACCTGCCCTGGTGTGGCGCGCTCTCGTCCACACCTCACCAATCCCGGCTGGTCGGGCTGACGGCCGAAGCGCAATACGCCGCCATCGAGCTGTTCCGCGGGACCATGATCCGCCACGGCGTCGTGGCTTACAGGAAGGACCGAGCGGCGCAGGGTTCGCCGGTCGATTTCGACGGCGAGGCCTGGACCGGCTACACGCCCATTCGGCTGCCCGATACGCTCGCCGTGCGGGACCGGCTCCCGCCGGGAGCGGCGGCGGTGCTGATCAATCGCAACCACACCTGTACCGACCTCTATCTGCCCATCGACGCGCGGCAGGAGCGGCTCCTGGGCGCCGTCGACGGGGAACGGACCATCGCGCAGATCTGCGGCGAGCGGGGTGATCGGAGCCTCGCGCGTGCCTTCTTCCAGCAGCTTTGGCGGTGGGACCAGGTCGTGTTCGATACTTCGCGGGCGTCGACGTAATCCAGATATCGTGACTCCCGCGCCGATGAGAGGGGCGCGCCTTGCGGATTTCAGGAATTATGCGAATTGAAAAGCCGCGATCATGGTGAGTTGGCTTGTTCTCCCCTGGGGCAGCCGGTTCCGGCAGGATTTGGGCGCAGTTTCCCCTTACCTCAGCCCTATTGGCTCCCGCTCGATAAAGAACATCCGCGCCAGCCTGTCTTTGCCGAGCGCCTCGTCGAGGATGCGGAAACCGAAAAACGGGATGAGCACCAGCAGCATGATGAGGTAGCCGGCGATCGTTTCCTCGAGCCGGGGGCCAAAGAGTTCGCCGAGCGAGGCGGCGATCGACCGGTGGTGAAACAGGCCGACGACGGCTTCCTCGATGATGGTCAAGATGATCAGCAGCACCAGAAAGGCGAACGCCCTGCGCAGCGTCGGCCAGATCAGCGGGCGAGCCGTGATGCGCGCGCCGAGCCCCATGGCGTCGCCGAGCAACATGAATTTCGCCAGCACCACGGCCTTGACGATGGCGATGCCCCAGGGGGCGAATTCGACGCCGTGGGTGTGCAGCACCGCGGCCTTCATCAGGATCACCGCCCCTATGACGATGTAGAGATAGAGAGAAATGAACACGAGCTCCTGGAACTCGTGCAGGGCGCGTTGGTGCAGCGGGGCTTTCGCGTTGGCGTCGGTCATCACGATCGTCTCCTGCGGCGTCCTCGCGGCCATGGTAGCTCGCAGCATCGAAATGAGAAACATGGTGTTGCGGTTGTCAGACAAAGCGCGCTCGAGCCGATACGGCGGCCCGCCTTCCGGACTTCAGCTGCCCCTTTGAGGGAGAAGGCAGTCGAGGCTGCAGTTATTGAGAACCACCCTCACGATGACGACCCCAAGCGGCTGACGAGCGCGCGCAAAGCGGCCGAGGCGCTGTTCACCCCGAAACGGCATATCACCGAGCAAGTGGTTTCGGACTCCCCGCTGCCGCGGAATCGGCGCGCAAGCCGCGTGCGGGCAGCCTCATTCGCGGTGTCGGTCCGTCCCGAGGAGGTCGACGCCCCGGTCGGCTTCAAGCAGCCGACGGTGACCGATATCCCGATGTCCCAGTTTGCCGGTATCCGAGCCCTGGGAGAGCACGGAATGGCGATTCCCCAAATTGCCAGGGTCTATGGGGCTGGCGTCGGCGCGATCGAGCGGGTTCTCCAAAAAACCTGACGGCGCTCGGCCTCTCGGCCGGGCGGCGCTCCGCCTCGCCTCCCTTACAGTGGGGGCCCGCCCGCCGACGCGTGTTCTGCGAGATAATCGCGTTCAGGCTGATCCGACAGCGGCCCATTCCTCGACGCGCTCTTTTTCACGCAACAGATCGTTGATTTCCACCTCGAGTTCCTTTGCACGGATCTCCCTGCCTTCTTCAATTACCTCTTTTTGTTCGACATACCGCTCTATCAGCAAGTCTTGAATTTGTGTTATCCTGGCGCGTTCCTCTGGAGTGAGGCCTTCGTATCGCTCCATTGTCATCCTCCTCGGCAGCAAAGTTTCTGACAAATCCACAGCGTCATTTCGACAACACACTCGAAAAGGCGCAGTTCCTTGTCTTTGCTGACTGTTACAGGGGCCATGACTTATGATCGGCTGCGGTGTGCCCTGTCGCAAGGCGATCGGATGCGCGAGGGGTCCGGTTAACGAGCCGTGACGAACTGCTACAGATCTGACCAGTGCAACGATTTCGGTAACAGCGTCGTCACGAGGCTCGAAATTCGGGGCCGCGGTGGGGGAATACGATCGGGACGCGGATCTGGCTGAAAGCCTCCAGATAGGCGCTTTACGGCATCTGGCCGACCGAGGCCGCTCCCGTCATCCGGCGGCGGGAGCACGGAGTCGAGCTGGGCACAGCTGCGCTGGAGATTTCCGTCAGCGCGGCCAAAGGGAGCGCCGATCATCAATTTGCGGTCCGAGGGCCGGCGATTCCCGAAAGGGCGCTGCCTCGTCCCGGCGTCGCACTTCTCGAGTTCACCGGCACGAAATCGCCGAAGTCGAAATGGAAATTCACCAACACGGGCGAGGACTGGTTCTGCCTCGCAGGCCTCTGGCGCCCGATGCCCGCGCCGCCTGACCCATGGCCGCCTCGAACTCCACCCCGATTTACACCAGCTTGACGGACGTGACCTCCCGAAGGTTGCTGTGACCCGGCCCACCGGCCTAAGATCCGTTCCGATTCGAAGGGCGATCGCAGAGCGAGAGGGCAATGAGCATGGCAACGGCCGATCAAGAAACCACGCGCTTATATAGCGAGCTCGAGGATCGGCTCCTCGCACGCGATCAGGTGGGCGGCAGCCGGGTCTATTACCAATTGCTGCAGCGCGGGCGGCCATTACCGGAAATCATGGCACAGGCGGCGCGCATCCATGCACCTTATACGCACGTGCCATACCATCAGCGCATCGACGACGGCTTTCCCAATTTCGTCAACAACGACCATTGCCTCTTGTCGGCGCGCGCCGCGGTCAACCTTCAAACGATGCTGCCAGAAAAGCTGGCGGCATTGCCGTTGGCGCAGACCATCTGGTACATCCCCTCGGGGCTCGACATCTGGAACCAGAAGATCCTGAAGGCGCCCGGCCACTATGCGACCCGCGGCTACAAGATGCCGAACACCGAACCGCCAAAGCCGGTGGTGTATTGGCCCGACCAGGAGCCGCTCAAGGAAACCGGCCCGCTAGCCGAGCGCCTCAACCACTGGCTGACCTTGGTCGAACGCAGCCAAGTCATCGAAGCCTACCGCATTTTCCTCGGCCTGATGGAGGAAACCGAGCACCGCAGGGAAGTCCTGGCCCAGCTGGTCTTTGCCGGGCTGATCGATGTCCAGGACCGCATGCTCTACAACCGTTCGTATACGACCGGGCACAAGGCCTATCGCGCCCGCTCGGTGGTCGAGATCGGCAATGCGATCGGCTGGAACAACGCCCACGACGTAATCTATGCGGGCGTGCTCGACATGGCGGTCGGGCCGCACTGGCACTCGGTCTACGAGATGGCCTGCAACGTCGTCACGATCTTTATCGAAGGCGCCGAAATTCACGCCGTCCCGCAAGGCGGCACCACCGAGCGCGAGCGCGCGCTGCTGGCGAACACCGGCAATCTGGGCGAGGCCGACACCGGCGACCTCGTCGACGCGCTGATCCATCAGCACGAGCCCGCCTATATCGAGAAGATCAGCGCGCTTTTATTGGCCGGCACGTCGCCGCGGCGGATCGTCGACGCGATCCAGCTGGCAGCGGCGCAGGTCGTGCTCGAAACCGACGGCCCGAACGCCTACTCGATGCCGCAGCACACCTACGAATATTGCAACACCTTGGGCTGGTTCTACGATAATTTCGCGCACCCGCACCGATTGAAGCTGCTCTACGTCGCCGGGTCGATGGTCAACCAGGCGGCGTGGCACCAGAAGATCCAGGGCTGGACCAAATCGGAGCCGATCAACGCGCCCGCCGGCGCTACCCGACTGACCGGCGACCAGATCGCGGGCCGGCTCGAAGCGGCGATGACGGCGCTCGACACCGCAGAGGCCGAGGCCTGGACCCAGGCCTACCTCGACAGCGGCGCCGACCGCGCGCTATTGGTGCAGCGGCTGGCCCTGATGGCAGCGCGGTTCGGCAACGACCCGCACAACCAGGAAATCCCGCAATGCCTGCTGCAGGATTACGGGCGCAACCGATGCGCCGACCGCGATCGCCTGCTGCTCGCATGCGCCCACATCTCTGCCGGGCACCGCAAATACGGCGATACCTTTGAGGCGAGCCGTCGCTTCGGCGAGGCGATGGGCCTTTCCGAATTGCAATGAGAGCCGGCCGGCGGACCCGCTCCAATCGCTGCGCGGCGTGGTGCCGAGGCAAGGCGCGCGCGTAGAACTGCGCCGCGGCTGGACCACCGGCGCCTGCGCCACCGCCGCCGCCAAGGCGGCGTTTGTCGGCTGGCTCGGCGGCAAGTTTCCGGACCCGGTCGAGATCCTGTTGCCGCGCGGCATGCGGGCGAGCTTTGCGCTGGCCTGCCACCAGCGTCTGCCCGACGGCGCCCGCGCCGGGGTAGTCAAGGATGCCGGCGATGACCCGGACGCGACCCATGGCCTGTTGATCGTCGCCGCCGTGCGCGCCGCTCCGCCCCGCAGCGGCGTCGTCTTTCGCGCCGGGCCGGGCGTCGGCACGGTCACCCGCGCCGGGCTGCCGATCCCACCGGGAGAGCCGGCGATCAACCCGGCGCCGCGCCGGATGATACGCGAGGCCGTCGCCGAAGCCGCCGCGGCGCTCGACGTGGCGGCCGATGTCGAAATCGAGATCTCGATCCCCGGCGGCGAGGCGGTCGCGCGCAAGACCTTGAACCCGCGGCTCGGCATCGAGGGCGGCCTCTCGATCCTCGGCACCACCGGGATCGTCGTGCCGTATTCCTGCGCCGCCTGGATCCACAGCATCTACCGCGGCATCGACGTGGCCCGCGCCGCCGGTCTGGCGCACGTCGCCGGGTCGACCGGGGCCACCTCCGAGGCCGCAGTCAAGGCATTGCACCAATTGCCCGACCACGCGCTGATCGACATGGGCGACTTCGCCGGCGGCATGCTGAAATACCTGCGTCGTCACCCGGTGCCGCGGGTCACCGTGGCCGGGGGCATCGCCAAGATCGCCAAGCTCGGCCAGGGCCTCCTCGACCTGCATTCGCGCGCCGGATCGATCGATTTCGAGTGGCTCGCACAGCGCCTGGCCGAGGCCGGCGGAGGTGCCAAGGCCATCGCCGGCGCGCGTGCCGCCAATACCGCGCTCGAAATATACGAGAATGCCGAGCGGGCCGGCGTGCCGTTGGCCGCGGTCGTCGCCGAGCATGCCTGGCGCACCGCCGCCGCGGTGCTGGAGGGCGCCGCCGCCGAGCTCGAAATCGCGATCTTCGACCGTCAGGGCCGTCTCGCCGGGCGCACCCCGTTTCGTTCCGTCGTCTGAGCGGGATCTGCTTTGGCCGAGGGGCGGAAGCGGCGCTCGTAGCCGGGCGAATAGAGCGCGCTGTCGCGAAAGCCGCCCGGGTCGAGCGCCCGGCCGATCAGGATCAGCGCGGTCCGCTCCAATCTTTCCGCCTGCACCAGCGCCGCGATCTCGCCGAGGCTGCTCTCGATGATCCGCTGGTCCGGCCACGAGGCGCGCCACACCACCGCGGCCGGGCATTGGGCGCCGTATTCGGGCAGCAGCTCGCCGACCACCCGCTCGATCGCCTGGATCGAGAGATGGATCGCCAAGGTCGCCCGCGTCGCCGCGAACCTCGCCAACCGCTCGCTCTGCGGCATTGCCGAGGCGCGGCCCGAAATTCGGGTCAGCACCACCGATTGCGCCACCTCCGGCACGGTCAGTTCGCGGCGCAGCGCCGCCGCGGCCGCGGCAAAGGCCGGGACCCCTGGGGTCACGGTATAGGGAATGCCGATTTCTTCGAGCCGACGGAGCTGTTCGCCGAGGGCGCTCCAGATCGACAGATCGCCCGAATGCAGCCGCGCGACGTCCTCGCCCCGCTCGTCGGCACGGACGAATTCGGCGGCGATCGCGTCGAGATCGAGCGGGGCGGTATCGATCCGGCGCGCGCCTGGCGGGCACCAGCCGAGGATCTCGGGCGGCACCAGCGAGCCGGCATAGAGGCAGACCGGGCAGCGCTGGACGAGGTCGCGGCCGCGCACCGTGATCAGATCGGGCGCGCCGGGGCCGGCGCCGATGAAGTGAACCGTCATGTCGGAGTCCGCATCACGGCTTGGTCGCCGCCCATTGGGTGACCGGCAGCGCCGGGCGCCAGCCATAAAGCCGGCCGAGCGGCTCGGCGCGGGCGATCGCGATGCGCCGCAAGCTGCCTCCATGCTGCGCAAAGAGCTCGGCGAGCCGCGTCTCGGTTTCCAGCGCCACCGCATTGACGACGAGCCGCCCGCCGGGCTCGAGCGCGGCCCAGGCGGCCTCGAAAAGCGCCGGGTCGGAGGCGCCACCACCGATAAAGATCGCGTCCGGCTGGGGCAATGCCGCGAGTGCCGCGGGCGCCCGGCCGACGACCGCTTCGAGCCCGTCGACGCCGAGTGCCGCGGCGTTGCGGCGAACGCGCGCGGCGCGCTCCGCCCGCTGCTCGATCGCGATACAGCGGTTGCGCCGGTGGCGCAGGCACCATTCGATGCCGACCGAGCCCGCGCCGGCGCCGATGTCCCACAGCAGCTGCCCCGCCCGCGGCGCCAGGGCGGCAAGGGTGACGGCGCGGATCTCCGCCTTGGTCAGCTGCCCGTCATTCTCGAACCAGGCATCGTCGAGACCGGGGGCGAGCGTCACCACCCGCGCCGCCTGCCCGGCCGCGACTTCGATCGCCACCGTGTTCAGCGGATCGATCCCGGCCAGGGCGAAATCGGCAGCGGCCGCCCGGCGGATCCGCTCGCGCGGCCCGCCCATCGCCTCGAGCACGATCATCGTCGAGCCGCCAAAGCCGCGTGCGGTCAAGAGCTGGGCCAGCCGGGCCGGGGTCGCCCCGTCCCAGCTCAGCGCCAGGATCCGAGCCTGCGGCTGCAACCAGGGAACGACCCGCTCCAACGCCCGGCCATGGAGGCTCAGGCATTCGCAATCGGGCAACGACCAGCCGAGCCGGGCGGCGGCGAGGCTGAAGGCCGACGGCAGCGGGTGGCAAAGGATCTCGTCGGCCGGCACCAGCCGGGCCAGCTCCGCGCCGACGCCATAATGAAACGGGTCGCCGCTCGCCAAGACGCAGGTCGGCCGGCCGCGGCGGGCGAGGATCGTCGCATAGGCGTCGGATAACGGCGTCGGCCAGGCGAGCGTGGGCGAAGCGATCGGCCGCGCCAGGCGCAGATGACGGGCACCGCCGACCACCAGCTCGGCCTTATCGAGAATGCGCAGCGCGGCCTGCGACAAGCCCTCGCGGCCGTCCTCGCCGATGCCGAGGATCGACAACCACGGCGCTGCCGCCGGGCTGGACAGAGGATCAGCCATCGGCGAAGACACCCCGATGCGCATCCTCGTTCTCGGCGGCACGGCCGAAGCCTCCGCACTGGCGGCGGCGCTCGCCCGGCGCGCCGACATCGACGCGATCCTGTCCCTGGCCGGGCGCACCAGCAACCCGCGCCCGTCGCCGCTGCCGACCCGCATCGGCGGCTTTGGCGGCATCGAAGGCCTGGCCCGCTGGCTCGCCGAGCAGCGGATTGCGGCGGCGGTCGATGCCACCCATCCTTTCGCTGCGACGATGTCGGGCAACGCCGCCGCCGCCTGCGCGCGTCTCGGCGTGCCGCTGCTCGGCTTGCGCCGGCCGCCCTGGCGCGCCGAGCCAGACGATCATTGGATCGAAGTCGCGACGATGGCCGAGGCCGTGCCGGCGCTCGGAACCTCGCCACGCCACGTGTTCCTGACGGTCGGACGGCTCGAGCTGGCGCCGTTCGCCACGGCGCCGCAGCACAGCTATCTGGTGCGCTCGATCGAGCCGATCGGCGACGCATTGCCATTGCCGCGGGTCACCGAATTGCGCGCGCGCGGGCCGTTCGACGAGGCCGCCGAGCGGGCGCTCCTGGAACGCGAACATATCGAGGCCGTCGTCACCAAGAATTCCGGCGGCTCGGCCACCTATGCCAAGATTGCCGCCGCCCGCGCGCTTGGATTGCCGGTTATTGTCGTTGCCCGGCCCAAAAAACCGGCAGTCGCCGAGGTCGCGAATGTCGCCGCGGCGCTGGCCTGGATCGCGGGTCAACAGCGGGCCCTGATGCTGCGCGGCGTATAGACAAAGGGGATCGCATCGCTGCCGCGGTCGATCGATCGGGTCGCGCTCGCGCCGATCACGACCAGCGTCGCCATATCGGCGGCCATCGACTGGGCCTTGGCTAGGCATTCAACCGCCACCCGCTCGTCGGGCCGACCGACCGCATGGGCAAAGATCACTGGCGTCTCGGGGCCGCGCACCTCGGCGGCGATGCGCAATGCCGCGCCGAGCTGACCGGGGCGCGCCAGTGACGCCGGGTTGTAGAGGGCGATGACGAAATCGCTGGCGAGTGCGGCGCGCAGCCGCTGCTCGACGACCGCCCGCGGCTTCAGATTGTCGGACAGCGAGATCGCGCAGAAATCATTGCCGAGGGGTGCCCCCACCCGCGCCGCCGCGGCGAGCATCGCGGTGACCCCCGGCTCGACCCGGATGTCGAGCGCGCGCCATGCCAGCGGTCCCGCGTCGACCGCCTCGAACACCGCCGCCGCCATCGCGAACACGCCGGGATCGCCGCCCGAGACGACGGCGACCCGCCGCCCTTGCGAAGCGAGGTCGAGTGCCAGCCGCGCGCGGTCGCTTTCGCTGCGGTTGTCGAAACCATGGCGCTGCTGGCCGGACATCGCCGGCACCCGGTCGAGATAGGCATGATAGCCGACGAGGTCCTGGGCCGCGACCAGTGCTGCCGACGCCGCCGGGGTCAGCCATTGCGGGTCGCCCGGTCCGAGGCCGACGACGGTCAGATTTCCGGGCGCCCTCATCCGCGACGTCCCCGGCCAGGCACCAGGATCAGCGAGAAATAAGGCGCCCTGTCCTCGGTCATTGCGGCGAGTGGGCCGATGCGCTGACCCGGCATCGCCGCGCGCTCGACATAGACCGCGCGGTCGAAGAGCCCAGCGGCGCCGAGCGCGTCGCGCACCTTTGGCAGATTGCGCCCGAGCTTGATGATCGCCGCCGCATCCGCCGACCCGAGGCGCTCCACCAGATCGGCATAGCGCAAGGTCGCCGGCAGGACGCTCACCACATCGTCGCCCCAGCCGAGCGGCAGCCCGCTGCGCGCCGACGCCGCCGCCATGGAGGTCACCCCGGGCACGATTTCGATCGCCACCCGGTCCTTGAGCCGCAGCCACAGATGAATGAACGAGCCGTAAAAGAACGGGTCACCCTCACACAACACGCCTACCGAACGCCCGGCCTCGACCACCTCGATCAGGCGGGCCGCCGCGCGGTCGTGAAACGCGCCGATCGCCGCCGCGTAATCGGGGTGAGCCACCGCAATCTCGGTCGTGACCGGATAATGGAGCGGCAGCTCGCGCGCCGGATCGGGGCCGGTTATCGCGTCGGCAATGGTGCGGGCGTTGCCGCGCTCGCCTTTTTTGGCGAAATGCACGAGGCGGTCGGCGGCGCGCAGCACCTTGACCGCGCGCACCGTCACGTAGTCCGGGTCGCCGGGACCGAGCCCGACGCCGACGAGGCGCGCGGCCGACGGCCAACCGCCGCTCGCGGCGCTCACTCGGCCGCGCTCGCCAGCGCGTTGATCGCCGCCGCCGCGATGGCGCTGCCGCCGCGCCGCCCGTGCACGACCAGAAATGGCATGCGCCGGTCCTGCGCCAAGGCGCGCTTGGCTTCAGCCGCGCCGACAAAGCCGACCGGGACGCCGATCACCGCGGCCGGCGGCGGGACCCCTTCGTCGAGGATTTCTAAGAGCCGGAACAAGGCCGTGGGTGCGTTGCCGATGACCACGACGGCGTCGCCCAGCCGCTCGCGCCACAGCTCGAGCGCGGCAGCGGTGCGGGTGTTGTCGAGCGCCCGCGCCAGACCCGGCACCCGCGGGTCGTCGAGGGTGCAGATGACCTCGTTGGCGGCCGGCAGGCGCGCGCGGGTGACGCCGTGCTCGACCATTTTCGAATCGCACAAGATCGGTGCGCCGTCCCGCAACGCCGTTTCCCCGGCAGCGGCGAAATCGGCCGACAATTCGACCTCGCGCGCCAGATCGGTCATGCCGCAGGCATGGATCATCCGCACCACGATGCGCTCGGCCGCACCGGCGAAACCGGCCAGGTCCGCCTCGGCCCGGATCGCGGCGAACGAGCGCCGGTAAATCTCGCCGCCGTCGCGCAGATAGCGGCGGGAACTCATATCTTGCCCGCAAACCGCGATGCGAGGTCGGCCGAGGTCTCGACCGACCGCAGGCGTTCCTCGATGTCGCCGATCGCGAGGCGGGCAATGGCGGGATCGCGCGGGCTGCCCGCGACCACGACCCGATAGGCGCCACCGTCGCCGACCAGGGTCAGCGCCGCCCGGCCGGGATGGGCGCAGCCCTTGGCGCACCCGGAAACATGAATCCTGGCGCCGCCGCGCAGCAGCGGGCCGGCGGCTGCGGCGAGCCGGGAGGCATCGCGCCGCGTTGCGACCGAGGCATTTGCGCAGTCCGGGCCGCCAGGGCAGGCGAAAACGGCGAGCCGCGGGTCGCCGGGCTCGGCAATCAGCCCGGCGCCGCACGCCAGCGCGGTCAATGCCGCGAGGTGCTCCGGCCGGACCGAGGGAAATACGATGCCGCGCCACGGCGACAGCCGGACCTCACCATCGCCGAACCGCTTGGCCCAGCCGGCGACCTCGATCAGCTGGGCTGCCTCCAAGCGGCCGAACGGCGGCGCCACAACGACGCCGGCCCCGCCATCCGGCATTTCCAGGATGCCGGCGCGCGGTGTTGCGGGGCGCGATCTCGGGATCGCCGGAGGCGCCAGCCGGGCCGCGGCAGCGAGTGCGGCGGGCAAATCGGCCGGCGCGCGCCGCATCGCCGCCGGCGCCTTTCCGCTCGCGATCGCGGCGGCGAAACCGGTCAGCAGTGCTGCGAGCGCCATCGGCAATTCGGAAGGCGCCGTCGTCCCGCACCAGCGCGGCCCAGCGGCGCTCCCGAGGCCGATCGCGACGGCGGTGCTGTCGATCGCCACCACGTAGATGTCCGCATTCAGCTCGACCAATGGGAATATGCCGCCGCCATCGACCGCGATCGCGAGCTTGCCGGGCAGCCCCTGGACGCTCCCAACCGCCGCTTCGACCTGCCGAGCCAACACCGCGGCGTCGAGCTGATCGGCCGGGTCGCGCCCGGCGAGCGGCGAGACGATCACCCGCGCCAGTGCGCCCGGTCCGGCGGAGCCGCTGAGGCCGGCGGCGGCAAGCTCATCGACCAAAATCTGGTGCGAGGGCTCGCCGATGCCGCGGATCTGCAGATTGCCGCGCCCCGAGATGTCCAATCGCCCATTCCCGTGACGTTGCGCGGCCGCGGCGATCGCCCGCAGCTGGACGGCATTCAGCCGGCCGAGCGGCGGATGCAGCCGCACCAAGAGACCATCGCCGGTCGGCATCGGGTGCAGCACATCGGGACACCAGCCGCGTTTGACCGGATGCCGCGGGTGAGGCCCGGACACCGGATCGGCTGCTGGATCTGCAAACAAGTCGAGCGTTCCCCGGCAACAGAATGGTCCGTCACCCGCAAGCCGGCCGCGCCCGCCGAGAAGGGCCCGCCCCGCCGGTTCACCCCGCCCGGCGCGCTCGCGCGTGACCACGAGCGGATGGCCGGTTTCCTGGCTCGCGGGTCGCCGCCCTACGCGCCGCCTTCCCAGGCCCGAGGCCCAGTGGCATCACAGCGCTTGGCTCGCCGCTCACAGTTGCGGGGGCAGCCGCGGCATGGGCATATCGACGCCGCACCGCGTTCCCGTTTGATCCCCGGAGGGAACCATCCGCGGCCCAAACTAAGGGCCGACACGGGTGCGGTCAACGCCGGCGCGATCGATCCCGGCCGCCGCCGGGGATTGAGGCATTGCCGCACCAGGCATCGCCAGTTTTTAGGGCCTCGACCGGATTGCTCGGACGCCTCGCCCATGCCAGCAACGCCGCCATCTGCCTGCTGTGGCTGCTGACGGCGCCGGCCGCGGCGGCGTGGCCCGCCTCGATTTACGTGATCGCCGGCGGCTGGCACACCGAGCTGGCGATCCCGGCGCGGCTGGTCGGCGGCCCGCTCGCGCCTCTGGCCGGCGGCTTTGCCGGCGCGCCCTATGCCATCTTCGGCTGGGGTGCGCGCGACTATTACATGGCGCGCAACCCCGGGGTGGGCGATCTGCTGCGCGCGGCCACACCCGGGCCGGCGGTCATGCTGGTATTTCCGCTCTGGGTTTCACCGGCGCAATATGTCGGGGCAGCGAATGCCTTTGCCCTTCGCGTGCCGCGCAACGGGCTCGAAGGCCTTTTGGGGTTTCTCTGGAGCAGCTTGGCGAAAGATCGCAATGGCGCGCCCTATCAAGTCGGCGCCGGTCCCTATCCGCACAGCGCCTTCTACGCCGCGGCCGGGAATTATGATCTGTCGCACACCTGCAACACCTGGACCGCCGCGGCATTGCACGCCGCCGGCCTCCCGGTGACCGCCGCGGGCGTCGTCTTCGCCGGCCAGCTCCTCGACCAGCTGCACCCGCTGCGAGAACCGCGGTGATCAGGGAATCTCGTAGACCGCCACCTCATCGGCGATGCCGCGCAGCGCGCGCGATTGCGGCACCGGCTTGAGCCCGCTGCTTTCCAGCAGGCTCATCGCCGTCGGGTGATTGACGACCGGCCCGGTGGCGAAGATCGACCGCGCATCGGCGAGTCCTTGAACGCGCGCCGCGATATTGACGGTTCGGCCGAAATAATCCTGCCGATCGTTGAGCACGACCGCCAGGCACGGCCCCTCATGGATGCCGATTTTGAGCAGCAGCTTGTTGTCGCGGTGCGTGTCGTTGAGGCCGAGCATCGCTTCGCGCATGCGAATTGCCGCGGCGACCGCTCGATCCGGTGTGGCGAAGGTCGCCATCACCGCGTCGCCGCTGGTCTTGACCACGGCCCCGGCCTCGGCGGCGACGATCTCGTTCAGGATCTGGAAGTGCGCCCGCACCAGGTCGAACGCGGCAAGATCGCCGACCCGCTCGTAAAGCTCGGTCGAGCCTCTCAAATCGGTGAACAGGAAGGTCAGGCTGGTGATCTTGAGACGCTGATCGACGTCGATCGTGTCGGCGCCGTAAAAATCGCGAAACACCTGGTTGGTCAACAGGCGCTTGGCGGTCAGGAACGGCTTGCGCCGGCGCAGCAGCTCCTCGAGCATGCTCCCGGCGATCCACAGCCCGGGCAGCACCCGTGTGTCGGTGCGGTTTTCGAGCGACAGGCGCAACGGCCCTGGACGCAGCTTTACCGTTTCGGTCGGCGCGCGCACCTGGTCGAAGACCAAGGACAGGCTTTGCCGTTCGCGCGTCGGCTCGCCCTTGACGTCGAGGAACTGGGTGGTGTGCGTCACCGGGTCGAGGATGATCACAAAATCCGCCGGCAACTGCAGCGAAAGCTGCGCCTTGCCGCCGGGCGGCAGCTCGACCGTATCGAGGGTGATCTCCTGGATCAACCGATCGAGGTCATCCGGCAGATCGATCGCCGAGCTCCAGAATATCTGGCGGAAATACTCGGCGAAGGGCAGCTCGTTCGGATCATGCGCCGCGATCCGGCGCACCCGCCGGCTGACCGTAAACGTCACCTCGACGATCTCGTCGAGGGTCAGCGCATAACCCGCGGCGCACCAGGCGCAGTGGTACTCGGCCTGGTTGACGCTCTTCAACGTCGTGCTGGCGTCGAGCACGCCGCCGCAACTCGGGCACAGCACGTTCCACGAGAGCTCGAACAGACCGAGCCGGGCGGCGTGCAGAAAGGCGGCGATCGCCCGCTCCTCGTCGATCCCGGTCCTGGCCGCAAAATCGAGCGCGTTGATCCGGCAGAGGTCGCGGTCCGAGCCGTCGCGGACCAGTTCCTCGATCGCGGCAATTGCAGCCGGATCGGCCGATTGCCGCAATACCGCAAACAGATTTGAGGCTTCGCTCATCACCACGATCACCCCGGAAAAGCGCGAGATGCAGACGCGCTCGGCTTTTCGCCGGACAATTGAAGCCGGCGGCAACCGCGCGCCCTCACTCGGGTAGATGTGGGGTGTCGAAGATCGCGATCAAAGCTCCTCGGGACGGGCGCCGCGACCGTAACAAGCCGGCCGGCGGGCGAGCGTCAGGAAACGTCCGCCGCCACCGCGCCGCTGGCTATTCGGCGGCTTCGGCTGGCTCGCGCTCGACCGGCAACGGCTCGGTGCCGGTCCACGGATGCTCGGCCACGTCGAACAGAATGCCCTCCGGCCCGTAGAACTTGACCTCGAAGCCGCCGATCCGTTCGGCCTCGCTCTGGTCCATGTAATGCCGGCCCCCCAGGCTCTCGAGCGTCTTGGCGGCCTCGTCGACATCCTCGACCAACACGCCGAAATGATGCAGGCCGGTATAGTCGAGGCCGCGGCCGAGCTGGTCGGTCTTGAACCGCAGGATCGCCAGGTCGATGGTGCCGTCGCTCAGATGGTGGCCATAGGCGAGCGGCCCGTCATTCGATCGGACGATCTTGAAATCAAACGCCTTCACATAGAATTCGGCCATCGCGTCGGGGTCTTTCGCAGCGATCGCGATATGACGCAGCTTGGGCATGTCCTTCTCCTCTTGTGCTGTTGCTTTCTGACAATCGATCGATCGCCCGAACGGGAACTCCTGAATACCGACCTGACTTTCAGCCTTTCGCCGGCCGGCCGCCAATGCCGTAGCGCGCGGCCCAGCCCAAACCGGCGGCGGTCTCGCCCTGCGGCCGGTACTCGCAGCCGATCCAGCCAGCATAGCCGATCTCGTCGAGCAGATCGAACAGGAACGGATAGTTGATCTCGCCGATATCGGGCTCGTGCCGGCCGGGGTTGCCGGCGATCTGGATATGCGGGTAACGGCCGGCCAAGGCGCGGATGCGATGGGCCAGATCGCCTTCCATGATCTGCACGTGATAGAGGTCGAGCTGGAGCTGCAGATTGGGCCGCGCGACCTCCTCGATGACCGCCATCGCCTGGGTCGTGGTGTTGAGGAAGTAGCCGGGAATGTCGCGGCTGTTGATCGGCTCGATGATCACGGTGATGCCTTCGGGGGCGAGCCGGTCGGCGGCATAGCGCAGGTTTTCGGCATAGACGGGCAGCGCCTCGGCCCGGTCGCGGCCCTGCGGCCACAGCCCGGCCATCGCGTGCAGCAGCCGGCAATTTGTCGCCTTGGCATAGGTGAGCGCCTGCTCGACGCCGGCGCGGAACTCGGCCTCGCGGCCGGGCAACGCCGCCATGCCGCGCTCGCCCGCGGCCCAGTCGCCGGGCGGCATGTTGAACAAGGCCTGGACCAGGTTGTTCTGCGTCAGCTGGGCGGCGACGGTCTGCGGCGGATGGTCGTAGGCGCCGAGATATTCGACCGCCTTGAAGCCGCAGCTTGCGGCGGCGGCAAAGCGGTCGAGAAACCCGATTTCCTGAAAGATGAAGCTCAGATTGGCGGCGAATTTCGGCACGGGTCGGTCCTCCCCGGAGCGACAAGAGGGATCGTCTGCCGGCCTGTTTGCGGCCGGTGCCACAGCCCGCTAGTCTTTGCCCGGACGCTGGCGAACGCAAGGGAGGCCGCTTGTGACCGTGCTGTTGGGAGCGATCGCCGACGATTTCACCGGCGCCACTGATTTGTGCAACACCTTGGTGCGGCGCGGCATGCGCAGTGTGCAGCTGATCGGGGTGCCGGGGCCGGGGACCGCGGTTCCCGACGCCGAGGCGGTCGTTGTCGCGCTGAAGAGTCGCACCGTCCCGGCGGCGCAGGCGATCGACAAGAGCCTAGCCGCCCTCGCCTGGCTCCAGCGCGCCGGGGTGCTACAGATCCTGTTCAAATACTGCTCGACCTTCGATTCGACCGACGCCGGCAACATCGGCCCGGTCGCCGAGGCGCTGATGGCGGCACTCGGCACCGATTTTACCCTCTACTGCCCGGCCTTCCCCGAGGCGGGGCGAACCATCTATCGCGGCTACCTGTTCGTCGGCGAGGTGCTGCTGTCCGAGTCGGGGATGCGCGACCACCCGCTGACGCCGATGCGCGACCCTTCGCTGGTGCGGGTCTTGCAGCGCCAGAGCCGCGGCCGGGTCGGGCTGGTGCCGGCGGCGATCGTCGGCCGCGGCGCCGAGGCGACCCGCGAGGCGTTCGCCCGGATGCGCGCCGAGGGCTTCGCCCACGCGATCGTCGATGCGATCGCCGACCGCGATCTCGAAGCGATCGGCGAGGCCGCGGCCGATTTCAAGCTGATCACCGGCGGCTCCGGGATCGCCCTCGGCCTGCCGGAGAATTTCCGCCGCCAGGGCCTCCTCGGCCAAGAAAGCGGGGCCGACGAATTGCCGGCGATCGGCGGCGCCGCCGCGGTATTGTCGGGCTCGTGCTCGAGCGCGACCCTGGTGCAGGTGGCCCATATGGAGGAACGCGCGTCGACCTTTACGGTCGATCCGCTCGCCGCGGCCGAGGGTGCCGAGATCGCGCAGCAGGCGCTCGCCTGGGCGCAGCCGCTGCTGGGCCGGCGGCCGATCCTGATCTCGTCGAGCGCACCGCCCGCCGAGGTTGCCCTGGTGCAGCAACGGCTCGGCCGCGAGCGCGCCGGCGCGCTGGTCGAAGAAACCTTTGCGGAAATCGCCCGCGGCCTCGTCGAGCGCGGGGTGCGGCGGCTGGTCATCGCCGGCGGCGAGACCGCGGGCGCCGTGGTGCAGGCGCTCGGCGTCGAGGGCTTGCGCATCGGCCGTCAGATCGACCCCGGCGTGCCGTGGACGGCAAGTCTCCCAAAGAGCCTCGCCGAGCCCACCTTGGCGCTGGCCCTCAAATCCGGCAATTTCGGCGCCCCGGACTTTTTCCTGCGCGCCTTTGTCGTGCTGTCTGGAGATAAGGGATGAGCCACCGCTCTTCCGGTCATTGCGAGCGTAGCGAAGCAATCCCGACCCGCCCCCACGTCCATGACGTCGAGATTGCCGCGTCGCCTGCGGCTCCTCGCAATGACGGCACACCTCTAACGAGAGAACCCCTCCAATGAGCGAGGCCAAGCAGCGTGAGGCGATCTGCGCGATCGGCGCCTCGATCTTCGCCCGCGGCCTGACCGCCGGGTCATCCGGCAACATCAGCCTGCGCATCGGCGAGGGCTGGCTGATGACCCCGACCAACGCCTCGCTCGGCCGCCTCGACCCGGCCCGGCTTTCCAGGCTCGACGATGACGGGCGTCTCGTCTCGGGAGACCCGCCGACCAAGGAGAGTTTCCTCCACCGCGTCATGTACGAGGAGCGCGCCGGCACGGGTGCTGTCGTGCATCTACATTCGACCCATGCGGTCGCGGTCTCGTGCCTGGCCGAAATCGACCCCGCCGACGTCCTGCCGCCGATCACCGCCTATTACGTGATGCGGGTCGGCCGGCTGCCGCTCGTCCCCTATTTCCGCCCCGGCGACATGGCGCTGGCCGAGGCGGTGCGCGGCTTTGCCGGCCGGCATCACGCGGTCTTGCTGGCCAATCACGGCCCGGTGGTCGCCGGCGCCGATCTCGGCGCGGCGGTCAACGCGATCGAGGAGCTCGAGGAAACCGCCAAACTCTATCTCCTGCTACGCGGCGCCAAGACCCGCTTCCTCTCGCCGGCGCAAATCCGCGCGCTCGCCTGAGGGCCAAGCGGCGGCGGCCAAGACCCGACACGGCGCGGAACTCGCCGGCAACCCGCGCGGTTTCCAGCTTGGCGGTCCGCATCGCAAATGTGGCGACAGCGCGGCGCGCCGCAAGGAAGCGACCATGGACGACCAGATGGAGCCGATCCGGGCGGGCGATACGCTGTCCGCTGCTCGCCCGGCGCCCTCCTGGGTTCTGGTGCTGAGCGCAATGCTGGTCGCTTTTGCTGTTTCCGGGCGGCAGCGTTCCGCACCGATCTTGGCGGCAGGCGACCGCGCTCCCGGCCAACCAAGGCCTGGCGAGCAAACCCAGACTTCATCGCAGATCCCCGAACCGGGATCGAAAAACCTCCTCCTGCGCGTCTTCCGTGGTATTTCGGAAGACCGCATCATGCTGATTGCCGCCGGCGTCACCTATTACGTCATTCTCGCTCTGTTCCCCGGCATCGCGGCCATCATTTCCATCTACGGCCTGTTTGCCGACCCCAGCAGCATCGCCGCCCATCTCGATACCTTGTCGGGCTTTGCCCCGGGCGGTGCGGTCGACCTGTTGCGCGCGCAGCTGACCCACCTCGCCCAGCAAAACCGGGCCGCGCTCGGCTTCGGTTTCGCCGTCAGCATGGTGTTTTCATTGTGGACCGCCAATTACGGCGTCTCGGCACTGTTCGAGGCCCTCACCGCGGTCTACGAAGAGAAGGAAAAGCGCGGCTTCGTCAAATACTACGCCACAACTTTGGCGTTTACGGTCGGAACGATTGTCCTCGTGCTGCTGTCGCTCGCGATTCTGATCGCGTTGCCGCTGGTCCTGGACCATATCGCGCATCCCGCGGTGCCGCCGGTGCTGCTGAAGATCGTCAGATGGCCGATCCTCTTCGTGCTGATCGTCTTGGCGCTGTCCGTCATCTACCGCTACGGTCCCAGCCGCACCGCGGCGCAATGGCGCTGGATCACCTGGGGCAGCGCCTTTGCCGCCGTCTCCTGGCTCGCCGCCTCCGCCCTCTTCTCCTGGTACGTCGCCAATTTCGGCAGCTACAACAAGACCTATGGATCGCTCGGCGCAATCGTCGGCTTTATGACCTGGATGTGGGTATCGATCGTCGTCGTTCTGATCGGCGCCAAGCTCGACGCGGAACTGGAGCGCCCGACAGCGCCGGCCAAGGCGGCCGGCTTGCCATAAGAGCGCGCGCCCGCTGCCACGCCTCAGGCCAGCGCCGCGACCCCCTCGGTCACGGTTTCGAGCTGGCCGACCGTCTCGCGGCCAAACAGCAGCGGGATAAAGGCGCCGATTGCGACCACGGCCAGGATCGCGCCAAAAAAGATCGTCGGCGAGCCGGTATGCGGCGCCATAAAGAAGGGCGCCAGCACGCCGCTGAACACCCGCGCGAACGATTCGCCGAAAATGTGCCCGCGTCCGCGCAACGCCGTCGGGAACTGCTCGGAGAGGTAGACGCGGAAGGCGGTGGCGGCCGACAGCGCGGTAAAGCCGGTCAGCAGCGCTCCGGCAACCATCACGACCGTCGCGTAAGGCCCGGCGCGATGCGCCATCATCATCAAAAACACGCCGGGGAGCGACCCGGCGAGCGCATAGGTGATAGTCCAGCGCCGGCCGATGACCTCCATCAGGTAGCCGGTAAACCCCTTTCCCGGAATGCTCGCCGCAAACACCAGCGAGCTCACCCCAAAGCTCAGGCTGACGGCGGCGCCCTGATCGACCAGCGCCTTTGGCAGCAGAACGGAAATCAGAAAAAATGCGGTGCTGGCGCAGACAAAGGTCAAAATGCCGACCGCGGTCCAGCACAGCTGACCGGGGCGGAACAATGCCCGATAGGGCGGCAGCTGTTCGGCCGCCTTGTGCAGATCTTCGCCGAGCGCGGCGAGCGTCATCGGCGGCAGCCGGTCGCCGGCCCGGCGGATGATCCGGTTGACGGTGTCGACCGCCACCTGCGCCTGGCCCTTTTGCAAATGCCAGCGCGGGCTTTCCGGGATCAGCCAATAAATCAGCGGCGGCACGACAAAAAACGCGAGCCCGCCGGGCAGGGCGATCAGGCGGAAGGCGTGGGAATTGCCGGCGAGCAGCAGAGCGACGAGCGGCAGCACGGTGAACGAGCTGGCCAGCGCCATCTCATAGACCGCACTGAAGGTTCGCCGGTGCCGCGCCGGCATCAATTCGGCGGCGATCGGAAACGCCGCCGAGACGGCAAAGCCGCCGCCCAGGCCGGTCAGCAGGCGAACGATGATCAGCTGCTCGCCGCTTTGCACCAGCGGGATCAGCAAGGTGGAAAAGGTGACGGCGGCGACGCCGATCAGCATGATGGTCTTGCGGCTCCAATGGTCGGAGATCGCCGACGCGATGAAGCCGCCGGCGCAGACCATCAAGGTCGAAGCGACGGCAAGAAAGCGAATGTCGCTCGGCGTGAGGTGCAGCGGCCGTTTCGCCAATACCAGCAGCGAGCCGGTGACCGCCAGATCGTAGCCGTCGACAAAGCCGACCAGGCCGAGCACGCCGATCACCATCAGGTGGTAGCGGCTGAAGGGTATGCTGTCGAGCTTGCGGCCGAGCACAAAGCTGGCCGGAGTGGCCGATCGGCCGATCGGGCGGATTTCTGCCATTGCCACCTCCCAGAGTGTCGAACCCGCGGAGAGTGTCGAACCTGGAGGACCATGCGAACCGCCGAAGAAGGACGAGGCGGGCGCTTTGCTGTTGTTGAACAGATTTCCAGCTGTTCTGCGCTAGATCTCTTCCACCACCTCGCCCATTACAACGGGGCCCGCGGCTGGGCCACCGGGTTGACGTGTTGCCCCTGTCCGAATTAGGCGGCGGGTTTTCCCGCTCGCCGCGTTGGCCGGACGCTTCAAGCCAGCGCCGGGACGCCTTCGCTGACGGTTTCGAGCTGGCCGATCGTCTCCTTGCCAAAGGCCAACGGGATGAAAGAGCCGACCGCGACCACCACGAGGATCGTGCCGAAGAAGATGGTCGGCGAGCCGGTATGCGGCTCCATCAGAAACGGCGCCAGCACGCCGGCGAACAGCCGTCCGAACGACTCGCCGAAGATGTGCCCGCGCCCGCGCAACGCGGTCGGGAACTGCTCGGACAGGTAGACGCGGGTGGCGGTAAACGCCGACAGCACGGTGAAGCCGGTGATCAGCGCGCCGGTCACCATCACCACTGTCGCGAATTGCCCGGCCCGGTGCGCCATCAGCATCAGGAAGATGCCGGGGAGCGAGCCGGCAAGCGCATAAAAGATTGTCCAGCGCCGGCCGATGACCTCCATCAGGAAGCCGGTAAAGGCCTTGCCCGGGATGCTGGCGAAATACACCAGCGAGGTCAGCCCGAAGCTCAGGCTGACCGCCGCGCCCTGATCGACCAAGGCCTTCGGCAGCAGCACTGAAATCAGAAAATAGGCAGTGCCGGCGCACACACCGCTCAAAATGCCGACCGTGGTCCAGCGCATCTGGCCGCGGGCGAACAAGGCCCAGTAGGGCGGCAATTTCTCGCGGGCGGCTTCGGCATGATCGCCGAGCGCCTCGACGGTCAGTGGCGGGACCCGCGCGCCGGAGCGCGCGATGATGCGGTTGACGATGTCGGCCGCGGCCTGCGGGTGCCCCCGGCGCAGATGCCAGCGCGGGCTTTCGGGGATCACGAAATAGACCAGCACCGGGACGACGGTGATCGCCAGCCCGCCCGGCAACGCCAAATAGCGAAAGGCCGAGGCGTTGCCGGTCAGCAGCAAGGCGACAAACGGCACCACGGTAAACGAGATCGCCAGTGCCATCTCGTAGCACGCACCATAGGTGCGCCGGTGCTGCGCCGGCATCAATTCGGCGGCGATCGGGAAGGCGGCCGAAACCGCGCCGCCGGCGCCGAGCCCGGTCAAGAGGCGCAGCATGATCAGCTGCTCGGCGTTCTGCACCAGCGGGATCAGCAAGGTGAAAAACGTGGTGGCGATCACTCCGATCAGCATCACCGTCTTGCGGCTGAAATGGTCGGATATCGCCGACGACGCGAAGCCGCCGACGCACAGCATGAAGGTCGGGCCGACCGCGAGCCAGCGGATGTCGGACCCGGTCAGGTGCAGCGGCGCTTTGGCCAGCACCAACAGCGAGCCAGTCAGCACCAGATCGTAGCCCTCGATAAAGCCGACGAGGGCAAGCACGCCAATGATTAAAATGTGGTATCCGCCGAACGGTATGCTGTCGAGCTTGCGCCCGAGCAGATAGCCGGCGCCCGTCATTGTTCGGGCGATTGGACGAATTTCTGCCATGGTGACCTCCCAGATTGGTCGGATCCGGGGGACCATGCGGTGGCGCAAAACGGGCGAGGCCGGCGCGTCGCGGTTAGTTTCTGACCGATTTATCGGTTCTGGTATCGACGCCTCGCAAGTTCTGGCAGCCGCACAATTTGCCGCCGAATCGACGTGTTGCTCCTGCTTCGACATCAGGCGGCGGTTTTTCTTTGCTCGCCCGTCCGACCCGGGTTGGGTCATGGCGCGAGCCTAACCCGGTTGCGGCAAATTGTCATCCGACAAAACGGCGCCGACAAACGGCGCGCAGCGCATCGGCGCCGGCCGAGCCTGCCCGCTAATCCGCGGCGCGCTGGCGCAGCAGAAATTCGCGCCCGGCCTTGACCATCGGCCGGCCGTCATAGGCGATAATGTCGGCGGTGGCGTAGGTCTCGCTCCATAATTCCGGCAGATAGGAGCCGGTGCCGATCACGTCGATCGGCGCATCGGCGGCGGCCATCATCCGGCACTTAGCCGGGCCGAAGCCCGAGCTGGCGACGATTTTGACGCCGCCGAACCCGGCCTCGTCCAAGGCCTCCCGCATCCGCCAGATCGCCGCCGCCGTAACCCCGGTGCCGACCAGATAGCGCAGCTCCTCCTCGGTGCGATAGCCGCGGATCGATTGCGGCGCGTGCCGCTCGATCACCGCATAGGAGCGAGCCGGATCGAGCCCCTCACAATAGCGGCCGCCAGGGGTATCGAGCCGCACCGCCAGCCGGCC
>DASYNW010000086.1:0-15367 GCA_036008325.1 Allostellaceae bacterium
GGCCGACGCCGGCCTCAAGCCCAAGGACATCGACGGCGTCGCCACCGCCGGCGAGACGCCGACGACGATCGCACACTATCTCGGGCTCACCCCGAAATGGGTCGACGGCACCGCGGTCGGCGGCTGCTCGTTCATGATCCACACCCGCCACGCCGCCGCCGCGATCGCCTCTGGCCTGTGCGAGACGGTATTGATCACCCATGGCGAAAGCGGCCGCTCGGGCGTCGGGCGGACCCGCAACGTCGTCGCCCCCAACCAGCCTCGCCGGCCAGTTCGAGCAGCCTTACGGGCCGATGGGGCCGCCGACTTTGTTCACGATCCCGGTCTTGCGCTACATGAAAACCTATGGCCTCAGCGACGAGACCCTGGCGATGGTCTCGGTGGTGCAGCGCGAATGGGCGGGCAAGAACCCGCGCGCCACCTTCAGGGACCCGATCACCGTCGCCGATGTGCTGAACTCGCGGATGATCGCCTACCCGTTCCGCCTGCTGCAATGCTGCCTCGTGACCGACGGCGGCGGCGCGCTCATCCTCACATCGGCCGAGCGCGCCAAGGATTTCCCGACCAGGCCCGTCTACATCCTCGGCACCGGCGAATCGGTCGAGACCCCGATGGTCAGCCAGATGGAAGATTTCACCTCGTCGCGCGCGTTCCGCGTTTCGGGCGCCAAGGCCTTCGCCGAGGCCGGCATCGCCCACAACGACGTCGACCATCTGATGATCTACGACGCCTTCGCCCACCTGCCGATCTACGGCCTCGAAGACCTCGGCTTTGTCGGGCGCGGCGAGGGCGGCCCGTTCATCGCCGAGCGCAACACCGCCCCCGGCGGCAAGCTACCCCTCAACACCAATGGCGGCGGCCTCTCCTACATGCATTCCGGCATGTACGGCATGTACGCCCTTCAAGAAAGCGTCCGCCAGATGCGCGGCACCGCCCCGGCCCAAATCGCCGGCGCCCGGATCTCGGTCTGCCATGGTGTCGGCGGCATGTTCGCCGCGTCGGGCACGATCATCATGTCGAACCAGCCACCCTGAGCAGCGCATACCTTACTTCTTGCGCGTGACGTGCTTCCCCCAGACACTGCGAGACAATCCTTCCTTTGGAGAAGTGTGAAGCGGGTCACCCTTGAAGGGCCGCCTCCGCGGTATTAGCGTGTTGCCTCGGAACCAGGGTGACACAAAGAACCACGCTCACAACCCGGGAGTCCGGGAAGGGTTAAGGACGCCGGCGCGAAAACGTAGGAGACGGGGAATGGCAGGCAAAAACTGGCAGATAGAAGGCCGGTATATCGAATACTGTAGCTGCGACCACGGCTGTCCATGCGAAACCATGGCTGACCCGACCTACGGTTTGTGCACCGGGCTCGTTGCGTTCAAGATCGATAGGGGTCATTGCGAAGATGTGCGGCTCGACGATCTGGCGGTCGTCGCCACTTTTTATTTCCCGCGGGCGATCCATCACGGCCAGGGCGTGCTCCAGCCGATCCTCGACGAGCGCGCCGACGAAGCCCAGCGCGACGCCCTGTTCTATATCCTGTCCGGTGCGGACCAGCGGGTCGGCACGATGTTCCAGATCTTCTCGGTGATCGTCGAAACGATCAAAGACCCGCTGTTCGCCAAGATCGAATTCGAGTGGGATCTCGACAAGCGACGGGCGCGGATCGAAGTCGCCGGATTGGTGCGGGCGCACAGCGAGCCGATACGCAACCCGGTGACCGACCAGGAACACCGGATGATTTCGGTGCTGCCCGAAGGCTGGGTGTTCCACGAGGCCGAGAATGCATCGGGCTTTGCCAAGGGGATGGGGGCCGTCAAATTCGATTTGAGCCGGCGTCACAGCTCGCTCGCGCACATCGCCTGGAACCAGAACGGGCTGGTCCATAGCTACGACGAGTATAAGCAGAAGTTCGGCCGCCCTTGACGGTATGGGCCGGCTCCGCGCCGTCCCTGCAGGCTAAAGGAAGCGGTCCGGCAGGCCCTGCGTCGGCCGACGCCGGTACAGGGAGACGCGGTGATGACCGTCCCCGACAAAACCGTCTTAGAAGCTGTGCTGCGGCGCGACCGCCTGGTCGTGGTTGGGGCTCTCGTTGTGGTCGTCGCAATCGCCTGGATTTGGATCGTGCGCGGCGCGGGCACGGGCATGAGCACCCTGGGCTTGAATCGGAATTCGGGAATGCCCGAGGTGGCGGACATGATGATGGCGCCCGCGCCATGGACCTTGGGATACGCCGGGCTGATGTTCGCGATGTGGTGGGTCATGATGGCGGCGATGATGCTGCCGAGTGCGGCGCCGATGCTGCTGTTGTTCGCGCGGGTGAACCGTACGGAGCGAGCCCGCGAGCGCCCCTACGTCCCGACCGGGATTTTCGCCGCCGGTTACCTCGCCGCCTGGGGCGGGTTCAGCGCGGTCGCCACCGGGCTGCAGTGGGGATTGGGGCGGCTCGGCTTGCTGTCGCCGATGATGATGACGACGAGCTACTGGCTCGGTGGCGCGATCCTGGTCGCTGCCGGTCTGTGGCAGCTCACCCCGGTTAAGGGCGTATGCCTGCGGCACTGCCGCTCGCCGTTGAGCTTCCTCGCCCATGGCTGGCGGCTCGGCGGGCTCGGCGCTTTTCGAATGGGGCTCGCTCACGGCACCTATTGCCTGGGCTGCTGCTGGTTCCTGATGGGCCTGCTGTTCTTCGGCGGCATCATGAACCTGTTTTGGATTGCCGGCCTGGCTTGCTTCATCCTGTTGGAAAAGACGATCCCAATGGGCCACTGGATCGGCCGCATCGCCGGCATCGCTGTCGCTGGCTGGGGTGTCCTGATGCTGGCGAAGGCAACAGGCGGCTTGTAACCTCGCGTCGCTTTGCAGAGTTGCCGCAAATGGCGGGTGACGGTGACGGGTTACGGTGAGAGGGGTTACCGTTACGGTGACGACGGGGTTACGGTGACAGGGTGTTCAAAAGGAGAGGGCCGGAAGGAAGCGGGTGCTTGGTTCCGGTCGCCTCGCCGGCGTCCGTGGTGCCTACCATATATCTTCTGATCAATGCTGATGACGAGCAACCCTGTGCCGAGCCCCACCTATGATCTGTTCGAACAAGCGATGAGCCGCCGGAAACAGGTTCTTTGCACCTACGGTGGGTACCCTCGCGAGCTCTGCCCTGTCATTCTCGGCCATACCAACGGGGAGGAGGTCGCGCTGGCCTACCAGTTCGCCGGGCGAAGCAACAGCGGCCTTCCTCCGGGAGGCCAGTGGAAATGCCTTCGGCTCTCCAAGGTCAGCAACGCTCAGCTCCGGGATGGGCCCTGGCACGCCGGCTCCAGCCACGCCAGACGGCAGGCTTGCGTGCAAGCGGTCGATCTCGATGTCAACCCGGCAAGCCCTTACAATCCAAAACGCCGCCTTTGACGCGCCGAACGGGCGCATCACGCTTGCTGCCACGGCATCGGCGGCATGTTCGCCATGTCGGGCGCCATCACGCGCCGAACGATAATCGGCCATCATAGGCCACATGATCCGCATCGAGCGCCCCGCCTAAATAGTTGGGTGCGCGAGCCCTACCGGCGTTGAACGAGTTCGGCATCGCCGCGTTTGCCGAGCGAATGAGGTGCGCGGCGGTTCGCCTTGCTCGCCCATTCCCACGTGCTGCCCGAGGAGGCTCCGGGAATGAACTCTACCGGCATCG
This sequence comes from Allostellaceae bacterium, assembly GCA_036008325.1. Lineage (GTDB taxonomy): Bacteria > Pseudomonadota > Alphaproteobacteria > ATCC43930 > CGMCC-115725 > AP-15. The sequence goes on from DASYNW010000086.1 coordinate 3,671, forward strand.
CGGTCTACAAGGGCTATCTTTATGCCGAGACCAACAACCGCATCGTGCGCTACGCGTTGCCCAAGACCGGGATCGCGCCGACCGGGACGGCGCAGACCGTCTTGGGATTGCCACTGACCGGCGATCATCCGATGCATCCCTTCGCGATCGGCGCGGCGGGCAACCTCTATGTCGACCTCGGCTCGGCGACCAATTCCTGCCAGAGCGAGAACCGCATGCCGAACGTGCCGGGCAACAAGCCTTGCACCGAATTGAAGACCCGAGGCGGCACCTGGCGCTATGACGCCAACCGGCTGAACCAGCATTTCTCGCCGGCGGAACGCTTCGTGACGGGTCTGCGCAACGGCGAGGGCATCTCGTTTGATTCCGCCGGCCGGATTTTCGCGACCCAGCACGGTCGCGACCAGCTCGGGCAGAACTGGCCAAAGCTGTACACGATAAAACAGAGCGCCGAGCAACCGGCCGAGGAATTGGTCATTGATCTCCGGTGAGAGGAGCATGTCCAAGCCTGGAGATCAGCGGAATGCGCGGGCGGGCTCGCTGACGCGCAGAGCGGAGGGCGGCGATGGCTGAGATCAGAACTGGCGGGTGTTTGTGCGGGGCGGTGCGCTACGAATCGGCGGGGGAGCCGCTCTATTCGCTGCTGTGCCACTGCCGCGATTGCCAGCATCAGAGCGGCAGCGCCTATATTGCCGCGATGCGGGTGCCGGCGGCCGGGTTCCGCGTGACCCTGGGCGAGCCTCGGCTCTATATCAGCGCGAGCGACGCCGGCAACCAGGTCACGCGGGCGTTCTGCCCGGATTGCGGCTGCCCGCTGTTCATCCGGGTCTCGGCCCGCCCCGAGATCGTCGGGCTCAGGGTCGGCAGCCTCGACGAGCCGGGCGAGTTCCGCCCCGAGGCCGACATCTTTGTAAAAAGCGCGCAGCCCTGGGACCATATGGACCCCGATTTGCCCAAGCACGCCACATATCCGCCCGGCCGCGCCTATACCCCGCCGCCGTGAGCGCCATCGGCCAAAACCGACGAAAACAGCTCAGCGCGGGGTCAGCCCGCTCACGACCAGGTCGAGATGCGCGTCGAAAAAGCGTTCAAGGTCGAGCGGGTAGCGCTCGGCGAACAGCAGCTGCCAGACGACCGCCATGATCGCCGGCCCCATGATCGCCTGCGGATAGTCGAGATAAGGCCCGGATCGGACCTCGCCGCGCTCGACGCCGTGGGCCAGCAGCCGGCCGAGCAGGGCGATGGCGCGCTCGATCAGCTCGGCATGATAGAATTCGGCGAGCTCGGGGAATTTCGGCCCTTCCGCGATCAGCAGGCGCAGCAGCCGATGCGCACGGGGGTTTTCGACCAGCCGTTCGTAAGCGAGGCTGATCAGCCCGCGCAGAAGCTCGGCGGTTGAAGCCTCCGGCTGTTCGAGCCGCATTTCGAGCGCGCTCCAGTCCGGCACAACGTGCCGGTGCAGCACCGCTTTGAACAATTCTTCCTTGCTGGCGAAGTAGAAATTGGGGAGCCCTTTGGCGACCCCGGCGCGGCTGGCGACGTCCTCCAGCCGGGTCGCGGCATAGCCGCGTGCGGCGAACTCCTCGAAGGCGGCCTCGAGGATCTCGCTTTGACGGGTTTCGCGGTCCCGGCGGCGGCGCGATCCGGCCGGCCGGGTGGGATCGCGGATTACCGCGCTGCTTCCCGATGCTGATCTTTTCATCCCGGCATTGTGCCATCGGCCCTGGCCGGGTGGCGAATTGACTCTCCCTGGCACGGCCGATCTTGATCGAGGCCGCGCAAGCGATTATTTGATTGAATGACCAGTCAATACGTGAGCCGAGCATGAGCGAAAAGCAGGACGTGCTGATCGTCGGGGCCGGCCTGGTTATGGCGCACGAGCTCGCCCGCGACGGGGTCGGCTGTCGCATCATCGACAAATCGGCGCACGCCTCGACCCATTCGAAAGCGATTGCGATCCACGCCCGAACCCTCGAAGTCTTCGAGCTGATGACCATCGTCGATGATTTCATGGCGGTCGGAAAGCAAATCACCGCCGTCGATCTTCATGGCGAGCGCGGACCCATCGCCCATATCGGCTTCGGCTCGCTGGCCACCCGCTACCCGTATGTTCTCGGCGTGCCGCAGGACGAGACCGAGCGCATCCTCGAAGAGCGGCTCGCTCGGCACGGCGTGCGGGTCGAGCGTGACACCCAGCTCATCGGGCTCGCCCAGCATGATGCCGGGGTGCGCGCCCAGCTGCGCATCGGCGAGCGCGTCGAGGAGGTCGAGGCGCCGTGGCTGATCGGCTGCGACGGGCCGCACAGCACGGTGCGCGAGAAGCTCGGCATCAGGTTTGCCGGCGGCACCTATCCGGAGCTTTTCGTGCTCGCCGACATCAAGCTGCGCGCTGATTTCGCCGATGCCGCGGCGCGGGTCTTTCTCGGCGAAAAAGGCGCGCTCGCTTTCTTTCCGATGGCCCAAGACCGCTGGCGGCTGATCGTCACCAACTCGCCCGCCGACTGGCGCCAGGAGCCGAGCCTGGCGCAATGCCAGGCGCTGGTCGATGAGCGCGGCCCGGGCGGCATCGTGCTTTCCGACCCGCGTTGGACCTCGGTCTTCCGGATCCATCGCCGCGAAGCCGCCCGCTTCCGCCAGGGTTGCGTCTTTCTCGCCGGCGACGCCGCGCATATCTACAGCCCGGTCGGTGGCCAGGGCATGAATGCCGGGATTCGCGATGCCTTCAACCTCGCCTGGAAGCTTGGCCTCGTCGCGGCAGGTCAGGCGGCGCCCGAATTCCTCGACAGCTACGAAGCCGAGCGCAAGCCGGCCGACGAGGCGGTCATCCGCCAGACCGACCGGGCGACGCGCATGGTGTCGCTGCACGGATCGGTCACCCGTTTTGTCCGCGATCATGCGATGTCGCTGATGACCCGCCTTCCCTCGGTCGAGGCGAAGATCGGCGAGGCAGTGTCGGGGATCGCGGTCGATTACCGCGGCAGCCCGATCGTCGAGGACCACCCGGTCGGGACCCCCGGCCCGCATGCCGGCGACCGTGCTCCCGATGCGCCGCTCGCCGATGCCCGGAGCGGAGCCGCCTTGCGGCTCTATGACCTATTCGCCGAGCACCGACACGTCCTGCTGCTGTTGGGCGATGCCCCGGCGCTCCGCCCGAACGAGCTATCCGGCCTGCCGGAACGCTATCTGATGGCGCGCCGTATTTCTGCTCCGGGAACCTCCGATGCCGATCTGATCGATTGCGAGGGCGCGGTCGCGGCCCAATACGGTGCGGTGCCGGCCGCCTATCTGATCCGCCCGGATGGCTATATCGGTATGCGCTGTCCGGCGGACAAAGCCGCGGCGCATCTGCCGCGCTATTTCGCGCGGCTCCGCGGATCGGCCGATTATCTCCCAGCTAATCTCGCCTGAACTTCGTCCAATTTATTGTAGCGATAGATTATGACCGAGCCGACCCAGGCGGCGATGAACAGGCCGATGACGACGGTGCCGAGTGCCGTGAAGTTGCCGTTCAGCGCGTCGACGCCATCCCAGAATGCACCCTTCAGCGCGAATTGATCGCTGACCAATCCCAATGTCTCGATGCCCCCGATCAAAACTGCGACCACGACCGAGACGAAGGTGATCATCAAATTGTAGTAAAGCTTGCGCAGCGGCTTCTCGAACGCCCAGCCATAGGCGCCGACCATCACAATGCCGTCGGTGGTGTCGATCAGCGACATCCCGGCGGCGAACAGCGCGGGGAACACCATGATCGCCCAGATCGACAGGCCGTTGGCGGCCGCGGTCGCCGACACGGCGAGCAGCGCGACCTCGGTCGCGGTATCGAACCCGAGCCCGAACAGGAAGCCGATCGGGAACATATGCCAGCTCTCGCTGATGATTCGGAACAGCGGGCGGAACAGGCGCGCGAGCAGACCGCGGCTGTTGAGCAGCAGATCGAAATCCTCCGCGACGTAGCGGCCGCCCTGGCGCACGTGCAGAAAGGTCCGCCACACGCCGCGCAGGATGATCAGGTTGGCGATCGCGATGGCGAACAGGAACACTGCCGAGACGCCGGTGCCGACAATGCTGCCGACCGCCTTGAACCGGTCGAGGGACCCCGCCAGTGTCGTCGCCGCGCCGACCACGCCGATTGCCGCCAGGGCCACGACGCTCGAATGGCCCAGTGCAAAGAATAAGCCGACCCCGACCGGCCGATTGCCCTCTTGCATCAGTTTGCGTGTCGCGTTGTCGATCGCCGCGATATGGTCGGCGTCGACTGCATGGCGCAAGCCGAACCCATAGGCCAGGAACGCGGTGCCGAGCAGCACCGGCAGATCGCGGAACACCAGCACCGCCCATGCCCACGCCGCCAGATTGGCGAGGATCAGCAGCGCGTAAATGCCGGTGATCGGCTGCCTCATGGAGGCGGCTTGTCGAAGGGTTCGGCTCAGCGGGGCGATCATGTCGGGCCGCCTCTCAATTCATGTCCGCGCGCCGTAAGCGCGTGAGCAAAGCCGCCGCCCGGGTCCGTCTTGCCTTATCGAACATGGACAGCGGGTGGTCATGACAAAAATCGCGGTTGCCGGCGAGCCAAGACGTCAGACTGGTCTATGATTGGAGCTTCTTTAGTTCCGTTGACGCCAGTCGACCGTCGCCACCTCGCCCCCGATAATCGTGACGGCATCGCGGGGATCCGAGGCGTCTCCCCAAATATCGTAGTGGCCCGCACGGAGCCCGGGATAGACCGCCGCGAAGACCGGCTGGCCCTTAATTCTCCGCTCCAGGACTTCGACATGAACTCGCGCTGTGCTCCCTCGAGGGCTGACCTCGATTTCCCGACCGCGCAAGGCGGCCTCGGTATAGATGATCAGCGCCCCAACGTCCCGCCCGATATCCAGCACGATACTTTCGGAATGGACTCGGTCAATGTGTTGCTCAACCATTGGTCTTGGCCTCCTCTCAGTCGTTGTGCTTCGGTGCTAGCCCGATCCGGGTCTTGCTATGCGCGGATGAGCGCTGGAACAGGCGGAGGAGCGCAGGCGCAAGCGGTGCGAACTAGGCCGATGATTCCCCGCAGTCAGGCATCGCATCGAGATTGCTTCGTCGCTCCGCTCCTCGTAATGACAATCATTTAAGCTGTCATTGCGAGCGCAGCGAAGCAACCTCGGTGTGCCGGCACCTCGGTACCAAGTGTCGGTTTCGTCCACTAGCATTCGCCTGAGCTCCTGCGAGTAGTCACAAGGCGAGCCGTCGCTCCAATCAACTCGGGTTGTAGAAACCGGAGTATGGCACTCCCAGATAGGGGAAAGTCGTCAAGAAGGGGGAGCTGATGTCGGCCGGGGTGAGGCCATCCGTGACCGCGGATGCAGCCGCGTCCGGGGTGAAAGAATGATCGACCAGAGGGATCGTGGCCCCGGCGAGGGCGCGCAGCTCGATCGTAAACACATCGTCGAACACCCGGCGCCCATTGGGAAACCCGGCGAGGTCGCCGCCCAGGATGCCGAGGATGTTCCGAGCTGTCCCCGGCGGGATGGCCATGTTGAGCCGCAGCAGATCGGCGGGCCGTTCCCCGGTGAAGTTCTGGAAGCCTGGAATGATGCCTGCCGGGATGCCGGTGAGAAGGATCGCCACCAGGTCGGCCCGAGCTTTTTTATAGGCTGCCAGATCGGGGAAAACTCCGGGATAGACCTCCGTCAGCCGTGTTGGGACCTCGGGATACTCGACATATTTGAGGAACTCTCTGTCGTCACTTGGCGGCTGCGAGTTCCATAGGTCCTTGAGCCCAATCGGGACGATCACTTCGTTGAACAAGGGATTGCCGAGCCGGGAAACCTGCACCCATGGGCCAACCTCGTCGAAATCCCCGTTGGGCCCAAGGATGATCGCCTTGCTTCGACTGGCCGAAGCATAGACGCCAATGACCGAGCGCGGGTCGGCTTCATTGGTGGGATTGGAGCCGTCGCGGGTCAGCATGCTCTTGGGCAGCTTGATCGCCATGGTGTGGACATTGAGCTTGTTGGTGCCATTGACACCCGCGGCGGGGGCCATTGGATTGATATGCAGATTCTGGAACGGGCGCAGATCGAGGAGGTCGAAGACCGAGCCCAGATCGACATAGAACCCCTCGGCGCGCTGCCCGGCAAACACCGTTTCACCACTGGGCAGAACGTGGACCGCTTCCTGAGCCAGCGTGTCATAGTCGGGTGTGGAAAACGGGCCTATGTTGCAGGGCGGAGAGGCGAGCTCCCTGGCCAAGACGGTCGTTCTGCCATTCTTCACCCGGGTCAGTGAATACAACTGGCGCACATTCCAATTCGGGTCCGTCAGCGAGCTGATCGGCCCGGTGTTGTACAAAAAGGTGTTCCGATTTTGCACCGTGGTCTGGAAACGGAATTGGTAGCTGATGTCGGCGATCCCATCGCCGTCATTGTCGATGTGGATCTCATAAAGCACATCATCGCCGAACTCATAGAAGTTCGGTCCGCCGGGCGGCCACTCCAACGGAATGTAGTTGGCGATCAGAGTGACCATTTCCGGATTGTCCGGGCTCACAAAGGCGTAGACATCGGTGTTGTCCGCCACCGGGTCCTTGGAAATCTCCGGGGCTTCACGATGGGATGACATGTGTGCACCTCTCCGCTCTGTCTTGGAAACGAGTAGTGGCCTGAACCAGATGGTTCCACTTCATTTCTTCGTCGCCCCCGCAAAAGCGGGGGTCCAGGTGCCAAGGGCGCGATGCTTGCGGCCCCCCTGTTCAAGCCAGGGGCAGGCTCTGGGTGCCCGCTTTCGCAGGCATGACGAAAAAAGTGGATGCCACCAAGCGTCAAATCGGACCGATACCGGGGGCTATGACCGTTAGGTTTTATTTGGCGAATTTCCCCGGCGGGCAGCTTCCGTTAAGCGAGCAACCAGCCCGGGATCGCGAACGATGGTCTCCCGGGCGCCGACGAGAAAAGCCATCTCGCCTTTAGCAACATCGTTGATGTGGATCACCATAGATCCGGTAGACGATCCGGAAGATGCTGCGGGCAGCAGCGGTGCCGCTGCCTTTGGCGACTGGCGCATGGCTGCCGAAGCGGATAAGCCGGGCAGCAGGGTAAAAGTTGCCGCGGTTACAGTTGCCGCGGTGACAGTAGTGTCTTGCAAAAACGAGCGTCGGGTTTTCTTTTCCACTGTGCTCTCCCTTCCCGTTGAATTGGTTTTTACTCGAGCCATCAACTTGCTTCGATTTTTCCAGCCCGCGGCCGCCGTTTAATAAAACCGCAGCTAAGGCATCAATACTTTGTTGACCACCATGATGACGCCGTTCGACTGGTAGACGTCGGGGATCGTGACTTCCGCGGTGTCGCCCTTCCCGTCGGTGACCATCAGGCCGTTGCCCGCCGCCGAGACGATCAGCGGCTGGCCTTCCACTGTCTTCAAGGACACCCGGCCGCCGGGGGTTGTCTGGACGTCGCGCTCCAGCATCGCCGCGGTGTAGCGGCCGGGCACGACGTGGTAGGTCAGGATCTTGGTCAGCTCGCCCTTGTTCTCAGGCTTGAGCAGCGTGTCGACGGTGCCCGACGGCAGGGCCGCGAAAGCTTCGTTGGTCGGGGCGAAAACGGTGAACGGTCCGGCGCTTTCGAGGGTCGGGACCAGACCGGCGGCCTTAACCGCCGCCACCAGAGTGGTGTGATCCTGCGAGTTGACGGCGTTCTGCACGATGTTTTTCGTTGGATACATCGCGGCACCCCCGACCATCGGGTCGACCGCCGCGATGGCGCCGGCACCGAGGCTGAGCGCAATGACCGCGGTCGCGGCCAACAACTTGATCTTCATAACTGCACCCTCTCCGATCGAAACCGGCGGCAAGGTCGGCGGCGAAATCGCGCCATCCTGTCGCCTTACCGCCTCTACGCAGCGGCGGCGCGCCCGGATGCAGGGTGAAGTGAAAATTGCCGCGCTGGCTGTCCCTGGGGAGGGCTCAGGGTGCGCGGATCAGGATCTTGCCCTGATAGAGGACCGGTCCGGTCGGCGACCCGGTCGGCGACCCGCCCCGCGGTTCGAGGCTGACCGCGAGCACATAGCCCGGCCCCGGCAGCCGGGCGGCCGGCAAGGCAACCGCACCACCAGGGCGCTGCGGCAGCAGGCAGAGCGGGCGCGGCGGGCCGCCGGCGATGCCCCACAGCTCGAAATCGTGGGGCTTGGCTAGGGCTTCGGGCGCCACCGCCGAAAAGCTGACCTCGCCCGATTTCGGCCCGGCGATCGCGACCCAGCCGGCCTCGCCGCCATGGCCGGCGAGCACGGCCACGACAGCGGGTGCGATCGGCCGCGGGACGAGTGCGAGATAGAGCGCCAGCGCCGCCGTCGCCAGGCTCCCGGCGAGCCCCAGGCCGCGCCAGAAAACCAGCGAATCGAGCCAGCGGCGCAAGGCCGAGGGCGAAGCCGCCGGGACGCCGCCGGTCCGCCGCTCGATCGCGCGCCAGACATGGAACGGCGGCTCCTCGGTCGGCGTTGCCAAGTCGAGCGGGGATAAGCGGTCGGCCCAATCGCCGGCGATCCGCGCCAGCGCCGGATCGGCCGCCATCAGCCGCTCGAACCGCCGCCGCGCGCGGCTCGGCAGGGTGCCGAGCACGTACTCGGCGGCGAGCCGATCGCGCAATTGCGGACTGTCGTACCTCATGCTTCGAGACACCGCTTCAAACGTTCTAGGCTGCGTCGCAGCCAGCTCTTGACCGTGCCGATCGGGACCGCGAGCTGCACAGCCAGCTCGTCGCGGGTCAGTCCATAGCAATAGGCGAGCAGCACCGCGCGGTGCGGCGCTTCGTCGAGTTCGTCGAGGCAGCGCTGCAAGGCTCTGAGCTCGGCGCCGGTCTCGGCGCTGTCCGGCGAAACCAAAGCCGACAATGCCTCTTCGGGCGCGCTGCGGCTTTCCGGGCGGGCGGCCCGGCGGCGCAGCTGGTCGATCGCGCAGTGGCGCACGATGACGGTGAGCCAGCCGATCGCCGAGCCCCGTGCCGGGTCGTAATCCGCGGCCCGTTCCCACACCGTCACAAAGCTCTCCTGCAATACCTCCTCGGCCAGCTCCCTCTGCCGCATGATTCGCAGCGCGATGCCAAATAGTTTCGCCGCGGTCTGGGCATAGAGTGCGGCAAAAGCAGCCCGGTCGCGCCGCCCGGTCCGGCGCAGCAGCGGCTCGAGCGGCTCGGGCGCGTCCGGCCTCGATCCTGGATAGCCCGATTTCACGACGTCGGCTGCGAGACGGAACGGTCGGCGCGACAGCGCCGCAGCCTCAGATCGGTCGGCGCTATCCGCATTTGACTGCGACCTGCCTATTCGTCCGGTAGCGGCGGCCGACAGCCGGCCCCATCCTTATCGGCATAGCACCGAGGAGACTGCGATGCCCGAGATTATCGAGGATACCCTGATCCGGCTTTCCGCGGCACTGGGCGAGCGCGTTGTCGCTTCCCGCCGGCTGGTTGCCGCGATTCGCTGCGGTGGGCGGCCGCTGCGCTCCGGCACTTTGTGGCGCCAGGATGCCGTCGTCGCCTCCGAGCAGGCGCTGCCCGATGTCGCCGAGGCCGAGGTGATCCTCGATGGCGGCCAGACCTTTGCCGCGCGGGTGGCCGGGCGTGACCGCGGCACCAACATCGCCGTGCTGCGGCTCGACGGCGGCCCGCAACCGGCGCCGCACGCCGCAGCGACGGGGCCCGAGCCGGGGGCGCTGGTTCTCGCGATCGGCGCCGACCCGGCCGGCGGGGTCGCGGTGCGTCTCGGCGCAGTGCATTCGGTCGGGCCCGCCTGGCACAGCCGCGCCGGCGGCCAGATCGACCGGCGCATCACGCTCGACCTCCGGCTCGAGCAGGCGGAGGAGGGCGGGCCGGTGGTCGACGCCGCCGGCGGCCTCGTCGGCATCTCGACCCTGGGTCCGCGGCGGCGGGTGCTGGTGATCCCGGCCGCGACGGTCGAGCGCGTGCTCGACCCGCTGTTGACCAATGGCCGGGTCGCGCGCGGCTGGCTCGGTGCGGCGGTGCAGCCGGTGCTGGTGCCGGACGAGCTGCGGACCGAAGCCGGCCAGCCCTTGGGGCTGATGGTGATCGGCCTCACTCGCGGCGGACCGGCGGCGCAGGCCGGGATCATGATGGGCGATATTCTGATCGGGGTCGACGGCGCCGGCCTCGGCAGCCCTTCAGAGCTCGCCGGGATGCTGGGCCCCGAATCGGTCGGGCGTCAGGTCCAGCTGCGGCTGATCCGCGGCGGGGCGGTGCAGGCGCTCGCGGTGACGGTCGGGGCGCGGCCGGTACGATGAGCGCGCTCGCGGCCGTCGCCTACTCGCCGCGACGGCTGCGCGTCGCTATCGTCGCCGCCGACCCGGCGATTGCGGTGAGGCTGGCGGCGCTCGCTCTCGATGCCGGACACGCGGTGGTGGACGCGACCGAGGCCGCCGACGCGATATTGACCGACGGCTGCGCCGAAGCGCTGCCGGGCGCGCCGATCGTCGGGCTCGGCGCCGCCGAGCGCGACTTTGCCGGGCTGCTGCCGGCGGGGGCGACGCCGGCTCAGCTCGACGCGGCGTTGCGCGCCGTCGCGGCCGGGCTCGGCGTGCGGCCGCTCGCGATTTTGCCCGAACCGCGGTTTGCGCCATTGCCGGAAGACGGGTCGCCGCCGCCGACCTCGCGCGAGGTCGAAGTCTTGACCGCGCTCGCCGACGGATTGAGCAACAAGGCGATCGCGCGTCGGCTCGGCATCTCGCCGCACACCGTCAAATTCCACCTCGAGCAACTGTTCCGCAAGCTCGGCGCCGGCTGCCGCGCCGAAGCCGTCGCCAAGGGGCTGAAGCGCCAGATCGTCGAGTTCTGACCGCTTCGGCGGTTCTTCCGTCGACGCAGGCGCTACATCCCTTCGCGCACCACCGGGTTGCTCAAAGTACCGATGCCGGTGATCTCGATGTCGATCGTGTCGCCGTGCTTGACGTTTTCGGGGGCGCCCTCGGTTCCCATCCACACCACGTCGCCCGGGTAGAGCGTCATATATTGCGACATCCGGCTGATAAAGGTCGCCGGGCCGAACAGCATGTGGTCGGTCTTGAACCGGATCTTTTCCGCGCCGTTGACGCGGACGATCGTGTGCGCCGCGGCGAGGTCGAAATCGGTCTCGATCCACGGCCCCATCGGCTTGAACGTGTCGGCGTTCTTGGCCCGCCACAGGGTGCGGTCGCCGGCCTGCCAGGTGCGCTCGCTCATGTCGTTGCCGATGGTCCAGCCGAGCACGCAGGAGAGCGCATCTTTTTCGCTAAGATGCTTGGCCTTCTTGCCGATCACCGCGACCAGCTCGCCCTCGTACTGCACCCGCTCGGTCGCATCCTTCGGAATGACGATCGCCTCGCCATGCGCGACGAGCGCATTGTTGGCGCGATAGCCGATATCGGCGGCCTTTGGCAAATTCGGCTCCTGGCCGCGCTTCTTTGCCGCCTCGATCACGTGCGCGGCATAATTGAGCCCGGCGCAATAGAAGGTGCGCGGCTCGACCGGCACCAAGAGCTTGACCGACGAGAGCTTGTGGCGGGTCGCGGTCTTTTCATAGCCGGCGAACGGGTCGCCCCTGACTTCGGTGACCGTATCACCGTCGACGATGCCATAGGCCGCGTGGCCGTCGGTCTCGAACCGGATCCAGCGCATGATCTTGTCTCCTCCCGCTCTTTCGAGGTCAGACCGGCGTCTCGCCCTTCAGCATCAG
>DASYNW010000087.1:0-18548 GCA_036008325.1 Allostellaceae bacterium
GCCTGGTGGTGCGCGCCCCGGCGCGAATGACTCCGGCTTTGACTGGCATGACCATGCTCCTTCCAATGGCGACGGCCTCGCGACCGCAAGAATTAAACGGTACGCTGGCGCCGCGCAACCGGCAGGCGTCGGGGCGGCGGGCGGCGGGCCGAATAGCGCCCGGCTAGTGCCGCCACTGGCTGGCCGGCGCGCTCGCCTCATCCAGCGGATAGCTGGCAGCGGGCGGAGGCGCTGGCGCCGCGGCGTCGCTCGGCGCGTTGCGGCGAGCCTCGGCGGCGCGGCGGGCCCGCTCGTGAGCCCGGATCGTCAGCGGGATCGAGCCGACATAGACGATGCCGATGGCGGTCAGGGTCAGCCAGGGCGCGGTCGTGGCAAAGGCCGCCAACAGGCCGACGCCGAGCAGGCTCGGCACCACCAGGTGGTGGGGCACGCGGAGCCGCTTCAAGGACACGGTCGGCACCTTGCTGACCATCAGCAAGGCCACCCCGGTCACCGTCAGCGCGTTCAAATAGGGCGAGCGGAACACCCAGTCGCCCCATTCGAAGCTCAAAAACATCGGCACCATGACGAGCCCGGCTCCGGCCGGGGCCGGCACTCCGGTAAAGAACAGCGCGGCGTAGGCCGGCCGCTCGCTGCCGATCTCGGTGTTGAAGCGCGCCAGGCGCAGCGCGCAACACACCGCGTAGAACAGAACGATCGCCCAGCCGACCCCACGCAATCCCGACATCGTCCACAGATAGAGGACTGCAGCCGGGGCCACGCCAAAGCTGACGAAATCCGACAGGCTGTCGAGCTCGGCGCCAAAGCTCGAAGTCGATTTCAAAAGCCGGGCGATGCGCCCGTCGAGCCCGTCGAAGATGCCGGCGACGATGATCGCAAACACGGCGCCTACGAAATTTCCGTTCATCGCAAAGCGGATCGCGGTCATGCCGGCGCACAATGCCAGCAGGGTCAGCACGTTCGGCACCATGCGGTTGAGCGACAGGTCGGAAAGCCTGCCTCGGCGCGGCCGACGCATCCGGCCCGATCTCACCCGCAAATCCCCGCTCCTGCGACCGCCATCTGCCCTGGGGTCATTGTGCTATGCCTTGCCGCGGCGGCTCCTGCGCGAGCCGGTCGGCGAGGATGGTTTCGCCGCCTATCATCCGCTGGCCGGCGGCCACCATCGGCACATATGGCGGCGGACAATAAACATCGACCCGCGATCCGAAGCGGATGATGCCCATCCGCTGGCCGGCGGCGACCCGCTGGCCCTCGCTCAGATCGCACACGATGCGGCGGGCGACGAGACCGGCGACCTGGACATAGGCGATCTCCGGACCCTCGGGCGGCGCCAGACGAATCGCCATCCGTTCGTTGTTGAGGCTCGCCTGCTCCCGGCTGGCGTTGACAAAACGGCCCTTGGTGTAGCGCAAGGCCACCACCCGGCCGGCGATCGGGGCGCGGGTGACGTGCACGTCGAAGATATTCAGAAAGATCCCGATGCGCACGAAATCGGCCTCGCCCATGTCGAGCTCGGGAGGCGGCCGCGCCGGCGCCAGCGAGATCACGATACCGTCCGCCGGGCTGACCAACAGCCCCTCGCGCAATGGCGTGACCCGCCACGGGTCGCGGAAAAAATACGCCATCCACAGGGTGACCACGGCCGCCACCCACCCCGCCGGCGCCCACAGCAGAAAGAGCAGCAGCGTCGCCACGGCCGCGGCAAGGACGAATTTGAACCCGTCCGGGTGCAGCGGCGCCAGAACCTTTCTCAGCACGAACAACCACCATCGACCCGATTCACCGCCCTTCGCGCCGCCACGCCGCCAACAGCCCGCCCGCGATCAGCAACAGGGCGGCCAGCGCCGGCAGCAGCGGCGTCTCGCTGAACCCGATCACGGTATAATCGCCGTTCGCGCGAAATCCCATCCAGTTGTTGCCGACCGCGACCCGATCCGGCGCCACCCGGCGGATCTCGGGCATCTCGCCCCCGCCGACCCAAAAGATGCCGCCGCCGGTCGCGGCGACCACCGGGGCGAGCTTTTTCGCCGTGGTGCGGACATCGGCGAACTCGACCGGGTTGAGCGGCCCCGCCGCGGCGAGCGCGGTGCGGCTGCCGTCGGTGACCCGGTAGAGCCCCATCTGATCAATCGCCAAACTAGCGGCGCTGAGCCCGCCATGGGTCGGCGTAAGCTTCAGGCTGCGGCTCGACCCGTCGGGGGCGGTCACCGTGACCGGGCGATCATCGGGCTCCAGCGATTGGCGCGTGACCTCGAGGCGGTTGCCGTCGACCGTGGCGCGCAGGTCGTTTTCCTCGAGGTCGGGCTCCTTCATCAGCCAATAGGCGAGCCGGCGCAGCAGCTCGGCCTGCGGACCGCCGCCTTCGAAGCCGCGCGCCCAAAACCACATCTCGTCGGACAACAGCTGCGCCACTCGCCCCTTGCCGACGCGATCGAGCACCAAGAGCGGATCGCCGCGGTCGCCGGTCATCACCGTGACGCCGCGGTGGACCCGCGCATCGACCTGACGGAACCAGCGCCCCCAGCTCGGTTGTCCGCCGCGAGGGCCGGCCCCCGACAACCCCTCGGTTACCGGGTCGCGGCGGCCGAGATCGGTCAGCTGCGGCTTGAACCCCTCCTCATAGACCTTCCCGGTCGGTTCGGCCGGCAGGATCTGTCCCAACGGCGTGCGCGACAGGCTCATCCTGCTGCCATATCCGGGGCCGGCGGCTTCGAGAAAGGCGCCGCCGTTGCGCACGTAGCGCACCACGTTTTCAAGATAGGCCTGCGGGATCAGCCCATGCCGACTGTAGCGGTCGAAGATGATCAGGTCGAAATCGTCGAGCTTGGTGTCGAACAGCTCGCGGATCGGAAAGGCGATCAAGGACAGCTCGCGGATTGGCGTGTCGTCCTGCTTTTCCGGCGGGCGCAGGATCGTGAAATGGACGAGGTCGACCGACGGATCGGATTTGAGAATGTTGCGCCAGACGCGCTCGCCAGCATAGGGCTCGCCGGTGACCAAGAGCACGCGCAATCGGTCGCGCACGCCGTTGACGACGACGACCGCGCGGTTGTTGACCAGGGTCAGCTCGTGCGGGCCGGGCGCCACCGCGAGCTCCAGCACATTGGGTCCGCCGTGATCGATCGCGACCGGAAGCGGGACATCGCGGCCGACCGGGACCATGACCTGCTGCGGCGCGCCGCCATCCTTGCGCCAGGTGATTTCGGCGTCGTTGGGGGCATCGCCCGGGTCCTCGCCGGCTTTTTCGGCGGCGTTTTCGGGCAGATCCTCGACCCGGATGATCAGCTTCACCTGTTTGCCGACCAGGCCGAAGCTCGGCGCATGAGCCACGACGAGCCGGCGATCGGCTTCGCCCGGCCGGCCGGAGAGCAACACGTGCAGCGGCGCGCCGACCGCCTGCGCCAAGGTCTTGGCGTCGCCGTGCGGGACATCGTCGACCTCGCCGTCGGTGATCATCACGACGCCGGCCAGACGCTGGCGCGGCACATCGGACATTGCCCGATCGAGCGCCGCGAACAGCCGGGTCCCCTCGTCCCCGGCGCCGGGTTCGGCCGCCCCCGCCCGGATTACCCGCAGGTCGAGGCCGGGCTCGTGGGCAAGACGGTGCTTGATCGCCGCCAAGGCCGCCTCGGTCGCCTGGCGGCGATGGCCGATGCTCTGGCTCGGCGATTGGTCGACGACAACGATGGCGACGTCTGGCCGCGGGGCGCGCTGCTGCTCGATCAGGGACGGGTTGACCAAGGCCGTCAGCAGCGCCGCGATCGCCACCGCCCGCCACCCCAGCCCCGGCGCGCGGCGCAGCACGCCGAAGCCGAGGATCAACAGGCCGCCGAGGGCGAGCAGCGCGATCGCCGCCCACGGCAACAGCGGCGCGGCGGCGAGCGAGACGCCGCTGCTGCTCACTGGCCGAGCCGTTCCAGGATCGCCGGCACGTGCACCTGATCGGCCTTGTAGTTGCCGGTCAGCACGTACATGACGAGGTTGACGCCGAAGCGCAGCGCCATTTCGCGCTGCTCCTCACCGCCCGGCACCACGGCGTAGAGCGGTTGGCCGTTACTGTCGACCGCCCAGGCGCCGGCCCAGTCGTCGGCGCCGACGATGACGCTCGACACCCCGTCATTGACATGATCGGCGACCGGCTCGACCCACAGGGCCCCGGCATCCCAGCGGCCGGGGAAGTCGTGCATCAGGTAAAAGGATTTGGTCAGCACGTGGTCGGGCGGTATCGGCACCAGAGCCGGCATCTTGATCCCGGCCGTCAGCCGGCGCAGCCGCTGCGCCGCGACCGCGGCGCCGCCGAACGGGCCGGGCGATTGCTCGTCGCCGTCGCGGGTGTCGAACAGGATGGTGCCGCCGGTTTCGAGATAGCGGTTGATGCGCTCGACCGCGGCCGGCGACGGCGGCGGCTGGGTGGCAGTCACCGGCCAGTAGAGCAGCGGGAAGAAGATCAGATCATCGGCTTCGATATCGACCGCGAGCGGCTCGCCGGTTTCGACCGCGGTGCGCCGGTTGAGCACATCGCCGAGTCCGACGAGCCCGGCCCGGCTCTCCGCATCGACCGCCTCGTCCCCGGTGCGCACATAAGCCAGGTGCAGCTCGGAGGTGGCGCGTATGACAAAGGCGTCGTCGGCGCGCGCCGCGGGCGGAAGGGCCAGTGCTGCGAGCACAACAATGCCGGCGATCCGCGCCGGGCGCCGGCGCAGCAGGCCGCGCAGCGCGTAGGCGATCAACAGATCGGCGAGCGCTAAAAGCAGCGCAGCGGTCAGCAGCGGCGGCCGCAGGTCGGTCTCGCGGCCGCGGCCGAAAATCTGCCGCCCGACATCGGACGGCAGACCCACGATCGGCTTCAGCGCGGCGATCCCAGCCGAAAGATTGAGCGCGCGGCGTGCGGCCGGCGTGCCGTAGAAGCCCGGCGGGTGGGCGGCAGAGACGATCGCGCCGGCGAGCGCCTTGCCGGGGAGGGGCAGCGCCGTCGGCGGCGGGCGCCCCAGTTGGCCGAAGCCGTCGAGGGTGTCGAGCGGCGGCAAGGTGCCTTCATCCGCGGCGGTTACCCCTTGGCTCATCGCCACGATCCGGCGCAGCATCTGGACGAACAGGCCGGAGAGCGCCAGATTTGACCAGTCGGCATTGGCCGTCGTATGCACCAGCACGATCCAGCCGCGCCCGTGCTTGGCTGCCGTCACCAGCGGGGTGCCGTCGGCGAGCCGCGCCCAGGTCCGGCCGGCCAGCTCGATGTCGGGCTCGGCCAGAACCTGGCGCGAGACCGTGACGTCGGACGGCACCGCCAGCCCGGCGAACGGGCTGTCGGCCGCGAACGGCGCGAGCTTCGCCGGCCGCTCCCAGGACATTGCACCGCCGATCGTGCGGCCGCCGCGGCGCAGCCGCACCGGCAACAGCGGGTCGGCCGCTTCAGCGAGGTGCGGCCCGGCAAAGCGCAGCAGCAGCCCGCCACCGTCGACCCATTTGTCAACCGCCGCCGCCTCCTGCGACGAATCCGGTCCCGAGTCGGAGTAGATCAGCACCGCGAGCTGGCGCTTTAATAGTTCGGCGACCCGCCCGCGTCGGATTTCGGCAAACGGGCCGAGCGCCCGTTCAAGGTAATAGTTCTGGCTGAGCAGCGGCTGCCCGTTGCCGTTCGGCGGCCCGACGATCCCGACCGGGCGGCGGCGCCAGCGCTCGTCGACCAGGAGCACGCTGCCGGCCGATTGGCCATTCTCGACTTCGATGCGGGTAGTCTGGTTTCGGAGCTCACCCGGCATCGGCAGCTCGACGGCGACCGATTTGGCGCCGGGTTCGAGGGTTGCCGGCCGGCGCGTCAGCAGGCGCCCGTCAGCGCCGCTCGCGCGCACCTCGAAGAGCCGCGGCTCCGCTGCCGGCAGCGAGCGCAGCACGACTTCGAGATCCTTGGCCTGGCGATCGCCAGCGGCGAGCAGCACCGGCGCCTGACCGGGCCCGGCTGCGAGGTAGCGCAGGCTGCCGAGATCGTCGAGATAGGCGGCGAGCGGCTTGGCGCCGTTTCCGGCGATGCCGTCGCTGAGCCAGAAGGACGCACCCGAGCCGGGTAGCGAGAGCGCCTTCAGCCGGGTGAGCGCCGCACGCCGGTCGACCGGCCAGGGCTTTGGCTGCAACGCCTCGACCGCGGCGCGCGCATCGGCGGCGCGCAGCGGCGCCAGCGGCGATGGCGCCGCATCCCCGGCCGGCGGCGCGGTGGTGACGAGGATGATCTGGCGGGCCTCGCGCTCGGCCTCGGCCAGCAGATCGGCGAGCGCCGCCTGCCGGGCCGGCCAGTCGCGGGCCGCCGCCCAGCCGTCGTCGACGACCAGGATGATCGGCCCGGTTCCGGCGAGCCGCGCCTGCGGGTTCAACAGCGGGTGCGCGGCGGCGACGATCACCAGTGCGGCCAGCGTGATGCGCAGCAGGATCAGCCACAGCGGGGTGCGCGCCGGGGTTTCCTCGCGAGGGGTCAGCCCGAGCAGCAGACGGATCGCCGGGAAGGCGATGCGGCGCGGCGCCGGCGGGGTCACCCGCAGCAGCCACCAGACGATCGGCAGCCCGGCCAGCGCCGCGAGCAGCCACGGCGAGGCGAAAGCGAGCGAGCCCAGCGCCAGCATGCTCAGTTCATCACCGCCGGTCGCCCGACAGCGCCTCGTACAACGCCAGCAGCGCCAATCCGGGCGAACGGTCGGTGCGATGCGCGGCAAAGGTCCAGCCGAGCCGCCCGGCGATCTGGGCGAGGCCAGCGCAGTGATCGCGGAAGCGGCCCGCATATTCGGCGCGGATGCTGTCGACGCGGCTGATGACGATCTCCTCGCGCTCCTCGACCCCGGCGAACCGCACCCGCCCGGCGAACGGCAGGTCTTCCTCGGCCGGATCGACGACCTGCAGCAGATGGCCGTTGAGGCCGGCGCCGGCAAAGCGGGCGAGTGCCGCGTTGACCGCCTCGAGCGGCGCCAGAAAATCGCCGATCAACACCAGCTGGCCAGCGCGCGGCAGCGGCTCGAAGGCGGGCAGTCCCAAGGGCTCATCCGCCCCGGCGTGCCCGCGGGCGATCAGCTCGACCACCCGCGACAGGGCCATGCGCCCGCCGACCGGCGCCATTCCGCTGCCTAAGAGGGTCAGCCGCTCGCCGCCCCGCACCAACAGGCTGGCCAGCGCCACGAGCAGCAATTCGGCGCGTTCGCGTTTGGCCGGCCAGTCGGCACCGACGACATATCCGGTCGAGGTGTAATCCATCGACGCCGAGGCGTCGCGCCACAGCCAGACGCTCTGGGCGGCCTCCCATTCGGTTTCGCGGACATAGAGGCGCTGCGACTTGGCGCTCTTGCGCCAGTCGATCCGGCTCGCCGCGTCGCCCGGCATGTATTGGCGGAATTGCCAGAAGGTTTCGCCCTGCCCGACGCGGCGGCGCCCGTGCACGCCCTGGGCCACGTTGGCGGCGATCCGCTCGGCCGCGACCAGCAGCGGCGGCAGCACCGCGGCGGTCTGCTCGGCCCGGTCGCGCAGCGAAACCGGCGGCGGCCCGTGGCGCGCGAGCAGTGACGCGAGCGGCCGCGGCCCGACGGAATTCACCGGAACGGCGCCGAAATCCGCTCGATCACCTGAGCCACCGTGATCCCCTCGGCGCGCCCGGCAAAGCTGACCGCCATGCGGTGCCGCAGCACCGGCGGCGCCAGGGCCACGACATCGTCGACCGACGGGCTGTAGCGGCCGTCGAGCACGGCCCGCGCCCGGCATGCCAGCATCAAGGCCTGGCTGGCGCGCGGCCCCGGCCCCCACGAGACATGGCGCGCGACCGCCTCGCCAGCAGCGCCGCGCGGCGCAGCGCCGTGTGGGCCGCCGCCGTCCGGGGCGGCGCCGTCGGGCCGGCCGGAGCGCACCAGGGAGAGGATCGCCTCGACCACGCTCTCGCCGACCGGGATGCGGCGCACCAGGCGCTGCGCCGCCATCAGCTCGGCGACGCTCATCGCCGCAACCGGCCGGTCTTGGGCCAAGCCGGTGGTGGCGATCAGCATCTCGCGCTCGGCTTCGCGGTCCGGATAATCGACATCGATCTGCAGCAGAAAGCGGTCGAGCTGCGCTTCGGGCAATGGGTAGGTGCCCTCCTGCTCGAGCGGGTTCTGGGTCGCCAGCACGTGAAACGGCTGCGGCAGCGGGTGGTATTGCCCGGCGATCGAGACCCGGCCTTCCTGCATCGCCTGCAGCAATGCCGATTGCGTGCGCGGGCTTGCCCGGTTGATCTCGTCGCTCATCAACAGCTGACAGAACACCGGCCCGGGAATGAAGCGGAACGAACGCCGTCCGCTTTCGCTTTCCTCGAGCACTTCGGAGCCGAGGATATCGGCCGGCATCAGGTCAGGCGTGCATTGAATGCGCTTTTCGTCGAGCCCCAGTATCGCCCCCAGGGTCTCGACGAGACGGGTCTTGGCCAGCCCCGGAACGCCGACCAGCAAGGCGTGGCCGCCGCACAGCAAGGTGATCAAGGCTTGCTCGACGACCTCGTGCTGACCAAAGATGATTTCGCCGATCCGGGCACGCACCAGGGAAAGCGTGCGTCCCAGCGCTTCGACTTCGGCGACGAGATCGGCAGGGGCGGTGTTGACCGATGCGGTGTTGACCGATGCGGGGGAAGACAAAAGCCCGGATCCCTCTTTCAAACTCTTTGACGGTGCGAGCCTGATGGAAAATAGCCGCCCCGGCAATTCCCCCACAAACGGCCCGGTCCGCGGCCGGCGGCTCGTGCGCGACTGCGGCGATCTCGGCATCCGCATCGCCCGCGACGGCACCTGGCATCATCACGGGTCGCCGATCGGCCGGCTGCCGCTGGTCAAGCTGTTTGCCTCGGTCCTGAGCCGCGACGCCGACGGGTCGTACTGGCTCGTCACCCCGGCCGAGCGCGGCCGCATCGAGGTCGAGGACGTTCCCTTTCTCGCCGTGGAGCTGACCGCCGCCGGCGACGGTCGGGGCCAGCAACTGATCTTCCGGACCAATCTGGACGATATTGTGACGGCCGGGCCCGATCACCCGCTGCGGGTCGAGACCGCGGCGAGCGGCGAGCCTCGTCCCTATATACTCGTGCGCGGCGGGATCGAGGCGCGGCTGGCGCGGCCGGTGTTCTACCAGCTGGTCGATCTCGCGGGCGAGCACGAGGACGGCGGCGAGCTCCGTTTCGGCGTGTGGAGCGATGGCGTGTTTTTCGCTGTGGGCGAGCCGGGGCCGGATTGGCAATGACCGCCGAGGAATCGGGGCCCGGCGAGCGATCGAGGGGCGCAGCAGCGATGCAGGAGGGCGAGGGGCGAGCGGACCGGCTGGCGCGGGAATGGGTGGTCGCGCGGTTTGCGCAGCACGGCGAGCCCGGCAGGCGGGGCTTTGGCGGGACCGCGGACCCGGCCGAAGCAGCCGCCCTCAGGGTCGCCACCCGCGGCGACCACGACCTCAACCCGGGCATGACCGCGCCCAGCATCGCGCTGCGGCCGGCGGCGGTGCTGGTGCCGCTCATTGATCGGGCCGAAGGCATGTCGGTGCTGCTGACCCGGCGCACGCCGCATCTGAGCGCGCATGCCGGCCAGATCGCCTTTCCCGGCGGGCGGATCGACGCGGGCGACGCGGACGCGGTCGCGGCGGCGCTGCGCGAGACCGAGGAGGAAGTCGGCCTGCCGCGCCAGCACGTGACCGTGATCGGCCGGCTCGATACGTATGTCACCGGGACCGGCTTCGAGATCACCCCGATCGTCGGCATCGTCGCACCTCCCTTCCCACTCGCCGCGCACCCGTTCGAGGTCGACGAAGTCTTCGAGGTGCCGCTCGCCTACATCATCGACCCGAAGAACCATCGCCGCACCGAGCGGATCTTTGAGAACCGCGTCCGGGTTTTCTATGTGCTGCCGTATCAGGACCGAAACATCTGGGGGGCAACGGCCGGGATGCTGGTGAACCTGGCCGAGGTGCTGGCCGGGTGAGGAGGCAAAGTGCGGGAGCTGATCACCGTCGTCCTGCCGCTGCTGCTGCCGACCGCGCTCTATTTGTTGTGGATCAGCACCATCGGGGCGCCGCATGAAGGCGGCGCCCTGCCGTGGGCGGCCGTACCTTGGGTTTGGCTCGCCGCCGCCGGCACGGTGCTCTTGGCGATCGTGCTGTTCGTCATAACCGTCGGCTTCGGCACCGCGCAGCAGGGCGTCTACGTCGCGCCGCGCTGGCTGAACGGCAAAATCGTCCCCGGCCATATCGAGCCGCAGCCGCCGCGATGACCGGGCCCCCTGAGGATTGCGCCGAGGATCGCCGCCGGATCGCGCCGCCGGAATGGATGACCGAGCCGGCGACCCGGGCCGTGCTCGAGGCGCTCGCGGCAGGCGGGGTCGAGGCGCGTTTCGTCGGCGGCGCGGTGCGCGACGCGCTAATCGGGTCGGCGGCCGCCGGCTCGGCCCCGCGCACCGATATCGACATCGCCACCCCGGCGCCGCCCGAGCGGATCGTCGAAATTCTCGAAAAGCGCGGCATCCGGGTGGTGCCGACCGGTCTCGCGCACGGCACCGTGACGGCTGTAATTCCGCCGCGATATTTCGAAATCACCACCTTGCGCCGTGACGTCGAGACCTACGGCCGCCATGCCCGTGTCGCCTTCGACGCCGATTGGGCGGCCGACGCGGCACGCCGCGACTTCACAATCAACGCGATCTTTCTCAGCCCCGACGGGACGATCTTGGATCCCGTGGGCGGTCTCGCCGATCTGCGTGCGCGCCGTGTGCGCTTTGTCGGCGATCCCACCACGCGCATCGCCGAGGATGTGCTGCGGCTGTTGCGCTACTACCGTTTCGAGGCGCGCTTCGGGATCGGCGACGGCGATGCCTCGGCCCGCTCCGCCTGCCGCGCCGCGGCCGATCTGCTGCAGCACCTGTCGGCCGAGCGGGTGGCGCAGGAGCTGACCCGCCTGCTCGAAACCCGCGACCCGAGCCGTGCGATGAGGATGATGGCGGAGGACGGAGTGCTGGCGGCGACCTTGCCCGAGGCGCGCCGGCTCGACCGGCTGCGGCGGATTATCGCGATCGAGCCGCAACCCGACCCGCTGCGTCGCCTGGCGGCACTGATCGAGGTCGATGCCAATGGTGCCGCAGCGCTGGCCGAGCGGCTGCACCTGGCGAATGCCTGGCGCGAGCGGCTGCGCGGCCTGGCACCGCCCTGGCCGTTCGACCCGCAGGCGGATTTGGCGGCGCAGCGGCGCGCGCTCTATCGGCTTGGCGCCGAGCGCTTCCGCGATCTTGCCCTGTTGGCGGCGGCCGACGGGCCGGCCGGGATCGAGCGGCTGGCGAGCCTCGTTGCCCTCGCCCGCGATTGGACGCCGCCGCCATTCCCGCTCAAGGGCTACGACGTGACCACGCTCGGGATCCCGCCCGGCCCGCGCGTCGGCGCGCTGCTCGACCTGGTTGAGCGCTGGTGGGAGCAAGGCGACTTCGCCGCCGGCCGCGAGGCGTGCCTAGCCCATCTCGGCGAACTGGCAGACGAGACCGGCTGACCCGACTCGCCGGGCCGCCATTGCGCCGGTGATCGAGCCCAGTCGGCAGGCGCTGGGCGCTGCCGCAAAAAGGAACACAGCCTGCGGCATCTCGCCCCGGTGCCGGATCGGAACTCCGATCGGCAAGCAACGTTCCGGAAGAGCGCCGCCAGGCTAAGGGACGAGCGTCGGGCCCGGCAGCGCAACCGCTCTCGCATCGCGCTGCGACGGCCGCCTTTGGGATGCCTCGGTTCGTGCGCCCTCGCCTGGATCGCCATGAAGATCGCACAGGTTTCGCCATTGATGGAATCGGTGCCGCCCAAGCTCTACGGCGGCACCGAGCGCATCGTCGCCTACCTCGCCGACGAACTCACCGCCCTCGGTCACGATGTTACCCTGTTCGCCACCGGCGACAGCATCACCAAAGCCCGGCTGGAGGCGGTGTGCGGCTGCGCGCTGCGCCTCGATCGGACAATGCGGGATTATTTGGCGCCGCACATCGTTATGCTGGAAATGCTGGCGCGCCGGGCCGAGGAATTCGACATTATCCATCTTCACGTCGATTATCTGAGTTATCCGGTGCTGCGCCGGGTGAGGGTGCCGTTCGTGACCACCTTGCATGGCCGGCTCGATCTGCCCGAGCTGAAGCGCGTCTACGAAGTCTTCGCCGACGTTCCGGTGGTATCGATCTCCGACGCGCAGCGCGACCCGCTGCCGCAAGCAAACTACATCGCAACCGTGCATCATGGCCTTCCCGAACAATTGCTCCGGCCGCGTTTCGGACGGGGGAGCTACCTCGCCTTTCTCGGCCGGATCTCGCCGGAGAAAGCGCCTGATTCGGCGATCCGGATCGCCGCGAAAGCAGGCATGCCGCTCAAGATCGCGGCCAAAATCGACATGGTCGATCAACAGTATTTCGCCGAGCGCATCGAACCTCTGCTGGCGTCGTCGGATGTCGAGTTCATCGGCGAGATCGGCGACGAGCGGAAATCGGAGTTCCTGGGGAATGCCGCGGCTCTGTTGTTCCCGATTGCCTGGCGTGAGCCCTTCGGCCTCGCGATGATCGAGGCGATGGCCTGCGGCACGCCGGTGATCGGCTTTGGCAACGGCTCGGTTCCCGAGATCATCGACGACGGCATCACCGGCTTTATCGTCGATGACGAGGAAGAGGCGGTGTCGGCCACCAAGCGCCTGCACCTGCTCGATCGCCGCCGCATCCGAGCCGTCTTCGACAAGCGCTTCGCCGCGCGCCGGATGGCGCAGGATTATCTCCACCTCTACCGCGGGCTGATCGCCCGCTACCGGCCACTCCGACAGGCGGTTTGAGCGGATAGCCCCGCAAAACCTCGGGCGGGGCGGGGCGCGGCGCCGGTGGCGACGAGCCGACCGGCAGGGTCCGCGACTGCCCGCGCATATCGAGAGTTTGTTCCCATTTCTGCGCTCAGGGATGCGTTGATGTCTCCACCGGAGTACGCGGACCGTGGGCCGGGCCGATTTCTACTGCATTACGTGGGCCGGCGGAGCGGCAGCCACTTGATCCTGCTGCTCGCGGTGCTGGCGGCGGTCGGCTGCGCCATCGGCTCGCAATACGGCGTCAAGAACCTGGTCGACGCCCTTGGTTCAAAGGGTGGCGACGCCTGGCGGCTATGGTCGGCAGTCGGCCTGCTGCTGGGCCTCGTCGCCGGCGACAATCTGTTGTGGCGGCTCGCCGGCTGGGTTGCCGCACGGGCCTTTGTCGCGGTCGGCGGCGACCTGCGCATCGATTTGTTCGATCACCTTTCCGGCCACGGCTCGCGGTATTTCGCCGATCGTTTCCCCGGAGCTCTGGCCGGGCGCGTCACCACCTCCGCCAACGCCGCGTTCAGCGTCGAGAGCGCGGTGACCTGGATGACCCTGCCCCCGGCCGCGGCGGTGGTCGGCAGCATCGCCGTGCTCGGGATCGTCAACTGGCAGATGAGCGCGGTGCTGTCGGTGATCGCCGCGATCATCGGCACGGCGATCTGGCGGATGGCGGCCGGGACCCGACACCTCCACAGCCGCTTCGCCGCGCGCGCCGCGGTGGTGACCGGGGATCTGGCCGACATCCTCGGAAATATCGGGCTGGTCCGCGCCTTTGGCGCCGCACCGCGCGAACGCTATCGGCTGTCGCGCCGGATCGAGCACGAAATGTCGGCCCAGCGGCGCAGCCTGCGTGCGCTCGAGCGGCTGCGGCTGTTCCATGCCGGATCGGTTTTCGTGGTGACCGCGGGGGTGCTGATCTGGTCGGTCCTGTTGTGGCGCGCCGGCCGCATCACCACCGGCGATGTCGTGCTGGCGACGACCTTGGGCTTTAGCGTGTTGCATGCCTCGCGCGATCTCGCCATGGCGATGGTGGATCTGCTGCAGCATATGGCGAAGCTCGGCGAGGCGGTTCGGGTGCTTTGCCTGCCGCACGAGATGACCGACGCGCCAAATGCCAAGCCGCTGATCAATCTCGGCGGGTCGGTGTCGTTCCGCAACGTCTGCTTCAGCTATCCCGATGACGAGCGGGTGTTGCAGGACTTCACCCTGCACATCCCGGCCGGCCAGAAGATTGGCCTGATCGGCAAGTCCGGGGCCGGCAAATCGACGGTTCTGGCACTGCTCCAGCGTCTCTACGATCCCGAGCACGGCCATGTCCTGATCGACGAACAGGACCTCGCCGAGGTCACGCAGCAGAGCCTGCGCCGGTCGATCGCCGTCGTCCATCAGGATATCTCGCTGTTTCATCGATCGGTTCTGGAAAATCTGCGTTATGGCAGGCCGGACGCCACCAATGAGGAGGTGCGCAGCGCCGCCGAGGCCGCCCATTGCGGCGAGTTCATCAGCCGGATGCCGAGGGGTTTCTCCACGATTGTCGGCGAGCGCGGCCTAAAGCTGTCGGGCGGACAACGGCAGCGGCTCGCCATCGCTCGCGCCTTCCTGTGCAATGCGCCGATCATCGTGCTCGACGAAGCAACCTCCTCCCTTGATGGCGAGTCGACACGATTGGTGCAGGAGGCGCTGACCCGCCTGTTCGCCGGCCGTACCGTGATCGCGGTGACCCACCGGCTGTCGACCCTAAGCGCATTCAACCGCATCGTCGTCCTCGAACGCGGCCGGATCGTCGAGGACGGCCCGGCCCGCGAGCTCCTGCCGCGGCAAGGCGATCTGAGCCGGCTCGATTTCGGCCACGGCCCGACCGAACGGCGCTGACGGCCAACCAGCGATGACGATAAGGGGATCGGGCCTGCGACGACGGTTGTTGTGCGGGCTTGCCGCCGCCGCACCGGTGCTGACGATCCTCGCCTCGGGAGGTCTTGCCGCGAGCCCTGGTGAGCCACCGGCTGCCCAGGCAACAGGACAGAAGCCAGCCCAGGCCGGCCCGGCCGCGTCGACCACTGCCCCGGCCGCGCCGGCCACTGCCCCGGCCGCGCCGGCCACTGCCCCGCCAAAGCCCGCCACTGCCCCGGCTGCGACGGCCGCTGCCCCGCCAAAGCCAAAAAACCTCGAACCGCTGCAATCGGCGGCATCAAGCGGCATCCTCGGCAAGAAGGTAACCGGGCCCGACGGCAAGGAATTGGGGCTGATCGTCGATGTGGTGGTCGCCGCCGACGGACATCCGCTGGCGGCGATCATCGATTTCGGCGGTTTTCTCGGCGTCGGCAGCCGCAAGATTGCGATCGACTGGCGATTGCTGAGATTTGACCCCGGCCAGCCCGATTGGCAGGTGGCGCTGCGCCTCAGCCGAGCCGAGGTTCAAGCCGCCCCGGAATACAAGCCCGACGCCGCCACCAACCAGATGGTGGGCCCGCCGTGGGAGGCCCCGGCATCGCGCAATGGCGAGAAATGACCGGGCCGGCAAGGTGGCCCGGACCGGAGCGCCGGGTGGCGGAAAGGACAGCGGCGCCGGGCCTCCGGTGACCTCGCCGCCGGCGACGTCCCCCGCCGGGCGCGGGCTCGATTGGCTCAACCTCTTTGTCGGCAACATCCAAACCGGCTTCGGGCCGTTCATCGCCGTGTACCTGACGACGCAGGGATGGACCGAAACCTCGATCGGCCTCGCGCTAAGCCTCGGCACGATCAGCGCGATGGCGAGCCAGGTGCCGGCCGGAGCCATGGTCGACGCCATCGCCAACAAAGCCGCTGTGGTCTTTTTCAGCATTCTGGCGTTCAGCCTCGGCGCGCTGTTGTTCGCCATCCAGCCGACGCCGCTCCCGGTCTACCTCGCCGAGATCATCCACAGCTTTTCGAGCTGCACCTTGGGGCCGGCGATCGCCGCAATCAGCCTCGCCGTCGCCGGCCCGGCGATGCTGGGCCTCAGGTTCGGCCGCAATACCCGGTTCGCCTCGATCGGCAACGGGATCGGTGCCGCACTGATGGGCGCATGCGGGTATTACGTGTCGGAGCGCGCGGTGTTTTTCCTGACCGCGGCGCTGACCTTGCCGGCGTTGGTCCCGCTGCTGCCGCTGGCGCGCCTCGGCACGGGCGGTCGAGCGGCGGGCCGCGACGCCGGCTCCGGCGGATGGCGCGACGGCCTGCGCCCGCTATTGACCGACCGGCGGCTATTGATCTTTGCCGCCTCTCTCATGCTGTTCACCCTCGGCAACGCCGCGATCCTGCCGCTCATCGGCAGCGCCTTGACCGAGCGGGTCGGCAGCACGGCGAGCCTGTTGATCGCAGCCTGCATCGTGCTGCCGCAACTGGTCGTCGCCGCGATCTCGCCGGCGATCGGCCGGCTGGCCGAGACGCGCGGCCGGCGATTGGTTCTGCTCTTGGGGTTCTGCACCCTGCCGATCCGCGGTCTGCTGTTCGCCGCCGCGAGCGACCCGGCGTTTGCGGTGCCGGTGCAGATCCTCGACGGCATCGCCGGCGCCGCGATCGGTGTCTTGGTTCCGCTCGTCACCAGCGACATCGCCGGGCGATCGGGCCATTTCAACCTGGCGCTGGGGTTCGTCGGGTTTGCCATCGGAATCGGTGCGACGCTCAGCACCAGCCTCGCCGGCGCCATCGCCGACCGGTTCGGGAATTCGATCGCCCTCCTCGGCCTCGCGGGCGTCGGCCTGGCGGCGACGGCGCTGGTCTGGGGCGCGATGCCGGAGACCCGCACGCCGCAGCCGGGGACGCCATAGCCGGATCGCCGGGCTTCAGATGCCCATGAGCCAATCGAGGCTCGGCTCGTGCTCGAGGCGCTGCAGGCGCTCGAACAGGGGTCCCGAGCGGTCGCCGAGCGCGGCGCGGGTCAGGCGGGCGAATTTGTCGCCGAGATCGGCGGCGGCGAGGGTCCCGTCCGCGGCGCTGGCGACGAGCCGCCGGCCGCCCTTCAGATCGACCGTGACGGTGACCGCGGCGGCGGCGTGACCGGGCACGGGCGGTGCGGCGACCATCATCACCCGGCGGGCGAGCGCGCGGATGTCGGGATCGTCGAGGGCGCCCTCAGCAAAGGATTCCGGGTTGCGCGGATCGCGGTAGAGCGCCAGCGCGGCGCAGAACGGCACGCTGTACTGCGCCATCATCAGATCGGCCGGCTCGGGGATGTTGTGCAAGGTCGCCATGCGCTCGCTGCCGCCGATCGCCACCGCCTCGACCTCGCCGCCCGTGAAGCCGTGCTCTTCCTGCAATTGCGAGAGCGCCTTGACCGCGGCGTGGGCGTTGATGTGGCACGCGTAGCGCTTCAAGGCGATGCTGGCGGTCTCCCAATCTTCGCCGAGCCCCCTGGTCAGTTCGGCCACATCCCATTCGCGGCAGAACACGGCCAAAAAACCGAACGGGCCTTCGAGCACGGTGTCGGGCGCCTCGAAGCCGTCGGCGGCGAGGCTCGCGGCCAGGACCCCGCCCTCCGACGCGCGGCCGAGATGCAGCCGCTTGACCATGCCGCCATTGCCGGCGCGGGCAAATTCGAGGAGCCCTGAGGCGAGCGAGCCGGCGATGCCGAGAGCGTTCGTCATCCGCGCGGCGTTGAGGCCGAGCAGATGCCCGGCGGCGACCGCGCCGCCGAACGGCCCGGTGTTGCCGGGGGCGTGAAAGCCGCGCTGTTCGTTGGTGTGGCCAGTGGCCCGGCCGATCCGCACCATGACCTCGCAGCCGGCGACAAAGGCGGCGATCAGGGCGCGCCCGCCCAACCCCTGCTGCTGGGCGATGGCCAAGGCCGGCGGCAGCAGCGTGGCGCCCGGATGCACCCCGGCCCCCGGCCGGGTCAGGCTGTCGAGCTCGAAGGCGTGCGCCAAGGCCCCGTTGGCCAATGCCGCCGCGGGTGCGGTCACCGCCGGCCCGCTCGAGCCGAGGATCCGGCATGTGCCGCCCGGCCCAGTGCGCTCGGCGTAGCGGACGACGATCCGGCTCCACGGCAGCGCCGCGCCGCAGACGATCGCCGCCACCGTATCGGCGATGCATTCCTTGGCCCGCCCGACGATCTCGCCCGGGATATCCTCGTAGCGAAGGGCGGCCGCATACCGCGCCAGCCGAACCGTTTCCTGCGCCATGACTTCCTCCCAAGCGCCTCTTCATCGGGAGATTAAGGCACGGGAACAGGCTGGCGGGAAGGCCTCACACCAGGCCGCGTCCGGCAGGAGCGAGCAAAACCCGCTGGCTGCTTCCGCAGGAAATCTGCAGCGAAAGCGATGTCGTCCGCGATTTCGCGCACGACGAGCCCCTCGCCGGTGACGTCGATGACCGCGAGGTCGGTGTAGATCCGGCGCACCGCGGCGGCGGCGGTCAGCGGGTATTCGCAGCGGCGGCGGATGCGCGGCATGCCAACTTCGTCGTATGCTCGACGAGGACGCGGATCTCCTTGGCGTCGACGGCCAGATCCATCGCCCCGCCGACCCCGGGCGGAAAACCCGGATCGCACTCTCATCGCCTCACTGTCTCAGTGGTAAATTGCCCGAGGAGAAGTGCCGAGAATGGCGATCTGGCGAATTGGACCCCGGCCTGCTCGCAGCGCCATCTGCCGGGCTATGTCGACAAGGCGGCCGAGATCAAGGGCAAGGGCATCGACGAGGTCGCCTGCGTCGCGGTCAACGATCCCGCGGTCATGGGCGCCTGGGGCAAGGACCAGAAGACC
>DASYNW010000088.1:0-75448 GCA_036008325.1 Allostellaceae bacterium
TCGACGGTGACGTAGGGTGTTGCCTGCGCGCGACCCAGCCCCAGCACGCTCGCGGCTACGAGCACCGCACCCGCAGCGAGACGATTCAAACCCATGAAACCCTCCTTCAGCGTCTTGAGGCGCCAAAATAGATTTAAGCGCGAACCTCCCTATCGGGACGCAAGATCCACGCCATCCCAGTAATTGATTGTTATCATTGTATATCCTGACCAGCTACCGCAACGGGCAGCGCCCCTCTGTAAAATATCCCGATACCGCCGGCCGGACCCAGGTCCGACGCAGTATCGCGTAATCTTTATAACTATTTGATAAAATAGTATTTTTAGCAGTTTGCAACCGGGGAACGATTGTAAAATTTCCCGACCCTCATCGCGCACTCACCCGAACCCGATCGGCGGCGCGTCCCAGAAGACCGGCTGTGCGTGAAGTTTTGCCGATCAATGCGAAGGCCCGGTCGACGGGAATCGGCAGCAGCGCGTGTCGGGATATCACTAGAGCGGCGGGGCGCGCAGCGGCTTGAGATCGGGGGCCGGGCGCAAGGTGGCTTCGGTTTTGGCTTGGAGTGCCGCGAAATCGATGTCGTCGGCGATTTCGCGTACGACGAGCCCTTCGCCGGTGACGTCGATGACCGCGAGGTCGGTGTAGATCCGACGCACCGCGGCGGCCGCGGTCAGCGGGTATTCGCAGCGCCGGCGGATGCGCGGCATGCCCGACTTGGTCGTGTGCTCGACGAGGACGCGGATCTCCTTGGCGCCGACCGCCAGGTCCATCGCACCGCCGACCCCGGGCGGAAAGCCCGGATCGTCGGTCGTCCAATTCGCCAGATCGCCGTTCTCGGCGACCTCGAAGGCGCCGAGCAGGGCCAGATCGAGGTGGCCGCCGCGGATCATCAGGAATGAGTCGGTGTGATGCACGTAGCTACCGCCGGTGACCAGGGTGATCGGCTGCTTGCCGGCGTTGATCAGATCCGGATCGACCGCGTTGGCGCCAGGCGCGGGGCCCACGCCCAAGATGCCGTTCTCGCTGTGCAAGACGATTTCGCGACCCTGCGGGATGAAGTCGGACACCAGGGTCGGCAGCCCGATCCCGAGGTTCACATAGGCGCCATCGACCAGATCCTGGGCGGCCCGCCAGGCGATTTGGCGACGTTTGAGCGGCATCGGGCTTCTCCTCAGAGTCCAATCACGATTTTTGTTGTGGCGTCAGGCGGGTGTTTGTCAATCGCCTTCCCATGCCCACTGATAGCAGCGATGCGCCTCAAGCCCCGGCTACGGTCAGGTCGTCGACGCGCAGCGTCGGGGCGTCGGTGCCGGCTCTGAATTCGAGATCGTCGGCGGCGGTGAGGCGGGCGAAGATGTCCTTCAGATTGCCGGCAACGGTCATTTCGCTGACCGGAAAGACGATCTCACCCTTGTCGATCCAGAATCCGGCCGCGCCCCGGCTGTAATCGCCGGTGACGCCATTGACCCCAAAACCCATCATCTCGGTCACGTAGAACCCGCTCTCGATGTCGGCGATCAGCGCCTGCGGCGTTGCGGCGCCAGGTTCGATCCACACATTGGTGGCCGAAGGCGATGGCGGCGAAGCGGTGCCGCGCGCGGCGTGCCCGGTGGTGTGGAGGCCCAATTGCCGGGCCGAGCGCAGGTCGAGCAGCCAGGTCGTCAATACGCCCTTATCGACGATCGCGCGGCGATGGTTGGCGATGCCTTCGCCGTCGAACGGCTTCGAGCGCAGGCCGCGCCGGCGGTGCGGGTCGTCGATGATGGTGATCGCCTCGGGGAAGATGCGCTGGCCGAGCCGGTCTTTCAGAAAACTCGTGCCGCGCGCGATCGCGGGTCCCGAGATAGCGCCCAACAGATGCGAAATGAAGCCGCGGGCGACGCGCGGGTCGAATACCACCGGAACGCGAGCGGTCGGCATCTTCCTTGCCCCCAAGCGGCGCACCGCGCGCTCGCCGGCGCTCCTGCCGATCTCTGCCGGGTCGCGCAGATCGGCGGCATAAACGGCGCTCGAATAGTCGTAGTCGCGCTCCATGCCGGTGCCCTCACCGCCGATCACCGAGGCGCTGACCCCCTGGCTCGACCCGCGGTACGTGCCGGCAAAGCCGTTCGAGGCGACGAGCGCTATCTCCGAGCGGCCCCAGCCGGCCTCGGCACCCTCGGAGTTGGTCACGCCTTTGACCGCGAGGGCAGCCTCCTCGGCGGCGCGCGCCCGCTCGATCAAGACCTCGGCGCTGGGCTCCTGCGCGTCGAACGTGTCGAGCGCCGGCCATTGGCGGGCGATCTCGCCGGGCTCGGCAAGTCCGCAATAGGGGTCTTCGGGCACTGCTTTGGCCATCGCCACCGCACGCTCGACGAGTTCATCGAGCGCCTTCGACGACCGATCGCTCGACGACACGATCGCCTGCTGTCGGCCAATGAAGACGCGCAGCCCGAGGTCGTGGCCCTCGGAGCGTTCGAGCTTCTCGGTCTTGCCGAGCCGGCGGCCGTGCGACAAGGAGGTGCCCTCGAACAGCACTGCATCGCTGGCGTCGGCGCCGGCACGGCTGGCCCGCCCTATTAGATCGTGCAGCAGATCGATCTGGTTCGATTGCTCGTCTGTCATGTCTAATCCTTGCGTGATTTCACCACGGAGACACGGAGAGTACGCCCCACCCTCTTGGCATACCGGCGAAAGCCGGTATCCGTCTGCTGCAGATCCCGGTTGCGGTATGGCGAAAGAATTCGCCATCCTGTGCCGTAAGACGTTATCCTTTCATTATGTCTCCATAGGATGCAAACGTCTCATTATCGGGTTCCTTCAGAGCTTCAGGAAACATAATGCTGCGACGCTCAGGATTTTGGTGCCCATCGTGATCAGATATCGGCGGCTTGTACCAGCCAGTCTGGACAAATATCGTCCAGAATTCCGAATCTTCTTGTCCACGACAAGTATAACAAATGCTCCAGTTACTTACAGATATTGAGTGCATAAACCAATTGCGCGCCTGCGAAATGATCTCGGTCGCCTTTTCGACGATTTTCGCCTGGAGATCGGCCATATTAGATCCTGCCGCAGTAACAGCAGATTTTGACCATAAAACAAATAGCGGTTTCTGATCACGCACCAATTGATCCTCTCAACGCGGCTCTGTGTCCTCTGTGTCTCCGTGGTGAACGAGTTCATTTCCAGATCGGCTTGCCCGATCCGGGCAGCCCGTAGCTCGCCCATTTCTGGGTCACCTCGGCGACCACCGCTTCGGTCATGCGGATCGGCCGGCCCCACTGGCGCCGCGTCTCGGGCGGCAATTTGTCGGTCGCATCGAGGCCGATCTTGCCGCCGAGCCCCGATTCGGGCGAGGCGAAATCGAGATAGTCGATCGGGGTGTGATCGACGAGGGTCACGTCGCGCACCGGGTCCATGCGGGTCGAGACCGCCCACATCACATCCTTCCAGTTGCGCGCATCGATGTCGTCGTCGACGACGATAACGAATTTCGTGTACATGAACTGGCGCAGGAACGACCAGATCCCCATCATCACCCGCTTGGCGTGGCCGGGATAGGCTTTTCTAATCGACACCACCGCAATGCGGTAGGAGCAGCCCTCGGGCGGCAGCCAGAAATCGACGATCTCGGGGAATTGCTGCTGCAGGAGCGGGATGAAGACCTCGTTCAACGCTTCGCCGAGGATCGAGGGCTCGTCGGGTGGGCGGCCGGTAAAGGTCGACAGATAAATCGGGCTCGCCCGCATCGTGATCGCCGACAGGCGGAAGACCGGGAAGCGCTCGACCGAATTGTAATAGCCGGTGTGGTCGCCATAGGGGCCTTCATCGCCGTATTCGTCGAGCGAGACATGGCCTTCGAGCACGATCTCGGCCTGCGCCGGCACCTTTAGGGGCACGGTCTTGCAGTCGACCAGTTCGACCTTGCGGCCGCGCAAGAGGCCGGCGAACTGGTATTCCGAGAGGGTGTCGGGCACCGGGGTCACCGCGGCGAGGATGGTGCCCGGATCGGCGCCGATGACCGCAGCGGCCGGCAACGGCTCGGCCCGCTCGGCGCTCCAGCGCTGGTGGTGCTGGGCGCCGCCGCGGTGCTTGAGCCAGCGCATCAGGGTGGTGTCGCGGCCGGTCACCTGCATGCGGTAGATGCCGAGATTGAAGCCGTCCTCGCGGCGCGCGCCAGGCCCTTTGGTTACGACCAAGGGCCAGGTGATCAGCGGCGCCGGCTCGCCCGGCCAGCAGGTTTGCACCGGCAGTGCGCCGAGGTCGATCTCGCTGCCGCGCAAGACGATTTCCTGGCAGGGGGCCGAACCCACGGTGCGCGGGCGCATCGCCATGACGGTGCGCAGCAACGGCAGCAGGTTGAGCACCTCGCGCCAGCCGCCGGGCGGCTCGGGCTGCTTCAGAAAGGCGAGCGTCCGGCCGATCTCACGCAACTGGCC
This sequence comes from Allostellaceae bacterium, assembly GCA_036008325.1. Taxonomy (GTDB): domain Bacteria; phylum Pseudomonadota; class Alphaproteobacteria; order ATCC43930; family CGMCC-115725; genus AP-15. Next base: position 4,422 of record DASYNW010000088.1, read on the forward strand.
GGGCTCGCGGTCCATGCCCCAGGCGACCCGCTCGACGGTGCCGAACAGATTGACCAGCACCGGCATCGGATACGTCCCGCCGGTGCTGCGGACGACGTTCTCGAACAATACCGCCGGACCGCCCTCGGCCAATAGCCGGGTCTGGATCTCGGTCATTTCGAGATCGGGCGAGACCGGGGCCTTGACCCGCGCCAGCCGCCCGCCGGTTTCGAGCCGGTCGATAAACTCGCGCAGGCTGGAATATGGCATGCCGCGCTATATGGGGGCGGCGCGCCGGGTTGGCGAGCGCGGGTCAGCGGGCCAGCGACGGGTTGGCGGTAGCACCACGGGCCGGGCGCAAGACGAACAGCGAGGCGAAGGCGGCAAGACACAGCCCGGCCGACCACCACACCGCCTCGACCCCAAACCGGTTGAGCAATAGCCCGAACAGGAACGGCGAGGCCGACTGCAGCACCCGCGCCGGCGCCGATAGGAGCCCGCTGCGCAGCCCGTAGCCCCGCGGTCCGAACAGGGCCAACGGCAGGGTGCCCTTGGCGATCGTGATCATGCCGTTGCCGGCGCCGTGCAGCAGCGCGAACGCGACGATCCCCGGAGCGCCGAGCATGACCAGGAACACCGCGCCGATCGGGTGCAGCACCGAGGCGATCCGCGCCGAGGAGACCGGGTGGAACGATCGCAACAGCCCGAACTCGACGAGGCGGGCGCCGACCTGGGCCGGGCCGACCAAGGCCGCCGCCGCGATCGCCGCGGTCGCGGACGCCCCGGCCAAATGCAGCAAGCCCGGCAGATGCGCCGCCATCGCACCCTGCACGAACCAGGTGGCGGCGAAGAAAAAGGCCAGGATCGGCATCGCCCCGCGCGGCGGTTCGGCCTCAGGCAGTTCGGCAGCAATCCGCGGCGCGGCGGCCGGCAGGCCATGGCGCGGGATCGCTAGCCAGTTGACCGGCGCGGCGACAAGGATATTCAGCCCGGCCCAGATCAGGCAGGCCGCGCGCCAGCCCCATTCGTGCAGAAACAGCGCGCTCGCGGGCCAGCCGATCGTGCTGGCGAAGCCCGCGATCAGGGTTATCCCGGTGATCGCGCTGCGCGCCTCGCGGCCATAGAGCCAGGTCAGCGCGGCGAAGGCCGGATCGTAGAGGCCCATGCCGATGCCGAGCCCGAGCACCGCCCAGGCGACGGCGAGCCCGCCGATCCCGTGCGCAGCGGCGAGGATCGTCAGGCCGGCGGCGATCACCAAATTCGAGGCGGCGAGCATCAGGCGCCCGCCATGGCGGTCGATCAGTCGGCCGACCGAGGGGCCGATCACCGCCGACAGCAGCAAGGCCGCGGAAAAGAAGCCGAAGAACAGATCGCTCGATAGGTGCAGCGCCTTGGCGATCGGCGCTCCGAGAATGGCCGGCATGTAATAGCTTGACGCCCAGGCGACGGTCTGGGTGCTGCCGATCGCGATGACGACGATCGCCCGACCGGCGTTCACCGGCCGTGCGCCGCAATCGTGCTCACGACAGGGTGCTCATCGCGGCGCGGGACGGTCGGCGTCGTCGATCGCACACCGCATCAATCCGATACCGGCTCATCACCCAAAATCATAGCCGGCCGAATGCAATGTTCCAACCAAGACAAAGCCGAGACCGTGATGAGCGCGGGCCGTCGCCTTGCGCTCAATAATCGTATTTGTAGTTGAGCCCGATGCCGGTGCCGCCGTTCTGGCCGGCCTCGGTGTCGACCGTCACATGGTGGCCGACGTCAACCTCGACGGTGACCTTGCTGGTCGGCGGCGATACCCCCTGGGTCACCCCGACCGAGACCCCCGGCATCAGATATTTGCCGGCGCTGAGCGCGGTGGCGCTCGAGGTCGACGGGTTGACCACGCTCGGGTTCAGGATCGGGCTCGCCGCCCCGGCCGGCCCCTGGCCGAGCCCGAGCCAGTCGAGGCCGAGCTTGCCGCGCAGCCGGTCGAGCACGCCCGGACCGCCGCCGGCGAGCGTGGCCGCGGCCGCGGCCAGCTGAACACCCTGGCCGGCGTTGATCTGCCCAACACCCTGGTTGAACAAAATCCGCGACAGGATCTCGTCCTGCGGCACCGGCGGGGTCGAGGCGAGGATGATCTTTGGCGCCGAGGCATAGCCGGTGATGATCACCTGCGCGGTGATGTCGGCAGCGTTCGCCTCGGCGACGATGTCCAGTGCGGGATCGAGCTTGGCGCTGCCGTCGAAGGTGATGGCGCCGCGGGTCAGGCGAAAGCTCTTGCCCAGCAGATCGACGCTGCCGCGGCTCGCCAGCAGCACCCCGGCGATGCGCGGGGCGGCGCTGGTCCCGGTAATCCTGAGCCGACCACGCCAATTGCTGTTGAGGCCATGACCGCGCACAGAGACTTGGCCGGGCATCGCGATCGCGATGTCGAGCGCGGCCGAAAACGCCGGCGCCGCCGATGCCGTCGCCAGGGGTTTTCCGGTTGAGCCCCCGATTTCGGTCACCTGCAGGACGACGACGCTCGGCGGCAGGCTGTCCGGAAGATTGATGTCGGCGCGATCGAGGGTCAGCGCGGCCGCCACCCTGGGTGCTGCCAGCGGACCGGAGACCGACACCGTGCCGCTCGCGGTCGCCAGCACTTCGTCACGTGCCGCCAGCCGGAATTTGGCGAGCCTCGCCGACAATTCCGCGCTCGGCCCGGACGCCCCGTCCAGCACCAGGCTGCCCTGCGCCGTCAGTGAGCCGGCAGCGCCGTCGCCGGCCGACAGTGAGGCCAACTTGAAGCGGTCGCGGTCGCCGAACAGATCGGCGCTGAGATTGGTCAGCACCGCGCCGGTCGCAAAATTTTCATAGCGTACGCCGGAAAGCTGCAGCCGGCCGCTCGCCGCCGGCGAAGCGATGGTGCCGCCTACCGCGACGTCGGCCGTAAAGCGGCCGCTCAGCCGGTCTTCGCCGAGCGGCAACAGATCGGCGAGGTGGCTGAGCTCGCCGCCGCCTTGGAGCCGCAGCGAGAGCGCATCCCGCGGCGGCAGCGAGATGCCCAAGGGTGCGCGCGTCAGCACCAGCGGCAGCGAGCCGGCAACCGAGATCCGGTCGCCTGTGAGCCCGGTCACCCGGCCTTGCAGGTCGATGGTCCGGCCGTTCCAATCGCCGGCCAGACTCAACCCGAGCCGCGGCGCCTGCACATGTTTCGACACGGCGAGCGACAGCCCCCGCGCGTCAGCAGCGACATGCCCTCGCGGTGCGTCGAGGGTCCCGCCCAATCTCGCGGCAAGCGAGAGGGCGCCGTGCACACCCGGATACCCGACGAGCCGCGCGCCGGTGGCGAGCGGCAGATCGGTGGCATTCAAGGCCAGCGACAGGGTGGCGCCATTGACCGCTCCGCTACCGGCGACCCGGCCGGCGCCGAGCCGTAGATCGAGGCCGGAAAAAGCGAGATCGGCGCCGCGGCGCGACAGCTCGAGCGGCTGGGCGAGCAGGATCCGATCACTGCCGAGCGAGCCGGTGAGATGGGTCAGACGCAGCTCGGCGCCGCCCGGCGCGAGCCCGCCTTCGCCGGCGAAGCTCACCGTCAGCGGCTGGCCCTCGGCGCTGCCGGAAAAAGGGAAGCGGCCGGGGCGCGGGCTGGAAAACGTTGCCGCGGCATTGGCGAAATCCGCTGCGCCGATCTGCGCCGCGCTCAGCGCCAGCCGCCCGGTCGCCGACGGCATGCGCCAGATGTCGGCGAGGCGCGCGCTCAGGGCGAGCCGGCCGATGGCGATGCGCGACGACCCGGCGCCGGCGGCGAGCCGCGCTGCGGCGAGTGAGAGACCGAGCGCCTGCCCGCCCCGTTGCGCGGCGAAATTGGCATTCAGCTCAAGGCTGCCGCCGAGCGGCCGCCCGGCCAGCCCCGACCAGCGCGACAGATCGGGCAGTCGCGCGGCCAACGCGCCTTGCAGCAGACCAGTGGCGAGCGCCACCCGCAGATTGCCCTCGATTGTACTGTCCGCCGCCTGCACCCGCAGATGCGGTATCGCGAGTTCGGAATTGCCGATCAGCCCGGCCGTCAGCGCCAATCTGCCGTCGAGGCCGAGCGCGCGAAAATTGCCGTCGATCGCCGCTGTCGGCTGCGCCAGGTCGGCGACCTCGCCGGACAACCGAAAACGTTGGATCGCGGCACCGCCGCCAGCGATGCTGCGCCCTTCGAGTTCAGTTTGCAGCCGCAGCCGGTCGAGCGGCCCTTGCACCGTCATCCAGGCCGTGACCGTACCGGCGAGCTTGGTGCCCAGCGCCGCACCGAGTGGCTTCAGCTGCGGCACATCGAGGGTCACCGCCGCAGCCAAAATATGCGAGGCCGGGTCGAATTGAGCGTGGCCGGAGAGCTTGGCGGCGGCGCCGGTCAGCGCCACGCGATCGAGCGCGAGGGCGCCGGCGGGAGTGCGGCGAACAGCACCGGCGAATACGGCTTTGGCGCCGATCAAGGCGTCGACCGCTGCGATCCCGGTGCGCATTCCCACCGCCGATCCGGTGAAATCCACCTCGCCGTAGGTTGCGCTGCCGGCAATCGCCAAGCGACCCGAGCCGGCCACAGCGAGGCCGCCGTCTTGGGCCTTGAGCTGGCTAAGCTCGATGGCGCGCGCCGCGCGGTCGGCGGAGGCGGCGAGCGACCAGTCGATGCGCCGCCCCAGCCGCTGCGCCATCGCGCCGGCCCGGGCGACGGCGAGCCCTTCGATCCGGCCGTTTGCCGCAACCGCAATGCGAGTGGCGGCGTCCGCGAGCGAGCCGGTTGGGCGCGCCGCGACATGGACCGCAACGCGCTTTGCCGCCGAACCGGCAGCGGCGATCCCGGCTGCCGTCAAATCCGCGGTGACGACCGGATGGTCCTGACTTCCTGTTACTCCGATGTTCAGACTCGCCGCGCCCTCGAGCGGAGCACCCGCGATCCCCGACAGCACCGCGAGCCTCGGGAAATTCGCGCGCAGATGCGCCGCGATGGCCCGATTGGGCCCGCCAAAGGCAGCGTCGCCCGACAGGGTGCCGGCGGCGAGGTCCAGCGACAGTCGCTTGACGACGATCCGCCGGCCGAACCTCACGCGCAGCGAAAAGCCGGCCTGGGCGCCGACTGGCGAGGCGAGATCGGCCGGCAGCAAGGGCGCCACCGCCGCTTTTCCAGACAAGCCGAGAACAGTTGCAGAGCCGACCTCGAGCGCGACATTGGCGTCGAGACGGGCGAGCGCGCCGGCCGAGGCGGTCAGCCGGCCGTGCCAGTCGGCGAGCGGTCCCCGGCCGTCGAACGACAGGGTCAGCGCCGGCCGATCGGTGCGGCCGAGCCAGCGGTCGAGCAGAATCCCGGTCGGCTCGTCCGCATGCAGCCGCAGGCTCAGCACCGGATGAGTTCCGGTCAGCGACATCAGTAAGGCGAGCTTTCCCGGGACGCCGTCGGTGCGATCGAGGTCGAGTGCGGCCCGCGCGGCTCCGCCTCTGATCTCGCCATTGCCGGCGAGCGTGGCGACGACGCTCTCGCCCAGAACCGGCGGCGCCAAAGCCAGGCGCGCGATAACGAGCCGGTCGAGAACAAGGGTCAGCGGAATATGCGGGACTTGGAGATATTCGGAGAGCGGCGCCGACGCCGCCGTCGACGGCCGCGCCATATCGATCTCGGCGATCTCAAGCCCGCGGATGTGCAGCGCGCCGGCGATGAGATCGGCCGGGGCGAGATCGAGGTCTACTCCATGCAAGGTCAGGTAGACGCCGCCGGCGTCGGCGATGGCGATGCGATCGATATTGACATGGAACGGCAGGAACCCGCGCAGCCCGGCGATCGATACGACAAAATCGGGCTTGCTCGCCGAGCGGGCGATGACCGCCGCCAGCCACGCCTGCGCCGCTCGCGTTTGCAGCAGCCCGAACCCCACCAGCGCGAGCAGGATCGGAACGGCGAGGGCGATTGCGAGCCAGCGGGCGACCGCGCGCATCAGAAAGCCTCGCCGAGGCTGACATAGACCTGGATCCACGAATCGGCGCTGCGTTTGTAGAGCGGGGTCGCCAGATCGAGTCGCAGCGGGCCGAATGGGGTATAATAACGCAGCCCCAGCCCGACGCCGTACAACAGGCGCTGGTTGAGCTGCGGCAGGCTCGTTTCGTAATAGCTGCCGGCGTCGACGAACGGGACCACGCCGATCGTATCGGTGACCTTGATGCGAGCCTCGAAATTCATCACCAGGCTCGATTTACCGCCGATCGGCTCGTTGTTGGGGGCGAGCGGTCCAGCCAGCTGATAACCGTAGGGCCGGATCGTCCCGCCGCCGCCGACGTATATCCGCTGGTCGGCCGGGAGCTGCAACAACGACGCGCCGTCGAGCGAGCCCAGCGCCACCCGGCCGGCGAGGATCGTGCGGCCCTGTGCACCGACCTGCCAATACGTGCTGGCCGACAACAGATTGGTGACAAAGTTAAGGTTCGGGCTTGAAAAGGTGTGGGCCGGGGTGACTGACAGCTGGGCCCGCCAGCCGCGGCTCGGGCTCAACAGATTGTCGGTGGTGTCGAGCTTTACATAGGCCGGGACGCCGACCAAGGTGTAGCGCTGGGTGTGCTGGGCCGAAGTGAGCGTCGACAAATCGGCAAGTTCTTCGACATTGGCCTCCTCGCCCTCGAGCAGCAGGCCGCCGGTCAGCAGCCGGCCGAAGCGGCGTTCGAAACCGGCGGTGGCGAGCGCGCGGCGGCTGTGATAGGCCGACGGCGTTTCATTGGCAATCTCGGCAGTCGCCAGAAAATCCTGATCGGTGGCGAATGTATCCGGGCGGCGGAAATTCGCGTTGAGGCCATAGACCTGCTGGCCGGCGGTGGCGGACAGCCTCAGATACTCGGCGTTGCCGAACAGATTGCGGTTTTCCCAGAAGATACGAGCGGCGGCGCCCTGGCTGGTATTGTAGCCGAGCCCGGCGCCGATCGTGCGGTGCGGGCGCTCGGTGGCGTCGATCGTCATCTGGGCGCTTCCGGGCCTGCCGGGCTCCGCCTGCGGCGTGATCCGCACCGTGCTGAACAGGCCGCTCTCGATCAGCGCGCGGCGCGTCTGTTCGACCTTGGCCGCATCGTAGGCGGCACCGCGCCGCCAGCGCAGACGGCGCTCGACATATCCGGGATTGAGCGTTTTCAACCCCGTGATCGCCACGCCGCCAAAGCGCATCGCCGGACCGGGCGCGAGCTCGTAGGTCACCGCCATCGTATGGTTGCGGCGATCGATCACGACGCGGCGGCTGTCGACCTTGGCAAAGGGGTGCCCGCTATCGCCAAAGGCGGTCAACAGCGCCGCCTGCGCCGCCACCACCGGGGCGGTGCGCGCCGGGTCCCCCGGCTTCAGCGGCAACGGCGCCGCAGCGGGCGGGATCGCAAGAGGCCGGCCGTCGGGGCCGAGCACTGCTACCGAGGCGACGCGATAGAGCAGCCCCGGGGCGACCTTGACCGTGACCCTTTGCGGTTGGGGGGCGGTATCGATCCTGTAGTCGAACCGGGCGTCCCAATAGCCGAGGCTGTGTGCGGCATCAGCGAGTCGGGCGAGATCGCGGTCGGCGCGGCGCCGGAGCGCCTCCTCGGAGGCGGGCTGTCGGCCCTCGAGCGACTTGAGCTCGGAGACTTTGTCGAGGAGATCGGCGAGATCGCCGCTGGCGGCGCCGGTTATCGTCGTCCGGTACCGGATGTCCGCCTGTCCGGCGGTTGCCGGAAGAAGCGCCGCGGTCAACGCCAACACCGCCAGATTTCGCCTGACCCGCCGTCCCCGGGCGAACGCCCCGCAACGGGGCCGCACCGGGCCGGGCTTACCCGCTTCGGCGTGCCGCCGCTGCCTCGACCCGTCGTTTCAGCCGGCGGATCTCCGGCGTCAGCTTGCGGTTAGGTGTATTGCGCAAAAAAGCGTCGATGCCGCCCTTGTGCTCGATCGTGCGGATCGCCGCCGTGGTAATCCGCATGCGGATCGGCCCGAGCACGTCCGACAGCAGCGAGATCTGCTGCAAATTGGGCAGAAAGCGGCGTTTGGTCTTGTTGTTGGCGTGGCTGACGTTGTGGCCGACCTGGACGCCCTTGCCGGTGATTGCGCATCTGCGCGCCATGCCGTACCTCAACCAAACAAAGCTGGTGAAATTATCGGGGGTCGCTAGCCCGGCGCCCACGGGCGCGTCTTCTACGATGCTTCGGCGCCCGGCGTCAATAATCGGAACCGTCCGCCGAGCGTATCGGCGGCGGCTGTCGGGCGAAGCGGCTCGACACTGTCGACCCACGGCGCAAAAATGGCGGATTCGGGGAGAAACGCGGATGTCGCCGAGAGGAAAAACCAACCCCTACGAAATGGCGCTCGACAAGAACCGGGCCAATTTCTTGCCGTTGAGCCCAATGGGCTTTCTGCTGCGCAGCGCCGCCGTCTATCCCGACCATCCGGCGGTCGTCTACGGCGCGCGCCGCTATGGCTGGCGCGAGGCGCTCGAACGCTGCCGCCGGCTGGCGAGCGCGTTGGTGGCGGCTGGCGTCGGACGCGGCGACACCGTAGCGATGATGGCGCCCAACATCCCCGAGATGTTCGAGGCGCATTTCGGCGTGCCGATGGCCGGCGCGGTGCTGAACGCGCTCAACATCCGACTTGACCCGGAAACGATTGCCTTCATCCTGCGTCACGGGGCGGCCAAGATATTGATCACCGACACCGAATTCGCCCCGGTGGTCAAGGAGGCATTGGCTCGGCTCGATCGCAAGCCGCTCGTCGTCGATATCCTCGACCCGGCGGGGCCCGGCGGCGACCGCCTCGGCAACATCAATTACGAGGCGTTTCTCGCCGCCGGCGATGCAAACTTCGCGGAAATCACCCCGGCCGATGAGTGGGACGCGATCGCTCTCAACTACACCTCGGGCACCACCGGCAATCCCAAGGGCGTCGTTTATCACCATCGCGGCGCCTACCTGAACGCGCTCGGCAACATCCTGGTCTGGGGCCTGCGCCGCCACCCGGTCTATTTGTGGACCTTGCCGATGTTCCACTGCAACGGCTGGTGCTTTCCGTGGACGATCACCGCCTTGGGCGGAACCCATGTCTGCCTGCGCCGGGTCGAGGCCGCGGCGATTTATGAAACGATCGCGCGCGACGGCGTCACCCATATGTGCGGCGCGCCGGTGGTCATGAACATGCTGCTGAACCCCGGCGCCGGGGTGTCGCGGGCGCTCGGCCGGCGGATCGAGATGATGACCGCGGGGGCGCCACCGCCGGCCGCGGTCATCGAGGGCATGGAGGCGATCGGCTTTCACATCACCCATGTCTACGGCCTGACCGAAGTCTATGGCCCGGCGACGGTGTGCGCCTGGCACGGCGAGTGGGACGCATTGCCGACCGAGGAGCGCTCGCGGCTGAAGGCGCGGCAGGGGGTCAATTATCCGGTGCTCGACGGGCTGATGGTCGCCGACCCGGTGAGCCTGGCGCCGGTTCCGTCCGATGGTGCGGCAATGGGCGAGATCTTCATGCGCGGCAACATCGTCATGAAGGGTTATCTGAAGAACCCGCAGGCGACCGAGGAGGCGTTTGCCGGCGGCTGGTTCCATACCGGCGATTTGGGCGTCGTCCATCCGGACGGCTATATCGAACTCAAGGACCGCTCGAAGGACATCATCATCTCCGGCGGCGAAAACATCTCGACGGTCGAGGTCGAAAGCGTGCTCTATCGTCACCCGTCGGTGTTCGAGGCGGCGGTGGTCGCCCGCCCCGACCCGATGTGGGGGGAAACCCCCTGCGCCTTTGTCATGCTTAAAGCCGAAGCCGCCGCCACCGCCGACGACATCATTGCCTTTTGCCGCGAGCATCTCGCCCGGTTCAAGGCGCCGCGCACGGTGATCTTCGGCCCGTTGCCCAAAACCTCGACCGGCAAGATCCAGAAATTCCTGCTGCGCGAGCGGGCCAAGAGCGGCGCGTGACGCGGTCTTAGGGCCGGGCCGGCTCGGATGACCCCCGGCGGCGACGGGGTAAGCGCTACCTCGATGTGCCGTAGCGAAAGGTCTCGTCGGCCGACCCGCCCACCCGCACCGAGGTGCTGGTGCCCGGAATCAAGAACGAGCGCGGAAAGCTGCCGCCGACTGCTGGCGGGTACGGCCCCGTGGCGTGAACGTCGGCCTCCGGGACGCTCGCTGGCCCCGGCGGCACTTGCACCTGCGGCTGTGCGAGCTGGTCGATCCGCTGCTGGAGTAGCTGCTGATTGGCGCGAAGGTTCGACAACTCGTCGGCCTTTGCCGTGAGGAGGCCTGTCAGAGGCACGATTGCGGCCGCCAGAGCGCCGATCGCCGCCACGCGGGCGAAATGCCGCTTTTGCGCCACTGCTCCCACACCCCCGCCAAGACGCCAAGACAATCGCTAGCCTGCGCGCATCCGATGGGGATGGTTAATGGCTTTCCAACTGGAAAATCTCATCCTTGATGCGGAGCTTTTGCCGCTTCAGATCAGAGATCGCGTCGTCATTCGGAAGCGGACGGCGGCCCTCTTCATCGATGGCGCGTTCGAGTGCCGCGTGCTTTTCTCTCAGCGCTTCGATGCGATCCTGCGGCGACATGCTCAATCCTCCTCACAGACAATGACCGCGCACGATGGTAACGCCGGACCCACGCTCCGGCCAGGGGCACCACGCTCCCCGATGACCAAAATATGTCAAGACCGCAAATTTCAAAGAGGCCGCGATGGGAGAAATATCCGCAATTCCGCGCCTGGTTGTCGGCATCAGCGGCGCATCCGGGGTCATCTATGGTGCTCGGCTATTGGAGCTGTTGCGGCCGTTGCCGGTCGAAACCCATCTGGTCATCAGCCGGGCGGCCGAGGTGACCCTGGCGCTCGAAACCGAGCTGAAGCCGGCTGCGGTGCGCGCACGCGCCGACGTGGTGCATGCTGCCGGCGACATGGCGGCGCCGATCTCGTCGGGCTCGTTTCGCACGATCGGGATGGTGGTCGCCCCGTGCTCGATCCGCAGCATGGCCGAGATCGCCAGCGGCGCCACCACGACCCTGCTGACGCGGGCGGCCGACGTGGTGTTGAAGGAGCGCCGGCGGCTGGTTCTGATCGTGCGCGAAACCCCGCTCCATACCGGCCATCTGCGCACCTTGACCGCGCTCTCGGAAATGGGTGCGATCATCGCTCCGCCGGTTCCGGCCTTCTACGCCAAACCTGCCACCATCGCCGAGATGGTCGATCAGACCCTCGGCCGTGTCCTCGATTTGTTCGGTCTCGACACCGGAACGGTCCGGCGCTGGGGCGAGCCCTGAGGCCGCTGATCGCAACGATCGGCTTGCGGCGGGGCCCGGCGGGGCCGAGCGCGACGTCGGCGACGGCGATCGTTGAAAGTGGTATGGTGCCGATCGAACCTTGCGCCATCGGCCATGGATCTCGACGCCGAATCATTGAAGGCCAAGCTCGCTGTGCTGAAAAGCGAGCACCGCGACCTCGACGACGTGATCGCGCGTCTGTCCGATCAGCCGCCGTTCGACCAGCTTCGACTGCAGCGGCTCAAAAAGCGCAAGCTCCTGCTAAAGGACCAAATTCTGAAAATCGAAAGCGAGCTGTTGCCTGACATCATCGCCTGAGGGCGCAATCCGAGTGCGGTTGTGCGCAGTGTCCGGCTTCTATAATAAGCGCTGTCGCGTTCCGATCGCGGAAGAACCCGAATGAGCGAGGCCGGTCCGGCAGTGGGCATCATCATGGGCAGCCAATCGGATTGGCGCACGATGATGCATGCCGCCGAGACGCTCGAGCGGCTCGGTGTGAGCTTTGAAACCCGGGTGATCTCGGCGCACCGCACTCCCGATCGGCTCTACGATTATGCACGCACCGCGCGCTCGCGCGGCCTGCGGGTGATCATCGCCGGCGCCGGGGGAGCCGCCCACCTGCCCGGCATGGCCGCCGCGCTGACGCCGCTCCCGGTACTGGGCGTGCCGATCGAAAGCCGGGTTCTCAAAGGCGTCGACAGCCTCTTATCGATCGTGCAGATGCCGGCCGGGATCCCGGTTGCGACCTTTGCCATCGGCGAGGCGGGCGCCGTCAACGCCGCGCTCTTCGCCGCGGCGGTGCTCGGAACGACGGAACTCGCTATCGAGCAGGCGCTCGACGGCTGGCGGCAAAGGCAGACGCAAGGTGTCGCCGAGCACCCGGATTCCGTGTGATGGCGTCGCCGTCGATGCTGGCCCCAGGAGCGACGATCGGGATTATGGGCGGCGGCCAGCTCGGGCGGATGACGGCGCTCGCCGCAGCTCGGCTCGGCTACCGCTGCCATGTCTTCGCGAGCGAGCCGGACAGCCCGGCGGCACAAGTGTGCGGCGCCGCGACCGTCGCCGATTTCTCGGATTTGGCGGCGCTCGGCCGCTTTGCCGCGGTGGTCGATGTCGCGACCTTCGAGTTCGAAAACATCCCGGCCGAAGCGGTGCGCGCGGTAGCCGCCTCAAAGCTCGTGCTGCCGCGGGCCGAAATTTTGGAGATCGCGCAGGACCGTTTGCGGGAAAAGGATTTCCTGCATTCGATCGACATCGCGACCGCCGCCTATCGCGAGGTGTCCGACGTGGTGGCGCTCGGCCGCGCGATGCGCGATTTCGGCTATCCCGCGGTGCTGAAGAGCGTGCGCATGGGCTACGACGGCAAGGGCCAGGTGACGCTCAATCCCGAGACCAGGCCCGAGGAGGCGTGGCGGCAGATGGGCTGCGCGATCGGTATTCTCGAAAGCTTTGTCGATTTCGCCTGCGAGATCTCGGTCATCGTCGCGCGCGGCCGCAACGGCACCTGGGCCACCTACCCGCCGGTCGAAAACCAGCACGTCGCCCATATCCTCGACACCACCATCGCCCCGGCCCGGATCGAGGCTGAGACGGCGATGCGGGCCGAGGCGATCGCGCGCCACATCGCTGAAAAGCTCGACCTCGTCGGCGTGCTGGCGGTCGAGATGTTCGTGACCCAATCGGGCGAGATCCTGGTCAACGAGCTCGCGCCGCGGCCGCACAATTCGGGGCACTGGACGATCGACGCCTGCGTCACCAGCCAGTTCGAGCAATTGGTGCGCGCGCTATGCGGCCTGCCGCTCGGCTCGGTCGCGCACCATTCCGACGCGGTCATGAAGAATTTGATCGGCGCCGACGTCGACAAATGGCGCGACGCGCTCGCCGATGGGTTCGCCAAGCTGCACCTCTACGGCAAGACCGAAGTAGAGCCCGGCCGCAAAATGGGCCACGTCACCCGGCTCATCCCCCGCCGCTGAGCACGTCTCAGCGTAGCGGGCGCAGCAGGCGAAACGGGTTCGGCAGCTGTTTTGCCAGGGTATCGAAATCGCGCCGCATACGGCCCAGTCGGGCGACGCCGGCGAGTTGGCGCGCGACAAAGGCGCGGGTGTCGACAAAGCCCTCGGAGCGATCGTCGAGCCAGTACAGCATGGCGGCGCCGTAGATCGCGGCCAAGGTCAGGCGCTTCGTATAGAAACTGAGGTCGGTGGCGTTGTCGCCAGCGGCATACCAGATCGCGTCGATCGTCCCATAGGTGAGGCGCAGGGCGAGCGGCGCATGGTGCGGCAGCGCCAGGACGGCGAGCGCGCGGCGCACCGCCTCGCGCCACGGCTCGACGATTTCGAGCCGGATGCCGATCGCCAACGCGACGCGCTCGGGGATCCGCAAGGCGTCCAGCGGCAAGGCTTCAAGCCGATCGAGCATGCGCCGGTCGGCCCAGCGGCTGAACCCGGCAACCAGATCGCCGGCCCCGCCCGGGAACAGCGCCAGCGCTTCGCCGGCCGGCATCCCGAGCCGCCGCGCCGCGCCGCGCACGGCCGCGCGCGACCAGCCGTCGAAGGCCACGTCGGGCAGCATCGCTTCGAGCAATGCCTCGCGCCGGCTATCGGCGAGCGGGCTCCTCATGCCGCTCTCGTTTCGGCGAGAAGATCCGCGAGATCGATCGGATGGCGCTGCAGCTCCTCGAGGAACATCAGCAATCGCTGGTCGGTGATGCGCTGCGGATAAAGAATGCCGTCGAGATGATCGCATTCGTGCTGGACGACGCGGGCGTGAAAGCCTTCGGCCTCGCGCTCGATGGTTTCGCCATCGAGGCCGCTGGCGCGGTAGCGGATGCGCAGATGGCGCGGGACGACGCCGCGCAGCCCCGGAACCGACAGGCACCCCTCCCAGCCGAAGGCGCGCTCCTGCCCCACCGCCTCGACCACCGGATTGACCATTACCGTCAGATCCTGCGCGACATCGCCCGGCATCCCGCTGAGGCGTTCGCCGGAGACAGAAAAGACAACGATCCGCCAGGGCTGGTGCACCTGGGGTGCGGCGAGGCCGGTGCCGCCGGCATCCTCCATCGTCTCGATCATGTCCTCGGCGAGACGGCGCACCCAGACCGCCCTTGGATCCTCGACCTTGGCCGCGGGCACGCGCAGCACCGGGTTGCCCATCCGGGCGATCTTCAACAGAGCCATGCTCGGCAATATGTGGCCGGCGGCGCCCCCGGTAAAGCGCCGCGCCGGTGATTGCGACCTTCACAAGCGATAACCGAGGTGTTAGATAACGCCGTATTCCGCGCCGCCTGCTGCGGCCGGCGGCCGTCAATGGAGCAGAGCCCCCGTGCAAGTCCTCGTTCGCGACAACAACGTCGACCAGGCCCTCCGGGCCCTGAAGAAAAAAATGCAGCGCGAGGGCGTGTTCCGCGAAATGAAGCTCCGCCGCAGCTACGAAAAGCCATCGGAGCGGCGAGCACGGGAGCGTGCCGAGGCGGTCCGCCGCTACCGCAAGCTCCTGCGCAAACGCATGGAGCGCGAAGGCTACTGAGAGCGGGCGCGGTCACGCCCGCTACGACTCGACCCGACGTTCGTCGAGCGCCCAATCGATCTCGCGAATCGGCGCAGACGCCGGTTCCCACCAAGAGTTCCCACACGTCGATCGCCTGCTCCTCCTGATAATACAGGGAAAATACAGGTGGAATCTCCCTGCGCGCCGCGGATCTCCTCGCTTCGCGACGCCCCCGGCGAACATCAGGCGACCGCCTCACCGCTAAGCAAGACAAAGACGACGGCTGTCCATAAGATAAGAAAAGCTGCGCCGCTCGCGAGCGGAACGCACTTGCAAGGCGCATCGGGATTGAAAAGGCCGGGGAGCATCGTCGCTGGTTTAAATAAATCCTCACCGCCAAGCGATATACCTCGTCTTTGCGGCGATTTTCCGGATGCGCGTCCAGGTCAGCCGGATTGCGACGACCAAGGTGGCCGCGTGCCACATAGAGAAGACAAAGATGAATGAGATGAATACGAAGAAGCTCCATATGGCGTCTAGCGAGATTTTTTCACTCCTACGCAATGGTGATGTCTGCAGACGAGCTAGCGGCTCACCTCAATCGGAACGGTTTCACGACCGGATAGGGTGAGGAATACCAAGGTGGAAGAGGTACTTATAGGTTGATCCGCGAGACTTGGCGTTGGGTTCATGATGACCTGAGATTGGAAGATGAGGCCGTGGCCATAGCTGAGGCATTTGTCAAGCCGGATGGATCGCACGCTTGGGACACGCCATAGTGTGTGGGTTTATCTCGACAATTCTTGGCATATTTTTGTAATCTGGGCTTATTCCATCGCCTTGACGATTTCCTCGGACATTTTCTTGGCGTCGCCGAACAGCATCATCGTGTTGTTGCGGTAGAACAGCTCGTTCTCGACGCCGGCGTAGCCCGAGGCCATCGAGCGTTTGACGAACAGCACCGTTTTGGCGCGCTCGACGTCGAGGATTGGCATGCCATAGATCGGCGACGACGGATCGGTCTTGGCCGCCGGGTTGGTCACGTCGTTGGCGCCGATGACAAAGGCGACATCGGTCGCGGGAAAATCGCGGTTGATCTCGTCGAGCTCCAGGACCTCGTCATAAGGCACATTGGCTTCGGCCAACAGCACGTTCATGTGCCCCGGCATGCGCCCGGCGACCGGGTGGATCGCATAGCGCACCTTTACGCCTTCTTTTTTCAGAGTATCGGCCATCTCTCGCAACGCGTGCTGAGCCTGGGCAACCGCCATGCCGTAGCCCGGCACGATGACCACCGAACCGGCGTTCTTCAGGATGAAGGCGGCATCCTCGGCGCTGCCCGATTTGACCGAGCGGTCGCCCACCCCGGCGCCCACGGCGATCGACCCGCCCTCGGCGCCGAAGCCGCCGAGGATCACATTGACGATCGAGCGGTTCATCCCCTTGCACATGATGTAGCTGAGAATCGCGCCCGATGAGCCGACCAGCGCGCCGATGATGATCAGCAGATTGTTCGAAAGGGTAAAGCCGATGCCGCAGGCCGCCCATCCCGAATACGAGTTCAGCATCGAGATCACCACCGGCATGTCGGCCCCGCCGATCGGCAGGATCAGCAGCAAGCCCAATGCCAGCGAGACCAGCAGGATCAGCGCGAAGACCGCCGTCGCCTCGGTCGAGACGAACAACACGATCAGCAGCACGAGGAGAATCCCGAGCCCGGCGTTGAGCAGATGCTGGCCGGAGAAGACCAGCGGCCGGCCGGTGACCAGCCCTTGCAATTTGGCGAATGCGACGATCGAGCCGGTAAAGGTGATGGCCCCGATCGCCATGCCAATCGACATCTCGACCAGGCTCTCGGCGTGGATCGCGCCACGAACCCCGATCCCATAATCTTCCGGCGCGCTGAAGGCGGCGAGAGCGACGCAGACCGCGGCGAGGCCCACCAGACTGTGGAACGCCGCCACCAATTGCGGCAGCGCCGTCATGTGGATGCGCAGCGCGATATAGGTGCCGACAGCGCCGCCGATCACGATCCCGAGCACGATCAGCCAATAGCTGACGACGTGCGGGGTCGAGAGGGTGGTGAGGATGGCGATCACCATCCCGGCAATGCCGTAGAAATTGCCGGCGCGCGCGGTTTGCGGCGAGGACAGCCCGCGCAGCGCCAGGATGAAGCAGATCGAAGCGATCAGATAGAAGAAGGCCGAAAGGTTTTGGCTCACCGCCGCCCCGCTATTTCTTTCGTTGGAACATCTGGAGCATGCGCTGGGTCACGATAAAGCCGCCGAATATGTTGACCGCGGCCAGGGTGACCGCGACAAAACCCGCAGTCTTTGCAAAGCTGAGCCCGAGCGGGCCGGCGGCGATCAGCGCACCGACGATGATCACGCTCGAAATCGCGTTGGTTACACTCATCAGCGGCGAGTGCAGCGCCGGGGTCACCCGCCAGACGACGTGGTAGCCGACAAACACCGCGAGCACGAAGATCGTCAGCTCGAAGACAAAGGGCGCCCCGCCTGTCGCCGCTGGCGTCGGTTGCGCCCCCAATTGCCGGGCCATCGCGTCGAGATTGTGCGCGAGCGTGCCGGCATCGCCGGCAAGCTCCCTGGCGCGCTCGGCCAGAGAGGCGGGGTCCGCCATCCATGTCTCCGTCAGTTGTTGGGGTTCGATGCCGGGGTGGCCGGGGTCGCAGCCGGTGGGGGCGCCAGCGCCGGATTGACCACCGCCCCATCGCGGGTCAGCAAGGTCGCTCGGACGATCTCGTCGTCGACATCGATTGCCAACTGCCCGTCCTTGCTGACGAGCAGGGATAAAAAAGACAACAGGTTGCGGGCGTAGAGCTGGCTCGCATCGGCGGCGATCCGAGACGGCATGTTGACATGCCCGATAATCTTGACGCCGCTGGCGGTGGTGACGACCTCGCCCGGCCGGCTGCCCTCGACATTGCCGCCCGCCTCGACCGCAAGATCGACGACTACCGAGCCCGGGGCCAATTCGGCGAGCATGGCTTCGGTCAGCAGCACCGGCGCGCGGCGACCGGGAATGAGCGCGGTGCAGATCACGACATCGGTGCGTTTCAGCGCCTCGGTGATCTTTTCGCGCTGCCGGCGCTGGTAGTCCTCGCCCATCTCGCGGGCATAGCCCTGCGTCGTCTCGGCCGAACTGGCGAGCGCATCATCGACGGTAATGAAGGCCGCCCCGAGGCTCTCGACCTGTTCCTTGGCGACGGCGCGCACGTCGGTCGCCGAGACGATTGCCCCGAGGCGGCGCGCGGTGGCAATCGCCTGCAAACCGGCAACGCCGGCGCCCATCACCAGCACCCGCGCCGCCTTGATCGTGCCGGCCGCGGTCATCATCAGCGGAAAAGCGCGGCCAAACTCGTCGGCAGCGTCGATCACCGCCTTGTACCCGGCGAGATTCGCCTGCGACGACAGAACATCCATCGCCTGAGCGCGGGTGATCCGCGGCAGGAGCTCCATGGCAAAGGCGGTGATCCCGGCGCGGGCATAGCCCTCGATCTCAGCAAGGCTGCGATACGGCTGCAACAGGCCGATCAGCACCGCACCCGGCTTCAAGCATATGAGCTCGTCGACCTCTGCTTCGCCGGAGTTCGTCGGGGGCTGCACCTTGAGCACGATGTCGGCGTCCGCCAGCGCCGTCGCCGGGTCCGCCGCGATCGTCGCGCCGGCCGCGGCATAGGCCGCGTCGGTAAAGCCGGCGGCTTCGCCGGCGCCGCGTTCGGCGACGACTGCGAGCCCCATCGCCGCCATCCGCTTGACCGTGTCGGGCGAGGCCGCGACGCGGCGCTCATGCGCCCGTCTTTCTTTGATGACGGCAACCTTCATCGAGCGGCTGTTCCTGAATGGGCCTGCCGGCGGGTTTGCACAATGCCGCGATGGCCCAGATTTGTGAAGAGCGAACCCCGCCCTCGGGTTCACCGTCATGGGCGGCGCCGCGGCCGCAGCGGGCCCGGCGCGGTTCGGCCGACGGCCACGCAAGGGTGCAAGCCGTCGTCCTTTCGTCCGCTTTCGCCACCGTGCTAGGTTGCCCCGGCGAACCGCTCTGGTGCGGGCGTGCAAACGTCTGATAGCGCGGCGGCTCGGGGCGAGCAATCGAGGAGCCTCGCAACTGGGCTTCGCCGGGAATAACCCTTGGGGAGATACGTTGTCATTGCAGCACAGATCGGCGGAGCACAGATCGGCGGGGTCCCCGGCACGTCCGAGCGCGGACGAGGATCCGGACGGGCGTCGGTTCGGCGACCAGCTGATCGCGGTGCTGCCGCGGCTTCGGCGCTTCGCGCGCGGGCTGACGGGGTCCGCCGTCGAGGCTGACGATCTGGTTCAGGCAGCCTGCGAGCGCGCCCTCGCCCGCCGCCATCAATTCCAGGAGGGCACCCGGTTCGACAGCTGGATGTTCCGCATCGTACAGACGATATGGATCGATCAAATTCGCTCGCGCGACGTGCGCAAAGAAGATGGCGATATCGGCGAGGACCGGCTCGGCTCGGACGAGTCGGTCCGCCGGGTCGAGGCCCGGCTGGCCCTCGACGAAGTGCGACGCGCCGTCGATCGCCTACCGCTGGATCAGCGCGCGGCGCTGCTGTTGGTGACGGTCGATGGGCTCAGCTACAAGGAGGCTGCCGAGGTGGCCCAGGTGCCGGTCGGAACGATAATGAGCCGCCTCGCCCGCGCGCGGATCGCGTTGCAGCTCCAGCTGGAAACCGCTGGCGGGATGCGCAGGAGTAGGAAGGATGCAGAAGCGCAGTGACGACCGTCTCGTCGCCTATCTAGATGGCGAGCTCGAGCCGGCCGAGCAGCGCGAAGTCGACGCCCTGCTCGACAGCGACCCGGCCCTGAGCGACCAGTTGGCGGCGCTGGCGCTCTCGGCAAGGCTGGTGCGTCGCGCTTTCGACGACGTGCTGCACGAACCCTTACCCGACCGTCTGATCGCGGCAGCTCGCGGACAGCCACTTGCCGGCGGAACCGGCCCCCGAGCCGTGCCGACGCGGCGGCGAGCGGGAGTCGCGCGATTACCGCGATGGAGCGTCGGGCTGCCGATCGCCGCCTCGTTGGCCGGCCTGCTCGCCGGTGGCGGCGCCACCTATTTCGGCGTCGGCAAATTCATCCCAGGAAGCCCCGGCGCTGCCCTCGGGCGGCCGGCAATCGAGGCGGCAGTCGCCGACAATCTCTGGCTCGACAACGCCGCCGGTTACTTCAAGCTGTTCGTCAGCGCCGGCGACAACTCGCTGATCGACGTTCCCGCTACCGGCGACCCACGCCAGGCGCTGCAAAAGATCAGCCAGAGCTTGCCGCAACAGGTGCGCCTGCCCGACCTCAAACCGTGGGGCCTCAATTTTCGCGGCGCGCGGTTGATCGTCGTCGACGGACGTCCGGCAGCCCAGCTCGTCTATACGACCAACAACAAGGCGATCGGCCCGTTGGCTCTGATCATCGGGTCCTTAAACCAGCCGGACATCCCGCCGACTTTTGAGCGCCGCCAGGACGTCAACCTGATCTACTGGCGGCATCAAGGTCGCGCCTATGCCCTCGTCGGCCAGGCAAACATCGGCTATCTGTGGGGCATCGGCAACGACGTCGCTTGGCAGCTCGACGCGATCTGAGCGGGGTCGTTGATCGGGTGCGAGGGGGAGCCGCGGCGCGGTCAGCCAGCACGCCAAGGCAGGATCCCCCGCCGTGGCGGAGCCCGGCGTGGGGCCCTTGGACAATTCCGGCGTCGAGGGAATTAGGCGCGTACCCGCTCCAGCACGACCGCGTTGCCGGTGTCAAAAGCCGCTGCGGTAAAGCCGGCTCGAGCAAGCGCGCTGAGCGTCGCGCCGCCGGCTACCAGGACAGAAGATTTTCTGGACGGTTTAAGGTGAATCGGGCATGATCGGACGGCTGTCGCTCCACCGGAACTTTGGCATCGAGCCTCTTCTACTTATCTAAGTGTAGATGCGGTCGAGCTCCCGCTGACGACGCTCAAAACATCAGCCAAGTATCGACAAGAAAGGCTAAGCAATGGTTTCGATCGAATCGACCCCGGAAATGGCCGCTGCCGTCTATGCTACCATGACGCGCAGTCTTGCAGTCGTCCGCCGCCGGCTCGATAAACCGTTGACCCTGGCGGACAAGGTGTTGCTCGGGCATCTCGACGACCCGGAACACCAGGAGCTCAAGCCCGGCGACAGCTATCTGCAGCTACGTCCCGACCGCGTGGTGTTTCAAGACGTGCTCGGGCAGACCGGCCTTTTGCAGTTCATGCAGACGCGGCGCGACAAGGTCGCGGTCCCGGCCACGATACATTGCGACCACCTGATCCAGGCGCGGGTCGAGGGCGCCGCGGATCTGCGCGAATCGCTCGCCGAAAACAAGGAAGTTTATGATTTCCTGCGCTCGGCGGCGGCGAAATTCGGGCTGGGGTTCTGGGGTCCCGGCGCCGGCATCATCCATCAGGTGGTGCTAGAAAACTACGCGTTTCCGGGCGAGCTGATCATCGGAACCGACTCGCACACGCCCAATGCCGGTGGTCTCGGCGCCTGCTCGGTCGGGGTCGGCGGCGCCGACGCGGTCGAGGTCATCGCCGGGCTGCCCTGGGAGGTGCTCTATCCCCGTCATATCGCGGTCTATTTGACCGGGGAGCTCAACGGCTGGACCGCGCCCAAGGATGTGATCCTGTTCGTCGCCGGCCAGCTGACCGTCTCCGGCGCCACCAACGCCATCGTCGAATATATCGGCCCAGGCGCGCGCACGATCAGCGCCACCGGCAAGGCCACCATCACCAACATGGGCGCCGAACTCGGCGCCACGACCTCGATGTTCCCGGCCGACGAGCGCATGGCCCGCTACCTGCGCGCCACCGGCAAGGCTGCGCTGGTGCCGCTCGTCGAGCAGCATCGGGCGCTGTTGGAGCCGGACAAGGAGGTCGAGGCCGACCCCGGCAAATATTACGACCGGGTCGTCGAGCTCGACCTCTCGAAGCTCGAACCCTACATCGTCGGCCCGCATTCGCCGGACCGCGCGCGCCCGATCTCGCGACTCGCCGCTGAGGTCGCCGACGCGAAGAACGGGTTCATCGACCAGATCTCGACCGCGCTGATCGGCAGCTGCACCAATTCTTCCTACGAGGACATGAGCCGGGCAGCCGACGTCGCCGAACAGGCCAAGGCGCACGGGCTGAAGACAGGCGTGCCGTTTCTGGTGACGCCGGGTTCCGAGCAGGTGCGCGCGACGATTGAGCGCGACGGTCAAATGCAATCGCTGAAAGACATCGACGGCACCGTGCTGGCCAACGCCTGCGGCCCGTGCATCGGCCAATGGCGCCGCTCCGCGGCAGAGGGCGCGGTGCCGAACACGATCGTCACCTCGTACAACCGCAATTTCCCGCGTCGCAACGACGGGCAGCCGACGACGATGAACTTCATCGGCAGCCCGGAGATCGTGACCGCGATGGCGCTGGCCGGGCGGCTGTCGTTCAACCCGCTCACCGACAATGTGACCGACAGCGCCGGTAAATCGTTCCGGCTCGATCCGCCGAAACCTGCCCCCGACGTGCCGTCAAAAAACTTCGAGCGCGGCCACGCGACCTACATCGCCCCGCCCGAGGACGGCAGCAGCATCACCCTAGCGGTCGATCCTAAGAGCGAACGGTTGCAATTGATGGAGCCGTGGCTTGCATGGGACCACAAGGACTTCGTCGATTGCCCGGTATTGATCAAGACCGAGGGCAAGACCACGACCGACCACATTTCCCCAGCCGGCCCGTGGCTGCGCTACCGCGGCCATCTCGACAAGTTCAGCGACAATATGTTCATGGGCGCAACCAACGCTTTTAATGGCGAGGCCGGGACCGGCATTGATGTGCTGTCGGGCGAGAAAAGCGTGGCGATCGCCAACATTGCCCGCGACTACAAGGCGCACGGGGTCAAATGGGTGGCGATTGGCGACCATAATTACGGCGAGGGTTCGAGCCGCGAGCATGCAGCGCTGTCGCCGCGCCTGCTCGGCGGCTGTGCGGTCATCGCGCGCAGCTTCGCCCGCATTCACGAGTCGAATTTGAAAAAGCAGGGTCTGTTGGCGCTGACTTTTCAGAACCCGGCGGATTACGACCGCATCCGCGCCGACGATCGTCTGAGCCTCGTCGGGTTGGAGGAAATGGCGCCGGGCCAGCCGGTCGAGTGCCGGATCAAGCACGCCGACGGGTCGAGTGAGACCTTGCGCCTCAACCATACGTTCAGCGCATCGCAACTCGAATGGTTTCGCAAAGGTTCCGCGCTGAACCTCTTCCACCACTAAGCGCGTAGCCGGCGTGTCGATGGTTCTCGTCTGAGCGGGGAGACCCGTCACTCTCGCCTGGCTGCGGGGTCCTCGAAGCAATAGACCGCGCGCGAACCCTCCGTTCTCCGGCGACCCTCGCGGCTTGGTGCGCCGACGCGAATCGCGCCCGGCCGGGGGTGTGGGCCTGATCCGGCTCGTGGCCCCGAGCGTGGCGGAATCCCTGGGGTTCGCCGCGCGCTGGTGAATTCCGCCGCGGCGCATGCAATATTGCCGGCATGCCCCTCGCAGATTTCGTTCATTTGCACGTTCACACCGCCTATTCGCTGTCGGCCGGGGCGATCCCGGTCAAGGAAGTGGCACGCCTGTGCCGGGACGAGCGGATGCCGGCGGTTGCGATTACCGATACCGGAAACCTGTTTGGCGCGCTTGAATTCGCCACCGCCTGCGCCGCGGCTGGCGTACAGCCGATCGTCGGCTGTGAGCTGGTGCTCGTCTTCGGCGACAAGACGCCCGGTCGGAACGGATCGCCGGGGCGCCTGGCCGAACCGGAGCGGATCGTGCTCCTAGTGCAGAGCGAGGTCGGGTATCGCAACCTTTTGGCGCTGGTCAGCCGCTCCTATCTCACCGGCGACGGGACAGCGGAGCCGGCGGTCGGCATCGCCGATCTCGCGGCGGCGAGCGCCGGGCTAGTCTGTCTAACCGGCGGACCCAAGGGGCCGGTCGGGCGACAGCTCGCCGATGGCCAGGCCGAGGCCGCCGAGACGATCCTCATCGAGCTGATCGCGGCCTTTCCAGGGCGCCTTTACATCGAGCTGATGCGCCACGACGAGGCGGCAGAGGCGCGCAGCGAGCCGGGCCTCGTCGACCTAGCCTATCGCCATGACCTGCCGCTTGTCGCAACCAACGACGCCTATTTTCCCGACCACGGCTTCTACCAGGCTCACGATGCGCTCCTATGCATCGCGCAGGGTACGGTGGTCGCCGATAACGAACGCAGGCGGCTGACCCCGCTCCATCATTTTCGGTCGGCGGCGGAGATGCGCGAGCTGTTCGCCGATCTGCCCGAGGCTTGCGACAACACCCTCGTCATCGCCCGGCGCTGCGCCTTTCTGCCGCAGCCGCGCCAGCCGATCCTCCCCGCCTTTCCGACCGCAGAGGGCGAGAGCGAGGAAAGCGCGCTGCGGCGGGCCGCGGTGGCCGGGCTCGAAGTGCGGCTGGCCCGCCGCGATCTGAGCGACGGCCAAGTGCGGTCCTATCGCGAGCGGCTCGAATTCGAGCTCGGCACGATCATCGCCATGGGTTTCGCCGGCTACTTTCTGATCGTCGCCGACTTTATCCAATGGGCCAAGCGAGCTGGGATCCCGGTCGGACCCGGTCGGGGGTCCGGGGCCGGTTCGGTGGTCGCCTGGTCCTTGACCATCACCGATCTCGATCCGCTGCGCTTCGGCCTGTTGTTCGAACGGTTTCTCAATCCGGAACGGGTGTCGATGCCTGATTTCGACGTCGATTTCTGCCAGGACCGGCGCGACGAGGTGATCCGCTACGTCCAGCAGAAATACGGCGCTGACCGGGTCGCCCAAATCATCACCTTTGGCAAGTTGCAGGCGCGCGCGGTGCTGCGCGATGTCGGCCGGGTGCTGGCGATGCCCTATGGCCAGGTCGACCGGCTGTGCAAGCTGGTGCCCAACAACCCGGCCCACCCGGTCACCCTGGAAAAAGCGATCGCCGGCGAGCCGGTGCTGCAGCAGCTGCGCGACGGCGACGAGACCGTGGCCCGGCTGATCGAGATCGCGCTGAAGCTCGAAGGCCTCTACCGCCACGCCTCGACCCATGCTGCGGGGGTGGTGATCGGCGACCGGCCCCTGGCCGAATTGGTGCCCCTCTATCGCGACGCGCGCTCAAACATGCCGGTGACCCAATTCAGCATGAAATGGGTCGAACTGGCCGGGCTGGTTAAATTCGACTTTCTCGGGCTCAAGACGCTCGATGTGCTGCAGCAGGCGGTTGCACTGCTTGAGGCGCGGGGCGTCGAGATCGACCTGGCGAATTTGCCGCTGGACGATGCCAAGACCTACGCGCTGATCGCCCGGGGGGATACGACCGGCGTATTCCAGCTGGAAAGTTCGGGCATGCGCGACAGTCTGCGCAAGCTGAGGCCCAACCGCTTCGAGGACATCATTGCAATGAATGCGCTCTACCGGCCGGGTCCGATGGACAGCATTCCGAAATACATCAAATGCAAAAACGGCGAGGAACCGATTTATTATCCGCACCCGCTGCTGGAGCCGATCTTAAAGGATACCTTCGGCGTCTTCACCTATCAGGAGCAGGTGATGCAGGCCGCGCAGATCATGGCCGGCTACAGTCTTGGCAGCGCCGATCTGCTGCGCCGCGCGATGGGCAAGAAGAACGCGTCCGAAATGGCGGCTCAGCGCGGGAATTTTGTCGCCGGCGCGGCGAAAAACGGCGTCGACGACCAGCAGGCGAACCTTGTGTTCGATCTGATGGAAAAGTTTTCCGGGTATGGATTCAATAAATCCCATTCGGCGCCATATGCGCTGATCGCCTATCAGACTGCCTATCTGAAGGCGAACCATCCGGTCGAGTTTATCGCCGCATCGATGACCCTCGACATGGGCAACACCGACAAGCTCAACCAGTTTCGGCAGGAGGCCGATCGGCTGGCGATCTCCCTCTTGCCGCCTGACATCAATAACTCCGGCGTCGCCTTTTCGGTCGAGACCGATCCGAAGACCGGCAAGCCCGCGATCCGCTATGCGCTGGCCGCGGTCAAGGGGGTCGGCGGGCAGGCGATGGCCGAACTGGTGCGCGAGCGCGAGCAGAACGGCAGGTTCAGGGACCTGTTCGATCTGGCGCGGCGGCTCGACGCCAAGAGCTTCAACCGCGGCCAGTTCGAGAGTTTGGCCAAGGCCGGGGCCTTCGACATCCTGAACCCAAACCGCGCGCAGAGTTTTGCCGCGGCGGATTTGCTGCTGCGTCAGGCGAGCCGCACCGCCGCCGAGCGGCAGGATGGTCAAGGTAGTCTGTTCGGTATCGGTCTCAGCGACCGGCCATCCTTGCCGCTGATCGATGATTGGCCCGCGGTCGACCGGTTGCAGCACGAATTCGCGGCGATCGGTTTTTACCTGTCGAGCCACCCGCTCAGCGCCTATGGCAAAAGCCTCGAACGGGCCGGCATCCTGCGTTCGGCCGATTTGCCGGCGGCCTTGGCGGCGAACACGACGACCCGGTTCCGTCTGGCCGGCATCGTCATCGGCCGCAAGGAAAGAACCTCGGCGCGCGGCAACCGGTTTGCCTTTGTCCAGATGTCGGACCCGAGCGGGGTCTTCGAGGTCACCCTGTTCGCCGAGATGCTGCGAGAAGCACGGGCGCTGTTCGATGCCGGCCAGCCGCTCGCGGTCACGGTCGATGTGCGCAGCGAGGAGGACAGCCTGCGGCTGACCGCGCAAAAGATCGAGCCGCTCGACGACATCGTCGCTCATACCGCAGCCGGGCTGCGGGTGTTTCTTGGCGAAGCCCGCGCCCTCGCCACGCTGAAGAACCTAATCTCCTGCGAGGCAGGTGGCCGCGGCCGCGTCTCGGTCGTGCTCGACCTGCCCGAGCGCGAAGTCGAAATCGCGATCCCCGGCGGCTTCCGGGTCGATCCAAAAGTCCGCGCCGCGGTCAAATCTTTGCCCGGGATCGTCGACGTTTACGATATCTGAGTTGCAAATTGCCGGGTCTGGCCACCGCTAGATGACCCTGTTCGCGATCCGCGACCGGCCCTCGCCCAACCACGAGCATCGCGGCGCACGGCCGCGCATCGACATGCTGGTGCTGCATTACACCGGGATGCGGAGCGCCGCGATGGCGCTCGACCGGCTGTGCGACCCGGCGGCGCGGGTCAGCGCCCATTACCTGGTCGATGAAGACGGCACGGTGTGGCGGCTGGTGCCCGAAATGCGCCGCGCGTTTCACGCCGGATTGTCGTGCTGGCAGGACGAGCGTGACCTCAATTTCGTGTCGATCGGGATCGAGATCGTCAATCCTGGCCATCAATGGGGCTACCGCCCGTTTCCCGACGCGCAGATGGCGGCGGTCGGATGGCTGTGCCGCGACATGTTGTCTCGACATCCCATTCCGCTAGATCGCGTTGTCGGTCATTCCGACATCGCGCCGGAACGCAAGACCGACCCCGGCGAACTTTTCGATTGGCCCCGTCTTGCCCGCGGCGGCGTCGGGATCTGGCCAGCGCCGGGTCGGCGGGAAGCGGATGCCCCAGTCGACCGGGCGCAAGCCGCAGCCGATCTGGCTGCAATCGGATATTGTGTAAGGGTCGGCAACGAGGCAGCGGCCATCGTCGCCTTCCAGCGGCGTTTCCGCCCAGCCCGCGTCGACGGCATTATCGACGCAGAGACTGCGTTGCGCCTTGGCGAAGTGCGGACAGCCTTTACCCGCTCGCGCGCGGCATAGCCCCCCCGGGGGGGGGGCGTTTAATTGAGCCGTGATGGCCGGCGGCGTTCCGCTTGGCGCCGAACGATCTGGCCGGCGTGGTGATGGGCGATCCGCCACGCCCCGTCTTCGCGGACGAACAGGTTGCTGGCAGCGAGGGTGCCGCCGTCGAGCTCCTCCTCGCACAGCACCAGGGCGGTATCGCCGTAGAGCATGACGCGCTCGTCAAAGCAGGAAATGCGCGGCGCGTCGGGGTTTGACAGGATCCCGCTCCAGCTCGAGACGATGGCCTCGCGGTCGGTCAGCGCCGTCCATCCCGGATGCAGGCAGCCGACCGCCGCGCGCTTTGCCCATAGTGCGTCCATAGCGGCGGCATCGCGCGTGGCGAACGCGCGATAGAATTCGAGATTGGCGGCCAGTACCGCATCGTGATCACTCATCGCAGATCCTGTGAGCTGTTGGACAGGGCCCGCGCCACGATAGCGCCGCACCACCACCCATGCTACGAGATCCGCCAACAGCGACTCGGCAGGTGGCGCTGGATGCGGCATGTGATCGCCTAAAAAACAGGCCAAAACCAGATGCGGTGTAACGTCTCTGAGGTGCGACGCGGATTTTCGCCCGAACGCCGCAACCAGCCCAGCGGCTGCATTTACCGGGATTGTCTGTCCCATTCATCGTCGGTCATCGCGACCGGACATCCCGCGACGAAGCCTCGCGGCCAGAGCGCGCGAGCGCCGGTTTTCGCCCCGCTTGGCCTCGATCTTGCTCCGCTGCGCGGAGGCATTGTGTGAGCCTCCACGTAGACAGGGAAGCGCCTTATGTCATCCAACGGCTTCACGATCGATCGTCGCCAGCTCGGGGTGCTCGGCGCTAGCCTGGCGGTCGCCGCTTCCGGCCTCGGCGCGATCGCCGGCCCGGCGCCACAGGCGAAAGCGGCGCCTGCCGCGCCCGAGAGCGGCCCGATCAAGGTCGGCATTCTGCACTCGCTGTCCGGCACCATGGCGATCAGCGAGGCGCCGCTCAAAGACGTGATGATGATGCTGATCGCCGAGCAGAACAAAAAGGGCGGCGTGATGGGGCGAACGATCCAGCCCGTGGTGGTCGATCCTGCCTCCAACTGGCCGCTCTTCGCCGAGAAGGCCCGGCAATTGCTGGCGTCCGACAAGGTGGCCGCGGTGTTCGGCTGCTGGACCTCGGTTTCGCGCAAATCGGTGCTGCCGGTCTTCGAACAGTTGAACGGAATCCTGTTGTACCCCGTGCAATACGAGGGGCAGGAGTGCAGCCGCAACGTGTTTTACACGGGGGCGGCGCCGAACCAGCAGGCGATCCCGGCGGTCGATTACCTGATGAACCAGGTCGGGGTGAAGCGCTGGGTGCTGGCCGGCACCGACTATGTCTATCCGCGCACCACCAACAAGATCCTCGAGGCTTACCTCAAGGCGAAGGGCGTCGGCGAGCCCGACATCATGATCAACTATACCCCGTTCGGCTATTCCGACTGGCAGGCGATTGTCGCCAAGATCAAGGGTTTCGGATCCGCCGGCAAGAAAACCGCGGTGGTCTCGACGATCAACGGCGACGCCAACGTCCCCTTCTACAAGGAACTCGGGAACCAGGGCATCAAGGCGACCGACATCCCGGTGGTGGCTTTCAGCGTCGGCGAACAGGAACTCGCCGGCATCGATACCAAGCCGTTGGTTGGCCATCTGGCGGCATGGAACTATTTCGAAAGCGTCGACACCCCGGCGAACAAGGACGTCGTTGCCGCCTTCAAAAAGTTCGTGAACAACGACAAGCGCGTGTTCAACGACCCGATGGAAGCGCATTACATCGGCTTCAACATGTGGGTCAAAGCGGTAGAAAAAGCCGGCACCACCGATCACGATGCGGTGATCGAGGCGATGATCGGCGTCGCCCACCCAAACCTCACTGGCGATTACGCCACGATGATGCCCAACCATCACCTGACCAAGCCGGTGTTGATCGGCGAGGTCCAGGGCGATGGCATGTTCAACGTGGTGTGGCAGACGCCTGGCCTGGTGGTCGCCCAGCCTTGGTCGCCCTATCTGCCGGAAAGCAAGAATCTGATCGGCGATTGGCTGCCGCCGATGTCTTGCGGCAGCTATGACGTCGTCGCCGGCAAATGCCTCGGTAAGGGCAAGGCCTGATCGGCATGCCCGGCGGCGGCAAAGGCTGGCGCCGCTGGCGGCTGCCGCTGCGTGCAGTGATGCTTGGCGCGGTGCTATCGCTGATGCTGGCGATGTCTGGACCCGCCCGCGCCGGTAGCGATCCGTTCTCGGACATGGCCAGCACAAATTTCGATATGGTAGCGCGCGGCGTTTCGGCGCTGGCCGTTTCCGGTAGCCCCCGCGCCGCCCCGGTCATCGACGCGTTGCGCGACAGCCGATTGTTTGCCTGGCGTTGGCCGCGGCCGGACTCGCCTCTTTATATCCGCACTGCCAAGGGGTTTGTCGATGCGCGCACCGGCGCGCCGGTTGCGGCCCCACCGCCGGTAAATGTGCGTTTGGTGATCGTCAACGATTCGGTGCGCTCCGCCATCGCGGCCGCCGAGGGCGCACTTGACCTGACCTCGCCAAAGAAGAAAGTGCGCCTCGATGCGGCGGAGGAACTCTATCAGTCGGCCGAGGCTGGCGCATTGCCGTTGATCGAACAGGCATTGGCCCGGGAACGCGACCCTGCCGTCGCCGGCATGCTGCGCGAGGCGCATGCCGCGGCGCTGCTGAAATCAAGCAGCGGCAGCGTCTCGGCGCGACTCGCTGCGGTGCATCAGGTGGCGGCGCGGGCGGACCTTTCGACGCGCAGCCTGCTGGAGTCATTGCAGGGGCAGCCGCCTCCTGTCGCGGCGGCGATTCAAGAGGCAATCCGCGAAATCGACCGGCGTCTGCAGCTCTGGGGCGTCCTCGAAAACGTCTATTACGGCATCAGCCTCGGCGCCGTCTTGTTGCTGGCGGCCGCGGGGCTGGCCATCACCTTCGGAGTGATGGGCGTCATCAACATGGCGCATGGCGAGATGGTGATGATCGGTGCCTACACCACCTTCGTCGTGCAGCAGCTGATCGCCGCCTCGGCCCCGGCGCTGACCGATCTCGGCCTGCTGTTTGCGGTGCCGGCAGCGTTTTTGGTGGCGGGCATGCTGGGCGTGGTGATCGAACGAACCTTGATCCGTTTTCTGTACGGCCGACCGCTGGAGACCTTGCTCGCCACCTGGGGCCTCAGCCTGATCCTGCAGCAGGCGGTGCGCAGCATCTTCGGTCCGACCAACCAGGACGTATCGTCGCCGCCATGGATGAGCGGCGCGGTGAGCTTGGGCGGCCTAACCCTGACGGTGAACCGGCTGTGGATCATCGTGTTCGCGGCGCTGGTGCTCGGCGCTTTGATGGGCGTGCTGCGCTGGGGCGGGCTCGGGCGCAGCATCCGCGCGGTGATGCAGAACCGGCGCATGGCGGCGGTGATGGGCATCCGCACCCCACTGATCGACGCGCTTACCTTCGGTCTCGGCTCAGGCATCGCCGGCATCGCCGGGGTGGCGCTGAGCCAGATCGACAATGTCAGCCCCAATCTCGGTCAGAACTACATCATCGACAGCTTCATGGTGGTGGTGCTCGGCGGCGTCGGCAATTTGTGGGGCACGGTATTCGGCGCCATGAGCTTAGGGGTGGTCGATAAGCTGGTCGAACCCTTTGCCGGCGCGGTGCTGGGCAAGATCCTGGTGCTCGTGCTGCTGATCCTGTTCATCCAGCGTCGGCCGCGCGGGCTCTTCCCACTCAAGGGACGAGTGGTCGAAGCATGATCTACCCGGACCGTGCCACCACCGTCACACTCGGCTGCGTCCTCGGCGGCGCCGCGATATTGGCGGTCTTGAACCAGCTGACCCCGGCGGCCAGCGCGGTACATGTCCCGGGTTTTGCCGTTTCGCTGGTCGGCAAGTATCTCTGTTACGCCATCCTGGCTCTCGCCATCGATTTGGTATGGGGCTATGCGGGCATCCTGACGCTCGGCCACGCTGCATTTTTCGCTCTGGGCGGTTACGCGATGGGTATGTACCTGATGCGCGAGATTGGCGCGCGCGGCGTCTACGGCAACCCGACCCTGCCCGACTTCATGGTGTTTCTCGGCTGGAAGCATCTACCCTGGTACTGGCACGGATTCAGCCATTTCGGCTTTGCCCTGACGATGGTGGTCCTGGTTCCCGGCGTTTTGGCTGCGGTGTTCGGCTGGTTCGCTTTTCGCTCGCGGGTTAGCGGGGTTTACTTGTCGATCATCACCCAGGCGCTGACTTATGCGCTGATGCTGGCGTTCTTCCGCAACGAGATGGGGTTCGGCGGCAATAACGGAATGACCGATTTCAAGGACATTCTGGGCGTGCCGCTCGGCCGGGACAGCGCGTCGGTCGGGCTGATGCTGGTCACCGCAGTGGTTCTCTCGGCCGCGTTCCTGCTGGCGCGCGCCATCACCGGTTCGCGCTTTGGCAAGGTGCTGGTGGCGGTTCGCGACGCGGAGGCGCGCACCCGCTTTCTCGGCTATCGCCCCGAATCCTACAAACTGACGGTTTGGGTGATCTCGGCGATGCTCGCCGGGCTCGGCGGCGCGCTCTACGTGCCACAGGTCGGGATCATCAACCCATCGGAATTCGCCCCCGCGAATTCGATCGAAGCAGTGATCTGGGTGGCGGTCGGAGGGCGCGGCACCCTCGCCGGCGCGATCCTGGGCGCGGTCCTGGTTAACCTGGGGAAAACCTGGCTGACCAGCGCGTTACCCGAAATTTGGCTGTTTGCGATGGGCGGGCTGTTCATCCTTGTCACTGTGTTCCTGCCGCGCGGCATTCTCGGTCTATTCGCTGCCCGCCGCTCGAGCACCGCACCCGAACGCGAGTCTGCGGCTGCAGAGTCGGCCGCCGCCGAGACAGTAGTGCGAGAGGTCACCGGGTGAGCCAGCCGACGCTTCTCTATCTCGACGGCATCACCGTTTCCTTTGACGGCTTCAAGGCGCTCAAGGGGCTTTCCTTGGTGCTGGAGGAAGGCGAGATGCGGGCGGTGATCGGCCCCAACGGAGCCGGCAAGACGACGATGATGGACGTGATCACCGGCAAGACCAAACCTGATTCCGGACGCGCCGTGTTTGGTGTCGACACCGACCTCACCCGGCTCGACGAGCCGGCGATCGCCCGGCTCGGCATCGGCCGCAAATTCCAGCAACCTACCGTATTCGAGCCGTTGTCGGTGAGGGACAATCTGCTGTTGGCGCTGGCCGGCGATCGCAGCCCCCGCTTCGCGCTGGCGGCGCGCGAGACGCCGGTCGAGCGCGGCCGCATCGAGGAGATCTTGCTGACGATCCGCCTGGCCCCGGAGCGCTATCGTCGCGCCGGCGAACTCTCGCATGGCCAGAAGCAATGGCTCGAGATCGGCATGCTCCTGGCCCAGGAGCCCAAATTGCTGCTGGTGGACGAGCCGGCGGCCGGCATGACAGACGCGGAGACCGCGGACACGGCCGAGCTGCTGCGCGAGATCAACCGCAGCCGCAGCCTGGTCGTGGTCGAGCACGACATGGCCTTTGTGCGCAGCCTGGCGGCGCGAGTGACGGTGTTGCACGAGGGTGCGGTGCTGGCCGAAGGCTCGATCGACCATGTCCAGAACGACCCGCGCGTGATCGAAGTCTACCTCGGCCGCTGAGTCATGCTTTCGGTGGAGGCGGTCGATCTCTATTATGGTGCGAGCCAAGCGCTTCGCCGGGTCAGCCTCACCGCGAAAAAGGGCGAAGTCACCTGCATCCTCGGCCGTAATGGCGTCGGCAAGACCAGCCTGTTGCGGGCGATCTTCGGGCTTCATCCGATCCGCGCCGGCCAAATCGTTTGGGAAGATCGGGAACTCAACGGTTTGCCGCCGTATCAGCGGGCTCGCGCCGGGCTGGCGTTGGTGCCGCAAGGCCGCGAGATCTTTGCCAGGCTGACCGTAGCGGAGAACCTCGCCACCGGATTCGCTCCGCTGCCGCGCACTCAGCATCACATCCCGGACGAGGTCTTCACCTTGTTTCCCGTGCTGAAGGAGATGCTGGGGCGCCGCGGCGGCGACCTTTCAGGCGGTCAGCAGCAGCAGTTGGCGATCGCCCGCGCGCTGGTCACCCGCCCCCGACTGCTGGTGCTCGACGAGCCGACCGAGGGCATCCAACCGTCGATCATCAAGGATATCGAGCGGGTCATTCGCGGTCTCGCGAGGCGCGGCGACATGGCGATCCTCTTGGTCGAGCAGTATTTCGAATTCGCCCGCGACCTCGCGGCCTCCTACCTCGTCATGCAGCGCGGCGAAGTCGTCGCCACCGGCCGGCGCGAGGAGATGGATGAAGCAGCAGTCCGCGGTTTCCTCGTCGTTTGAGCAGTCGCTTCTCAGCTGGTTTCGACCGTGGGGGTAAAGATATAGCCGCTGCCGCGCACGGTCTTGATCATCGTCGGCCTTTGCGGATCACCTTCGAGCTTGCGGCGAAGCCGTCCGACTTGGACATCGATCGTCCGATCGAACGGCCCAGCCTCGCGATTGCGCGCCAAATCCAAGAGCCGATCACGGGTCAGCACCTGATTGGCATTGTTGACGAATGCCGCCAGCAGGTCGAATTCTCCGGTGGTCAAGCGAACCTCCCTGCCCGCCGGCGAATGCAGCTCCCGGCTCGAAAGGTCGAGATTCCAGCCGGCGAACCTCGCCTTCGACCGCTGGATCGGCGCCCGCTCAGCGGTCCGGCTCGAGACCCGGCGCAATACGCTCTTGACCCGCGCCAATAGCTCGCGCAGGTGGAATGGCTTCGGCAGATAGTCGTCGGCGCCCATTTCGAGGCCGATGATGCGGTCGACCGTTTCGCCGCGCCCGGTCAGGATGATGATTCCCACCTCGGATTCCTCCCGCAGGGAGCGGGCGAGCGTCAGCCCGTCCTCGCCCGGCAACATCAGATCCAAAATGACCAGATCCACCCGGGACTGCGCCAGGGCGCGGCGCATCCCGGCGCCGTCATGAGCGGTCGAAACCCGATAGCCCTCGCCGGACAGATAGTCCTGGATTACGTCGCAGATCTCTCGTTGATCGTCGACGACGAGGATATGTCCATTATCGCTCATTGGGTCCGCGTTACCTGCCTGTGCAGCGGGTCGGTTCCTGCGAGCGATCGAGGCCGCGGGGAGACGACCCGGAGGAGCATCATACATATAGTTACAAATTCTTACATAAAACCAGTCGGGCTGACATTATCGGATTACACCGCGGCGGTAGCTTCCCGACCATCCGGATGCCCCTCCGGCTCAATCGCTTCGTTATCGGGAGGCTTTCGTGGCCGATATTTATCGGGAGATCGAAGCCGAGCTTCCACGCCTTCGACGCTATGCGCGCGCGCTAACCCGCGATGTTACCCTCGCCGACGACCTCGTCCAAGACTGCTTGGCTCGCGCCATTGGCAAGCTCCATCTCTGGCAAACCGGGACGGATCTGCGAGCATGGCTGTTCACCATTCTGCACAATCAATATGTCAATTACGTGCGCCGTGCCGTTCGGGAAGGAGCCACTATCGGACTGACCGACAGCGAGCCGTTGCTGACCCGCGCTCCACCGCAGGGACACCGGCTCGAATTGCGCGACCTCGAGCGAGCCATGACCAAGCTTCCTGAGGAGCAGCGCTCGGCCATCCTTCTGGTCGGATTGGAAGGGATGCGCTACGAGGAGGTCTCGACGATTCTCAACGTGCCGGTCGGAACCATCCGCTCGCGGCTGTCGCGTGGTCGCGAGGCATTGCGAAAGCTGCTGGATTTTCCCCTGGACGAAAGCCATGCGATCGGCCATGTGGCTGCGGCCGCTGCGGGCGGCTATAGCCCCGGAGCTGTCGAACGCCCGAAGACTGTCGCGATCGGCATGCATCGGGCGCCCCGCAGACAGCTTTCGCGCCGAACCAGAGTTGCTCATAGAACCGGGGCGCCCACCGGCTGAGGTCGGTTTCGGTTCGCAATGGGGGTCTCACTCGATCTGTAACGCTCGGGCGCCAACACCGCGTGCTGAGGCCGTGTGGTCGGCGCTGCCGGCTGATTATCGACGGCTGGCCGTCGCGCCAATCCTCAGAAACACGGTTTCGACCACGGCGAAGCGCCTCCGGCTACTCGAGACGCTTGCCCTCGATGTCCTTCTTTTGGCGCTCGCTGTCGCGTAAATCGTTGCTCCGGACCTGGCTGCTGCGGCCGAAGCGAGCCCGGTTCTCCGCCGCGCGCTGCTCGGCCTCTGCGCGCGCGCGCAGCTTGCGATGTTTGTTGAGGTTCACGACCGCCACTGCCACCCCCGCATTTCTAACCGGTGCAAGCTTTGCCCTATTTGGCCCATCAAGGGCGCTTTGGAAGCAGGCGCGTAAAAGATTTAGTCTTCAGCCGAACCGTCCTCCCACCAGGGTGGTGAGTCGGCGCTAAGCCGTTGACCGACGGGAGCTGAGAACGCGTCGAGAGAGCCGGCTTGCAATAAAGACCTCGATCCGCAAGGATCGCCTCCTCGCTGTGGGGGGAGACGCGCGGCGGACATCTGAGCAGGTGCCGAGGCGTAATACGGTTGGGCGAGCGAGATGGGGGCTCGCCAGCGGCAGCTCGGCCAGCTGATCCTCGGCAATTTCGGGTTCGCGCGACATGTTTGGAAGAATGTTGGGCCTGCTGTCCGCCGATATGGCGATAGATCTCGGCACGGCGAACACCCTCGTTTACGTGAAGGGGCGGGGCATCGTCCTCAACGAGCCGTCAGTGGTGGCGATAGCCAATGTCAAAGGCAAAAAGCAGGTTCTCGCGGTCGGCGAGGAGGCAAAGCTGATGCTTGGTCGCACCCCGGGTTACATTCAGGCGATCCGCCCGTTGCGCGACGGCGTCATTGCCGATTTCGAAGTCACCGAGGAGATGATCAAGCATTTCATTCGCAAGGTGCACCACCGCCGCAGCTTTGCCACCCCGCAGATCGTTGTCTGCGTGCCATCGGGATCGACCGCGGTCGAGCGGCGCGCGATCCAGGAATCTGCTGAAAGTGCCGGAGCCAGGCGAGTTTTCCTGATCGAAGAGCCGATGGCGGCAGCGATCGGCGCCGGGCTTCCCGTGACCGAGCCGACCGGATCGATGGTCGTCGATGTCGGCGGTGGCACGACCGAGGTCGCGGTGCTTTCGCTGGGCGGCATCGTTTATTGCCGATCGGTGCGGGTCGGCGGCGACAAGATGGACGAGTCGATCATCGCCTACATAAGACGCAACCATAATCTTCTCGTCGGTGAGGGCAGCGCCGAGCGGATCAAAAAGGAAATCGGCTCGGCGTGCATGCCGGAAGACGGCGAGGGACGGGTCATGGAAATCAGGGGGCGAGACCTCATGAACGGCGTACCGAAAGAAATCGTGATCAGCGAACGCCAGATCGCGGAAAGCCTGGCCGAACCGGTCGGCTCGATTGTCGAGGCTGTCAAGGTGGCGCTCGAGCACACCGCCCCCGAACTCGCGGCCGACATCGTCGACAAGGGCATCGTGTTGACCGGCGGCGGGGCGCTGCTGGGCAATCTGGACTTGGTGTTGCGCCATGCCACGGGGCTTCCAGTCTCGATCGCCGACGATCCGCTCAGCTGTGTGGCGCTCGGCACCGGCCGCACCTTGGAAGAAATGAAGACATTGAAATCGGTGTTGATCAACACCTGGTGACCATCGTTATTTGGCCGGCGACGAGCCGCAGGGGATTATGAACGCCGAGGGTGCCGCGAGGCCCGAAGAAGATAGGAGCGCAAAGGGTTGCGCGGGCATTTCCGCGTGCCGCCGGCTGGCGAGGGTGTTGTGATCAGGATCTCGCCGCAACGCCGTGCCGCCTTGCAGCGCGCCGTCTTTCCGGTTCTCGTCGTCCTCTCGCTGATGATGATCCTTCTCAGCAGAGCCGACCAAAGCGTGTTCGAGCCATTGCGAATTTCGCTGACCGATGCCGTCGGTCCGGCGCTAGACGCGCTCTCCCGCCCGATCGCGGCTGCCGGCGATCTGATTGATCGCGCCTATATGCTGGTCGATCTCTATAAGGAGAACGCCCGTCTCAAGGATGAGAACGACCGATTGCTACACTGGCAGCAGGCCGCGCTGCGCCTCGCCTCCGAGAATGTGGAACTGCGCAGCCTGTTGAGGCTGGTTCCGCAACCGGCGGTCTCCTTTGTCACCGCTCGAGTGATCGCCAATTCCGGCGGGGCGTTCGTGCGCAATTTCTTGGTCGATGCCGGCAGCGATAGCGGCGTCGCCCGCGGTCAAGCCGTGATCACCGGTGACGGGCTCGTCGGCCGTGTCGTCGAGGTCGGCACCCGGGCGGCGCGGATTCTTCTCGTCACCGACCTCAACTCCCGTATCCCGGTTATCGTTGAGCGATCCCGACAGCGAGCGATCCTGTCCGGCGACAATTCCGGGCGCCCGTTGCTCGAGTACCGCGACCCGGCCGCCGCGGTAAACATCGGCGACCGGCTCGTCACCTCCGGTGAGGGCGGCGTTTTCCCCCCTGGGCTGCCGGTCGGTGTCGTGAGTGCGGTGAACGGCGGGACCCCCCGGGTAGCGCCTTACGTCGAGTTATCGCGGGTCGAGTATGTGCGCATCGTCGATTATGGGCTCGCCGGCGGCTTGCCAAAGCCGGTCGCGAGCGCTCCGAAGCCAGGCGGCAGGCACTTCCCGAAAAGGCCGTGGGGGAGAACAGTCGCGAGGTGAACCATCATTGAGCGAAAGATGACGTTCAAGATAGCCGAGACGCCAGCCTTGGCACAGGTCGACAGTGCGATCGCCCGCCTGCTTCCGGTGGCGACTACGGCGGCGGCGGCGGCTTTGTCGATCCAGCCGATGCGTCTCCCCGGATCTGCCGCCTTGGCCCCGGCCTTTTTGCTGATGGCGGTCTTTCACTGGGCGATCTATCGGCCGGATCTGCTCTCTCCACCTTCGGTCTTCGTGATCGGCGTTGCGTATGATCTTATCACCGGCGGGCCGCCGGGGGCGACCGCTCTCGTCCTCCTCCTCGCCCGCTCGGCTGTGCTGCGATATCGGCGCTGGTTTTCGGACCGGGCTTTTCCCTTCATCTGGGGCGGATTTACGCTGCTCACAACCGTTGCAATGCTGGGACTGTGGTTGATGCATCTTCTGCTCGATGGGCAGATTGCCGATTTCAGGGCCATCGTGTTCCGCGCCATGTTGACGATCGCGCTCTTTCCCGTCGCCAGCTTTTTGCTTGGCCGAGCTCAGCGCGCGCTGATGGGCGCGGGCTGACCCGCCGGTTCGAATCTCGCGCGTGGATGGCGGCAATGGGGCGGGAAGCGCAACGCCACAAGCGTTTCAGCCGGCGCGCGGCCGTCCTCGCGGGCGGCCAAGGGTTGCTCGTCGCCGTGCTGTGCGGCCGCCTCTACCGGCTCCAGATCGTCGATTCGAGCCGATATAAACTGCTGGCTGACGAGAACCGGATCAGCCTTCGTCTGTTGGCGCCGCCACGCGGGCGAATTCTTGATCGCTTCGGCATCGCGCTCGCCGATAATCGTCAGGACTTCCACCTGGTGATCGTCGCCGAACGGGCCGGCGACATTGCGGCGACGCTCGGCGCGCTCGCCACCCTAATTGAGCTCAGCGATGCCGACCGCGCCCGAGTGTTGCGCGAGGTGCGACTGAAGCATCGGTTTATCCCGGTCATGATCCGGACGAGCTTGAGCTGGGACGAAATGGCCCGAATCGAGGTGGCCGTGCCGGAGCTGCCAGGTGTTTCAGTCGAGCAGGGCCTCACCCGAGATTATCCATTTGGCCCGACCACGGCGCACGCGGTCGGCTATGTCGCCGCGGTCTCCGAGCACGAGCTGAGCGGAGATCCGTTGCTCGAGCTGCCGGATTTCCGCATCGGCAAGAGCGGCATCGAGAAGTCTCAAGACCTCGAGCTGCGTGGCACAGCAGGAACTCGGCAGGTCGAGGTAAACGCCTTTGGCCGAGTGGTGCGAGAACTCGCTCAAGTAGATGCACAGCCAGGACGGGAGGTGGTAATAACGCTCGACAGCGAGATGCAGGATTTCGTGACCGATCGCTGTCGCAGTGAGCCGAGCGTCGCGTGCGTGGTTCTCGACGTGGCAACGGGCGAAGTGCTGGCGCTGATGTCGAGCCCGAGCTTTGACCCGGTGGTATTCTCCCGACGGCTCAGCCCGGCAGCATGGCGGCAACTCGCGGCCGATCCGCGGCACCCGTTGATCGACAAGACCATCGCCGGCGTCTATCCGCCCGGGTCGACGATCAAGCCAGTCGTTGCGTTGGGCGCGCTGGCGGCGGGCGTGATCACCCCGCAGACCACCTTTTACTGCCCCGGATATTTGACGCTCGGCAATGCCACGTTTCACTGCTGGAAGCATGGCGGACATGGTTCGCTGCAGTTGCGGAATGCGATAAAGGAGTCTTGCGATGTCTTTTTTTATCATACGGCGCGCCGCCTGGGGATAGATCAATTGGCGGCTATGGCTCGTCGCTTCGGCTACGGCGCCCCGCTCGGTCTCGACATCCCCGGCGAGCGGGCGGGACTGATCCCGACTCGTGCCTGGAAGCTCGCAACCACTGGAACCGCCTGGCAAGAAGGCGAGACCTTGATCGCCGGTATCGGGCAGGGATCGGTGCTCGCTACTCCGCTGCAGATCGCGACCATGGTGGCGCGCCTGACGACCGGGCGAGCCGTCGTGCCGCGGTTGGTCCGTAGGGCTGGGGTGATGCGGGCGGGCGGCGACCCGGCCCCTTCCGACTTTCCTGCGCTCGACGTCGACCCGTCGGCGCTCGGCATCGTCCTCGACGGGATGAATGCCGTCGTCAACGAACCCGGCGGCACCGCTTACGCGGAGCGCATCACTGAACCCGGCTTCGCCATGGGCGGGAAGTCAGGGACCTCGCAGGTCCGTCGGATCAGCCGCTACGAGCGCGAGCACGGTTTGCGCAGGATCGACGAAATCCCGTGGAAGGATCGCGATCACGCCCTCTTTGTTGGTTTTGCGCCTGTCGGTGCGCCACGCTACGTGTGTGCGACCGTAGTTGAGCATGGCGGTGGCGGTTCGGCGGTGGCCGCACCGATCTGCCGCGACGTTTTGCGCAAGGTACAACAGCGTGATCCCGCGCGACGGGTTCCAGCCAAGGCTCCGGTGGCCTCATCCGGGATCTCCGCCGACCGTTCGTCGACGCCACCGATGGCTGAGCTTTGACCGGGTCGCTTTCCGATCTTCGTCCGGCCAAGGCGAGTCCCGCCGCAAGGCTTTTGCACATCACCTGGGGTCTCCTAATACTCATTACTATAGTTGCATTGTCCGGCATCATGATGTTGTATTCGGCGGCCGATGGCAATATACAACCGTGGGCTGCCAAGCAAACAATACGCTTCGCAATTGCCCTGATCCCAATGTTGGCCGCGACGCTCCTCGGCATTCATCATTTATTCCGGCTTGCATATTGGGCGTATTTGACCGTGTTACTCTTGTTGATTGCCGTGACGTTTCGTGGTTTCGTAGGAATGGGTGCTCAGCGTTGGATCAATCTGGGATTCATCGAATTGCAGCCTTCGCAACTTATGACCGTCGCGCTTATGCTTTCACTTTCCCGCTATTTTCACGAATTTGATGATAAAGACCCTAAGGTTATCTCTCTGATTTTGCCAGCCCTGATGATCCTTGTTCCGGCCAGCATGGTTGTCAAGCAACCGGATCTTGGCACTGCGATGATGCTGCTGCTCGGCGGCGCGGTAATGTTTTTTCTCTCAGGAGTCCGCCTTCGCTTTTTTGTGTTGATGATGGCAGCGACAACAGCATCCGTGCCGATCGCTTGGCAATTCCTGCGCGATTACCAGAAGAGCCGGATCTATACTTTTCTCAACCCGGCCAACGACCCGCTCGGCGCCGGCTATCACATCCTTCAATCAAAGATTGCGCTAGGTTCAGGCGGTCTCCTTGGTAAAGGTTTCCTCTTAGGCACTCAAAGTCATCTTAGCTTCCTACCAGAGAAGCAGACGGATTTTATTTTTACCACATTGGCCGAAGAATTTGGCTTGATCGGCGCGCTGGCCGTGATCTCTCTCTATTGCGGAATTATCGTATATGGCTTTACCATCGCGCTCCGCAGCCGAAGTCAATTCGGACGACTTCTTAGCTTGGGAATCGTCACCAACATATTCTTTTATGTATTCATCAATATTGCAATGGTGATGGGGCTGATTCCGGTCGTTGGGGTTCCGTTGCCGTTGATCTCCTATGGCGGGACAGCGATGCTAACGGCGATGTTCGGGTTCGGCTTGCTGATGAGCGTTTCGATCGACCACGATGTGCGCCTGAACAGGGCCGGCGAGCCTCAGCCCGACTAGGCCGGACAATTTGGGTTTATTTTGGTCGCGCCCTCGATCAACGCCACCTAGGATTACGCTGGCCGGCCGATCGGGCCGATGCGGAGGGAGATAATGGCAGAGAAGGATCCGGCGGAGAGCGGGCATCGGCTACATGTAACAACACTTTTGGTTGCTTCGCGCCGCGCGCTCGACAATGCGCTCGCCGAACTCGGCTTTGCCGAAGACGACGATCGGGTCGTCGAGCATGATGGCCGCCTAGCATTTCTGACCTGCTCGCACGAGGAGGATAGCGACGATTTGTTTGCCCTCGTCACCGAGCTGTCCGCCCGCGGCGAGAGCTGGGAATTACAATCAAGAGTAGATACCGAGCCTGGGCGAGCGATCTATCTTTCTTTGGCGCGTTACCGTCCGGTCGAGGCGCTTGATGCCGCGGTAGAGGAAGAACAGCCGCCGGAAAACCCCGAGACCCCGATCTACGACGTCGAGACCGCCGAAGGGCTGCAAGCACTTAAACGCATCTTGAAGCGGATCCAGCCGGCCGACGCCTTCGCAACGATCCGACCCGGCCGAGATGGGCGGGCCACGGCCCGCATCCTGCGCCGCGGCTCCCGCCGACTGCTGGCCGCCGCGATGGCCGCGGACGAGGCCACCTTGCGAGGGGTGATTCGCGAGATCCTACCAAATGTCATGCTCGACGTGGCAATGAAGCCACCGGGCTGAGTTCGGATCGCAGGCGGCCATCTCCTCGCCGACTCGCCTTCTCGGAGTCGATACGCTGCCTAGCTTGACCGGACTTTTACGCGATCGGACGGTGAGATTGGCCGTGACCGGCCTCAGCGGCTCCGGTAAGACCGCGTTCATCACCAGCCTCGTCGAGAACCTGCTCAGCGCCGTCGGCCGGCCATCCCGACTCCCGTTCCTGCAGGCGCCGCGGGACCGGCGCCTCGTTGCCGTAACGCTGCAGCCGTCGCCGATTGGGGGCGTTGATCGCTTTCCGCTAGACGCCACAATCGCGGCGCTCGCCGCCGACCCGCCGCAATGGCCGCCGAGCACGACCGGTCTGCGCGGGCAAGACTTATCAGTGCGCTTCTTCCCCTCTGGTGTTCTCGGCCCCGATCACCCGATCGGCCGCATGGCCGGCGGCATCGCCGAACTCAATCTCGGGATCCTCGATTATCCTGGCGAATGGCTGCTCGATCTGCCCTTGCTGGGCCAAAGCTTTGAAGAGTGGTCGCGAGCGACGCTGCAACTAGCGGCACGCGGCCCGCGCGCACCCCTTGCCCGCGATTGGCTGGAGTTTCTAGCTCGATACCCGATCGGCGCACGCAGCGATGCGCAAACGGCGCAGCACGCACACGACCTTTACCGCGACTTCTTGCTCGCGTGCCGAACCCGGGAACAATTGAGCTTGCTGCAGCCGGGAAGGTTCTTGAACCCCGGAGAACTGGCCGACCCCTCGCTGCTTGGATTTTGCCCGTTGCCGAGCGCGGCGAGCACGCGAGTGCGTCCGGGAAGTCTGGCCGAAATAATGGCCTCGCGGTTTGAGGCCTATAAGTGGAATGTTGTGCAGCCGTTCTTTTCTCATCTTGCCCGTGGCGTCGATCGGCAGATTGTCTTGGTCGACGTGCTGCGCGCGCTCAATGCTGGCGAAGAGGCTTTCAACGACCAACGCCGGGCGCTTGAAACGATCCTCCAGGCATTTCGCTACGGCCGGCGTAGCCGTTTTCAGTGGCTGTTCGGCGCGCGCATCGATCGCGTCCTCTTTGCCGCCACCAAAGCTGATCACGTCCCAGCACTGCAGCGCGACCATCTCGCCGCACTGATGGCCAATCTGGTGGCCGCCCCCACCTTGCGCGCCGAGCGCGCGCATGCGCGGGTTGCGGCGACCGCCCTTGCCTCGATCCGGTGCACCGAGGACGGCACTGACGTGATCGACAGTCGAAAAGTGGATATCGTGACCGGGCTGCCGCAGGGCAGCGAGCGCCGCATCCGATTCTTCCCCGGAGTTGTTCCGGTGACCCCGCCCCCCGCGGGATTTTGGGGCGAGCGCTTTACCGCATTTCCGGTATTCCAGCCGCCGCGCCTGCGCGATGCCGCAACGGACGGCATCGCCCATATCGATATCGATAAGGCGCTCGATTTTCTGCTCGCAGACGCCCTCGCAT
Organism: Allostellaceae bacterium; assembly: GCA_036008325.1. Classification (GTDB taxonomy): domain Bacteria; phylum Pseudomonadota; class Alphaproteobacteria; order ATCC43930; family CGMCC-115725; genus AP-15. Next base: position 48,390 of record DASYNW010000088.1, read on the forward strand.
GAGGGTCGCAGGACCGGGGGTCGACGGTTCGCAATCGTCATTAACCCACGACACGCAAATCCGCGCTATCGTGCCGTAAATCTGTGGAGAGCATCATGGGCGATGCGGCCATCACTGGCGCGGGTCTGCGGCGGCGCTTCGGCGCGACATCTGCCGCAGCTGTTTCGCTCGGACTCGCACTAATCGTAGGCGGTTGCGCGTCGCTCGAGGGCGATCCGTCGGCCGTCCCCTGGGGCTCGAGCCAGGTGACGATGACGAGTTTTGCACCCCTCGTTCGCCAGGTCATACCTGCCGTCGTCAACGTCTCGGCGCTCCAGAGACCCGGCAAGGCGGCGGCCGATGACGAGCCGGGCATGGCGCGTCCCGTCAAGGAGCGAGGCACGGCCGCGGGATTGCCGCCCTCGGCGTTGGACGAGCTGCTGCGCCGCTTTTTCGACGATCAGCAAAACAAGGCCGCGCCGAGACTTCCCGGGCTCGCATTGGGTTCGGGCTTCATCATCGATTCCAGCGGCTACATCGTCACCGACGAACATGTCCTGGAGAATTCTGACGACGTAACGGTAACCTTTCACGATGGCACGCAGCATCGGGCCCGGATCATCGGCCGCGATTCGTTAACCGATCTGGCGCTGCTCAAGGTCGAGGTGCCGCGGCCCTTATCCTACGTGCGATGGGGCGACAGCGACGCCGCGCGAGTGGGCGACTGGGTTATGGCCATCGGCAACCCGTTCGGTCTCGACGATACGGTCAGCAGCGGGATCATCTCGGCCCGCGGCCGCGACATCCACTCCGGCCCTTACGACGATTTCCTGCAGATCGACGCGTCGATCAATCGCGGAAATTCCGGAGGTCCAACCTTTGATCTTCGCGGCAACGTCATCGGCATCAACAGCGCGATCTATTCGCCGAACGGCGGCTCGGTAGGTATCGGCTTCGCCATACCGGCCAACCTGGCAAAACCGGTGGTCGAGGAGTTGAAAGAGTACGGCAGGGTTGAGCGCGGCTGGCTGGGCGTGCAGATTCAGGAGGTGACGCCGGAACTGGCCCAAGGGTTTGGGCTGACCAAGCCCGCGGGCGCACTCGTTGCCGGGATGAGCGCTGACGGCCCTGCAGCACGCGCAGGTTTCGCGCAAGGTGATGTGATTCTCGCGGTCAACGGTCACCCCATCGACAGAATGCGAGATCTGCCGCTTGTGGTGGCCGGTCTCCCGATCGGCAGACCGGCCGACGTTTCCGTTTGGCGCCAGGAGCGCGCGGTCATCCTGCGGCCGATTGTCGAGGAGATGCCCCAGAACCACGAAAGCAACGAACCCGCGCGCGGCGAAGACATGGCGCCGAAAAAGAGCCCGGTAGACATGTTCGCCGGTCTCAAGCTGGCTCCCTTGACCGTCCAACAGCGCCAAAGGTTGCGCGTTCCCGGGAACGTCAGCGGCGTTGTCGTGACCGCGATCGCGGACGATAACCCGTTTGCCGAACTCGATCTGGTACCAGGCGATGTGATCCAGACGATCGACCAGCAGCCGGTGGCGTCCCCCGAGGACGCCCTTGCCAAGATCGAGGCCGCCGCGGCCAGTCCGACCAGGATCGTGCTGATGCTGATCAACCGGCATGGCACCAGCCGCTATCTGGCCTTGCCGCTAGCCGATGCCCTAACTGGACACGATTGATTCATCACCTTGGGTCTGCCCCAGCCGCCCGGCATCAGCAACAGGCAGCTGCGGTGCTGCGCCGGCCGAATTACTCAGCCGCAGCGAGCCGCGGATGCTGCCCGCGCAACTCGGCGACGCGTGCGCGGGTGTAGAGATCGGTCCAATTGGATAGCGCGAAATCGGTGACCTGGCGCGGGTCGTAATCGCGCTCGGCGACGCGGATCTCGTTGCCGGCGATGTAGACGGCGCGGAGCCGGCCGCGATCTTGCAATATGCCAACATTGGCGAGCGGCGATGCATCGAGAGCAATGAAATCGGCAAAGCGGCCGGGTTCGAGCCTGCCGATATGCTCGCCCCCGGTCATAAACCGCGCGTTGACCTCGGTCGCCGCGCGCAAGGCCGCTGCAGGCGAAAATCCGAGATCATCGACGAACAGCTCGAGCTCGCGCGCATGCCATTCGCCGTAGGGAGTGACGGCAAAGCCGGTATCGGTCCCGGTCATCATCGGCACCCCTGCGGCGCGCGCCTTTTTCCAATTGGCGCAACCGATCTCATACTCACGCTGAGCATGACGAGGGCGCCCCTTCTGATAAGCGGGCTCGTGCGATTGGGTAAAGTCGACCGTGTTGCGCGGATGGGTCATGGTCGGGCAGACCGCACTCCCGGTTTCCAGCATCGCCGCGATGCACGCGTCATCAAGATGGTTGGCGTGAAAGATCAGGTCGATGCCGCTGCGCGCGGCGTAAAGCGTAGCCTCGCGGCCGCGGGCATGCGCCACCGCCTTTTTGCCCAGTCGATGGACCTCGCGGACCATGATCCCGGTCTCATCCTGGGTGAAGGCGGCGACGAGCTCGCCATTGTCGCGCCGCTGGATGCCATCAAGCGCGATCTTGATGCAATCGACGCCGTCCTTGACTTGGCGGCGGATCTCTTCGACCGCTTCGGCGGCGGTGGTGACGAGCTTGCCGATCGAGGTTTCGGGCGCGCCGATCCAGGTCGGGTACCAGTCGGTCAGACCCTGATGCGTCGTCAGGTACCGCCCGGCGGCCATGACCCGCGGCCCGTCGAACAGGCCGGCCCGAATGGCGTTGCGGATCGACAGGCTGATCTGCCCGGCATCCCCAGGCGAGCAGATCGCGGTAAACCCGGCCGCGGCCACGTGCTGGGCAAAGAAGAGCCCACGCAATGCCCGGAATTCGAGCGGGCTGTAAAGGTCGATATCCTCCTCGCTCTTGGCGTTGCCATAGGCCAGATGAGTGTGCAAATCGATCAGCCCAGGCATCACGAATGAGGCCGAATAGTCGAGCATCCGGTCGCTGCCGGCGCGCCGAGGCGCCGCCTGTTCGGCCCCGACATAGTCGAGCACGCCCTCCTGGTCGAAAACGAGCATCCGGCCGGCCTCGGCCTCATCCTCGCATCCGGTGAACAGCTGACCGCAGCGCACGAAGGTTTTCATCGCCTTGGACTCCTGCCGAGAAATACGGCTGGCGAGCAGGCCGCCCTGCAGGCGACACCGCATCACCTACGTTGTAGCACAGCAGGCCTGCCCGGCGGAGATCGGTATTTCTCGATTTCGGGATGGTGTCTGCCCGAGCCGCAGCTCCGCTGGATCGGAGCGAGATATCCCCCTGAGAGGGTGCCAGGGAGGAGATCGGCGACCCCCGGTCCGCGCGGCGCGGGGTGGCTTCAAACCTGTTCGATCGAATTGAAATCCCAGGTCTGGTTCGGTGGATTCTCGCCAATGCGCAGCGTCGACTTGTCCGGAAAGTGGTAAGGCGGGACCGGTAGATTATAAGGCGCCGGGACATACTTGAACACATGACCCGCAAGATCGTATTTGGAGCCGTGACACGGACAGAAGTAACCGCCGAGCCAATCCGGCACGGGATTGGCCGGATCGGGCGTGGGGAAGAAGCTCGGAATGCAGCCGAGATGTGTACAGATCCCAACCAGCACCGAATATTGGGGGAGGATCGAGCGATGCCAGTTTTTGGCATAGGGAGGTTGCTGGTTCGCCTCGGATTGGGGATCGCTCAGCCGATCGACGAGCTTGGAATCCTGCAGAACTTTGATTAGAGGCGGGGTCCGGTCGACGACGAAAATCGGCTTGCCGCGCCACAGCACGATAATTTGCTGGCCAGGCTGCACCTTGCTCAAATCAACATCGACGGGTTCGCCGGCGGCGAGGACATCGGCCGCGGGATTCATCGAATCGATTAGCGTATACGCGGCGGCGCCGGCCCCGAGAACCCCCATTGCCCCGGCGACCAAGGTCAAGAAATCTCGGCGGCTTGCTGCCGGACCGCCGCCATGTCCAGCATTGATGGCCGTAACAGAATAGGCTTCATCCGTCATCGCGTTTCCGTTCTCCGCGCCAAGCGAGTGCGTCCTGGCACACTATGTTGAGAGCCCCGCTTCGGGCAACCGACGCCAGTCGCGCTGGTGCCGGGATCGCGGGCGGTGCTACGATCGGTCACAGCCATTTGCCTGCCCGCGCCTCAAGCATCGTGAGAGATCACGATATGAAGATCGCACGGATCGAGAGCTTCATCCTCGGCACTGGCAGCTCGAAGGATCTGCTGTCGACCCCGCGAGGACGCCGCGGATACGCGACATTGCCTGCCTGAAGGACGCCACCGTCGGCGTTCAGGCCGCCGCGACGGACTACGACGCCGCGGTTGCGATGCAAAGCGGGGGCAGAGTCGCAAGGTCCAAGTTTATCCGTTCGACCGCATCGGCACCGCCGTGTCCGATCTCGCTGCTGGGTGTATAACGGCGGTTATGAAGGCACCGGTGGTGCTATGGTTGGTGCATCGCACGCCCGGGTTGTGCGTCATCGGCCACGTTCCGGACGGTCCGCAGCCGCTGGGGATCGGATGCAACAAGGCCAATCCCGAACTCGCCGCCGCGGTCGATGCCGTCTTGACGACGATCGAGAGTGACGGAACCTTTGGGCGGATGACCCGGAAATGGGAGTTGCCCGATGCCCGGTGAGCCGCTTGCCCGGTCCCGCTTCGCCAATCAGGCCGCCTTGCAGGCGTGCGCGGCGCCGCTGCCGCCTCGGCATCGCGTCCACGGCAGACCGAGGCGATGAGCATCCGGGCGCCGTTCGACCGTTACCAGGGCGAAGTTTTGCCCGAATGGATTGATTTGAACGGTCATATGAACCTCGCCTACTACACCGTGCTGTTCGACTGTGCCACCGACCTGCTGTTTGATGCGATTGGGATCGGCCGGGACTACAAGCGCGCTACGAATCATGGAACTTTTGTCGCCGAGACCCACAATCTCTACGAGCGTGAAGTCCTGGTTGGCGAGCGGCTCCGCGTTATCAGCCAGATCGTCGGGGCCGATAGCAAGCGCCTACACCTGGCGCACGAGATGTTCCGCATCGCTGGCGGAGAACGCGCGGCGACGCAGGAGTTGATGTTCTTGTCGATCGATCTCGGCAAGCGCCGGGTCGCGCCATTTTTGGCCGCGGCACAGCAGCGGATTGCGGCGGCGGCCGCAGCCCATGTACATCTGCCGCGACCAAATTGGCTCGGCCGACACATCGCAATTCGACCCTAAGTCGATTGTGGCGCGGCGTCGCGATCCAAACGGGAGACTGACGCCTTTTCAATTACCGTAATGCATTATGGACCAGGTAATCGGCGAAATCGGCAGGCTTGAGCTTGATCTCGACACGGCCGCCGTCGCCCGCCAACGCCCGGGTGACCAGCAGATGGTTTTCCACCCGGTTCGCGGTAAGACGAAACACGCCTCTGGCCCCTTTTAGCTTCGGATAAAGCTGAGGATCGACCATTTTTTCGGTGCGGGCGAGCCTCGCCAGAACCGTCTCCTCATCCGCATCCTCGACCTCGCGTCTGCGAACTATCGTCCAATCAGTTTCACCGGCCCAGCCTCCTGCGGCAAGCGCCCTCGGATCGCCATCGACAAGTCCCACTTTATAGATGTGCTTGCCGAGCCCGACATCCGAGGCCCAACGCCCGAGCTTTGCGCTGCGTGCGACATATAAAAATCCCATCGCGGTATCTCCGGTCGGGGCAGGAATAAGCTGGTCCCACCAGCCGTTTTAATGAAATCTTCAGCCCAAAGCCAACAACCGGGATATCCCCCATGCCCTTTATGATTGGCGCTGCAATTGCGGCAACCACGTTGGTGAGTATGGCCCTCGGCCAGATCGATACCGGCTTCGCCGCGCTCGGCGTTTTGATGGCTGCGATCGTTTTGATGACAATGCAGGAAGAATGATCGGACCGCCGACCGGGTTGCGCCAGTTCGTCGCACGCCGCTGATCCCCACGCTTGTCGTAAGGGGAGCGCCATTCCGTCGCGCCGAGACGACAGTTTACGAAGTGACACAAAGGGTAACATTTCGTTAAACTCTCTGTCCTGAGCCTCAGCCGAGGCGAGGATGGGGGGTCTCGAAGAATGCGGCGATATAGTCTGGCCGGGACATGCGCCCTGGCTTTGACCCTGGCCCTAATGACGCTAATCAGTCCGCCGGCGGCAGCGATTGGCCTCGATCCGGCCTTTCATGAAGCATTGCTCGGCCCGCAGCGGGCCAGGGGTGTCCTTGTGTGGAGCCACGGCCGCTCGGTCGACGCCGAAGATTGGAAATCACCGACGCCGCCCTATCTTCGCATTTTGCGCGATTCAGGCTGGGATGTGCTTCGCTTCGACCGTCTGCGGAAAGACGACACCTTGAGCGGGAGCAGCCGTGTCCTGGCCGGGCTCGCGACCCAGCTCAAGCAGCGGGGCTATCGGCGCATCGTTCTGGCCGGCCAGTCCTTCGGCGCGTTTCTCTCCTTGATGGCGGCAGACGATACGGATGATGTCGACGCTGTGGTGGCGACTGCGCCAGCCGCGTTTGGCGACTTCGAGGACTACTACGACTCCTGGCGCCTGAATGCGACGCGCCTTTATCCATTGCTCCAGCAGGTCAGGCGGGCCCGCGTGATGCTGTTCTTTTTCCACGGCGACGACTTCGATCCGGGCGGGCGGGGCGAAAAGTCGCGCGTTATCCTTTCCCGTCGCGGCCTCGGCTTCGCCGTCGTCGATCAGCCAGCCTATCTCGTCGGCCACTGGATATCTTCGAGCGGGCTGTTTCTGCGCCGGTTCGGCGATTGCGTGCGCGATTTTGCCGATGACGACGGGCTGAAAGGCGAGTTTGTTTGCGAACCGGTGTGGGGAGAAGAACCAAGCGCCGAACTCCGCCTTCCCGCAGAACTCCTCCGCTCGAGGGTGGCAGCCACAGGACCGACCCAGCTGGCGGCCATCGGCGCCTCGGCGCCCGCATCAGTCACCGGACCCGAAATGGGCGACGACGTCGCGGCTCGGGATACGTGGTACGGCTTCTACCCGAACGGGCGGGAGGTTCTGATCGCGGTCGAGGCGGTGTATGGACGCGATCTGAGGGCGGTCTATGCCATCGGACCCGGTATCGATAAGAATGAGCCGGCCGAATGGAGCCGGCGCAGCGGGCGGATCATCGGCCATGAGCTGGTGTTCGCGCAAAAAGGCGACAGTACCTTGCGCTTTCGCGCGCGTTACGATGGCGGGGTCAATGTCACCTGGATCTCACCCGACGGCAAGACCAAGATGGATGCCCAGCTGCGGCGCATCGATCCATCCTCGTTGCCGATACGCGCCGCCCCGCGATGAACCCTCAGCGCCAAAAGCGGCCGCTGCCGCCGATCGCGACGACGATCAGACCGAGCACCAGATTGATGGTCACGATTGTCCGGATCTGCGCGAGCTGCCGCCCGCCCTCTGCCCAATCCTTCCGCGCCACCGCCATCCGGAAACGGCGCCACGGAGCGAAATAGAGATGAAGAAAAAGCAGCATCATCAGGATGCCCAGCCCTTGCATGATCTGGATATAAAGGGCGATCGAGTGAAAGCCGCCATAGATCCCGAACACCAGCGCATAGCCGCTCGCCAACAGCAATATTATCGCAGCGATGACCCAGGCAAAGAATCGGCCCAGCACATTTGACCATAGCTCCAGCCGCGGCCCGGCTTCGAGCATCGCGGCGGCGGGCCGCAATACCTGATGGGCAAAGAACATGCCGCCGACCCAGACGACGGCCGCGAGAATGTGAACGATCAATGCGCCGGTTGCAAACACCGCCATTTCGGCCATCGGTTCAACCGCCGTAAGCGCGGGTCATGCGCGCGAGCCCGTCGAACGCGTCGAGCAGGCGCCCGCGCCAGGCCGCGACCGGATCGTCGGCGGCTAGAAGCTCGAAATCGCTGATTGCGCGCGCCCATTGGAAGGCGCCGAAGACGACGTAATCGGCATAAGCCGGGGCGGCTCCGCCGAGAAATTGTTGGCGCTCGACGGTCCGTCGCAGCGGCGTGAGGCTCTCACGAAAAGCGGGCAGCCGCGCCTCGCGGTCCTTGACCACTTCCTCGAGCGCGCGGCCAAACCGTTCCTCACGCGACCGCCGGAAATAATCGCGATCCGGACCAGCGGCGTGCCGGCAGATGTCGAGAACGACAAACCCGACCAGCGCCGGCTGCACCACCGTTTCAGTCCAGTTTTGCACAAAGGTGGTCAGCGCCCGCCCAGTCTCGCCGCCGAACAGCGAGGGGCGGTCCGCGTAATGCGATTCGAGATAGCCGGCGATGGCCGAAGAATCGTGGACCACCCTGCCGTCATCGACGATGACCGGGACCCGTCCGGCGTTGGGCTGCGGCAGCTTGTCCTTCTCGGTGAAGCGCCAAGGTTTGGTCTCGACCTCTAGACCCTTATGCGCGAGCGCCATCCTGATGCGCCAGCAGAATGGGCTGAAGCGGCGGTCCTCCTCGGCGCCGGCAAGATCGTAAAGGATAATGGCCAACTTCTCCTCCGTCCGTGTCCGGCGTGCGGGTGACCGATATAGCCGCGTGCCGCTCCAGCGCAAAGCTCCGCGACTGCGGCCCGGGGCCGCGTTGTTGCCGTCGGCGGCGAAAATGATATAACCCGCCATTCCTTCGAGGAGTAAGCGGGTGCCTACCGTCTTCGTGCTCAACGGCCCCAATCTGAACCTGCTCGGGGTCCGCGAACCGTCGGTCTATGGTCATGATACATTGGCCGATATCGAGGCGCGCTGTTTAGTTCGCGCCGCCGCGCTCGATGTGCAAATCGAATTTCGCCAGACCAATCACGAAGGCCAGCTTGTCGACTGGGTTCAGGAGGCGCGCGAATCGGCCGACGGGATCGTGCTGAACGCCGGCGCGCTGACCCACACCTCGATCGCGCTACTTGACGCGTTATCGGCCGTCGGTTTGCCGGTGATCGAGGTGCATCTGTCAAACATCTTTCGCCGCGAACGCTTTCGCCACCATTCCTATGTGAGCCTCGCGGCGCGCGGCGTGATCTGCGGTTTGGGCGCGCAGGGATACGAGTTGGCGCTTGAGGCCTTAGCGAGCCTCGTCGAGGACGAGCCGGGCGAGGGCGATCGGTGAGGTTCGGCGGCCGGCGTCCGCCCGCATCGCCCGACCCCGACCTGATCCGCGCGCTCGCCCGGCTGCTGGCCGAAAATGATTTGATCGAGATCGAGTACGCGGTCGGCGATCGCCGGGTTCGCGTGACCCGTAGTCCGGCCGCGACGACGGCTAGTGCGGGATCGGTCGCCCCCACTGGGGTTGACGCACCGAGCGACGGGCCGGGCAGCATGGTCGGGCATCCCGGAGCGGTTACGGCGCCAATGGTCGGGACGACTTATCTGGCGCCCCAGCCCGGAGCCCCCGCCCTTGTTCGGCTAGGTGAGACGGTCATTGCAGGTCAACCGCTGCTGATCATCGAGGCGATGAAGGTCATGAACGAGATTCGGGCGCCCATGGCGGGCCGGATCGCTCAAATCCTGGTCGCCGACGCGCAGCCGGTCGAATATGGCGCGATATTGATGGTGATCGAATAGTGTTGCGCCTGCGATGTTCGAAAAGGTGTTGATCGCCAATCGCGGCGAGATCGCGCTCAGGATCCACCGCGCCTGCCGCGAGATGGGGATCAAGACGGTTGCCGTTCACTCCACGGCCGATGCACGCGCGATGCATGTGCGGCTCGCCGACGAGAGCGTGTGCATCGGGCCCTCAGCCGCGCGCGACAGCTATATGAACGTGTCGGCGATCCTTACCGCGGCGGAGATCACCGCCGCCGACGCAATTCATCCGGGGCTCGGCTTCCTGGCGGAGGACGCCGACTTCGCCGCCGCCGTCGAGGAGCATGGGTTCACCTTTATCGGCCCTGCGCCCGAACACATTCGACTGATGGGCGACAAGGTCGCGGCCAAGGCGGCGGCGGCTCGGCTCGGTATTCCGACGGTGCCGGGCTCCAAGGGCGCGGTGGCCGATCCAGTCGCGGCCGCAGCCGCAGCTGAGGCGATCGGCTATCCGGTGCTGATCAAGGCGGCGGCGGGCGGCGGCGGGCGCGGCATGAAAGTTGCCCGCGACAGGGCCGAGCTGTCGCGGATGCTGCCGGCGGCGCAGCACGAGGCAAGCGCGTTTTTCGGGCGCGGCGATGTCTATCTGGAACGGTGGCTCGAGCGGCCGCGGCACATCGAAATTCAGATCCTCGGCGATGGCCAGGGCGGGGTCGTTCACCTGGGCGAGCGTGACTGCTCGTTGCAACGCGCGCATCAGAAGGTGCTCGAAGAAACGCCCTCGCCGGCGCTCAACCCCGACGAGCGCGACCGGCTAGGCGCGCTCGCCGTCTCGGCGCTGCGCGAGATCGGGTATCGAAGTCTCGGCACCCTCGAATTCCTCTGCCAGGACGGGGAATTCTTCTTTATCGAGATGAACACCCGGCTGCAGGTCGAGCATCCAATTACCGAAATGATCAGCGGCATCGATATTGTGCGCGAGCAGCTGCGCATCGCCGACGGCGCCCCGCTCGGCTATCGCCAGGCTGAGATCCGGCTTTCCGGCCATGCCATCGAATGCCGAATCAACGCCGAAAACCCCGAGACGTTTCGGCCGTCGCCGGGCCGGGTCACCGATTATCACGCGCCGGGAGGCCTCGGCGTTCGCGTCGACAGCGCGCTTTACCAAGGGTACGAGGTGCCCCCTTACTATGACAGCCTGATCTCCAAGCTGATCATCCACGGGAGAACCCGCAACGAATGCCTGATGCGGCTGCGCCGGGCACTCGACGAATATGTGATCGGTGGCATCGAGACTACCATTCCGCTGCATCAGCGCCTGGTCAACGCCGCCGATTTCATCAACGGCGACTACGATATCCATTGGCTCGAGCGCTTCATGGGGCGCTCTGGATGAGTTCGGGCGGGGCAAGAATTTCCCCCGAGCTCCTGCTCGCCGCCTATGCCGCCGGAATCTTTCCGATGGCTGACTCGGCCGACGATCCCGAACTCTTCTGGGTCGATCCGCGCCGCCGCGGGATTCTTCCGCTCGACGCCTTTCACCTGTCGCATCGACTGCGCCGCGTGCTGCGTCAGGGACGCTTCGAGATCCGCTGCGACAGCGCCTTCGACGCAGTTACCCGCGGCTGCGCCGAAGCGGCCGAAAAGCGCCCAAATACCTGGATCAACCACGAAATCCTGCGGCTTTATGGGGCGCTTTTCGCCCGTGGCGCGGCCCACAGTGTCGAATGCCATCGCGCCGGCATGCTGGTGGGCGGCTTGTACGGCGTGTCGATCGGCGGCGCCTTTTTTGGGGAAAGCATGTTCAGCCGCGAGACCGACGCGAGCAAGGTGGCCCTGGTTCACTTGATCGCCCGGCTACGGCTCGGCGGCTATCGCCTGCTCGACATCCAGTTCCTGACCCCGCATCTGGCGCGCTTTGGCGCGATCGAGATTTCGCGAGCTCGTTATCGTCGGTTGTTGGCTTCAGCGCTCGCCTATCGCGCGTCGTTTCCGCTTGCGCTGCCGGAAGATTCGGGCGGCGACCCGCTCGCCCTCTTACAGTCGAGCAGGATCACATCATAGACCGGATTTTCGAGCGACGACAGCGCCGGGCTCTGGGCAAACATCCACCCGCTAAACCGGCGGATGCTGTCCTCGCCGGGGCGCAGCTCGTCGATCTGGAGAAACGCGGCGCTCTCCGGCCGGTCCTCGGGCGGGTTCCTCTCGCAGTCGCGCACGATGATCGACAGGCTGCCAAAGCGCACGGTCTTGCCGACCGGCGCCTCAATCTCAGAGACGCGGGCGGTGATCTTGTCGAGCCCTTGCAGCACCGCCATGGGCTCCGAGATCATGTCCGACTCCGCGACGCCGACGGTCGTGATCGCCTGCATTGCCCCAAGCATGAGCGCGGACGCAAGAACCCCGCGGCGACCCCACCTCCAGCCTCGCGGCCGGGGTGCGCGCTCACCCAACTCTTTGCGCCCGTGCTTCGCGCTCGGCGATCGCCGCTTCTCGTTCGACCATCTGGCGTGCGCGCTCGACCACGGGCACATCGATCATCTTGCCGTCGACGGTGACCGCGCCCACGCCCTCGGCCAGCGCCTTGTCATAAACAGCGAGCACTCGTCGGGCATGGTCGATCTGATCGGCATTGGGCCGGAACTCCTCGTTCAGGATCGCCACCTGGCTTGGATGGATGACCGATGCTCCAATAAAGCCGAACCGTCGGGAGCGGCGGATAGTCTGGCGAAAGCCATCGAGATCGTGAAACTCGGCGATCGAACCGATGAAGCCTAGCGGCATAATGCCGGCGGCGCGGGCGGCGAACACCGCCATCTGCTTCGGCATCGACAGCGCTTCCGCCTCGGGCAAGATGCCAGCCGACGTGGCGAAATCCTCGGCACCGAGGTTGAGGGCGCAGAGCCTTGGATGGGCGTGCGCGATCTCGGCGATGTGGAAAAATGCCGCCGCGGTCTCGACCATCGCGATGAGGCGCGTCGTACCGACGGTCACGCCGCGTTCGCCCTCGACCTCGTCGACGATCTCGGCAATCAGGCGAACATGCGCTGCATTCTCGGTTTTGGGCAGGGCCAACGCCATCACGCGCGGCCCGATCGCCGCCTCGATGTCGCGAACCGCCATGCGCAACGGTCTGTTGATTCGTACGACGACGTCTGCACCGCCGCGCGACACGATTTCGGCCGCCTCCGGCACCAGCCCCCTCGCCCGTTCCTTCTCCGTGGCGGCGACGCTGTCCTCGAGATCGAGGATGATCGCGTCGGCACCGCGCCTGGCCGCCCCGTCGACAAATCGCTGGGCGGTTACCGGAACGAACAGCAGCGAGCGCCACACCGGCAGCTTGTCGGTCACGGCACACCTCCCAGAAAGACCACGCCCTGCTTCTCCAGCCCGTCGAGGGCATCGCGGTCGAGACCGAGCTCAGCCAGGATCGCCGCGGTGTGCTCGCCGAGGGATGGAGCCGGTCGGCGCAGCCTGCCAGGGGTGCCGGACAGGCGCGAGATTACGTTGTGCATCGGCAGATGTCCCAGCTCAGCGTCCGGAAGATCGACCAGGATCTCGCGTGCGATCACATGCGGATCTGCGATGAATTGATCAATGTCGTAGACCGGCGCCGCGGTCACTTCGGCCCGCCCGAAGGCCTCCATATTCTCGGCGAGGGTGCGCGCTTCGATAAAAGCGACAATCGGCGCCTCGCACGCCTCGGCGTTTTTGACCCGCTCGGTGTTGGTGCGAAAACGCGGATCGGCGATCATGTCGTCACGGCCGATCGCGCGGAATAGGCGCTCGGCCATCGCCTGGATCGACGCGGAAATCCCGACATAGCGGCCATCCTTGGTCCGGAACACATTGCGCGGCGATGTCGTCTCCGATCGGCTGCCGGTGCGCTCGCGCACCTGCCCGGTCAAGCCGTAGATCGCCGCCTCGGTGGCGATGAACGAAAACAGCGGATCGAGCAGCGGCAGATCGATCACCTGGCCTTTGCCGCCCTTGACCTCGATTTCGCGCAGCGCCACGAGCACGGCGGTCGCGCCGTAGAGGCCGGCGACCATGTCAGCGAGCGCGGTCGGCGGCAAAACCGGCTCGCGATCGGCAAAGCCGGTGCGCGCGGCATAGCCCGACATGCTCTCGACCAAGGTGCCAAAGCCAGGGCGGTCGCGGTAGGGTCCGTCCTGCCCCCAGCCAGAGACCCGCAGAATGATCAGGCCGGGGTTGCGCCGATGCAGGCTTTCGGGACCGAGGCCCATCGTTTCGAGTGTCCCCGGCCGGAAATTTTCGATCAGAACCCGGGCGCCGCCGACCAGATCGGACAACAATTCGCGACCGCGCGCGTCGCGAAGGTTCAACGCCACGCTCTTCTTGTTTCGCGAGTAGACCTTCCAGTGGACGCTAACCCCGTTTGTCTGCCAGGCGCGCAGCGGGTCGCCTCGCTTCGGATCCTCGATCTTGATGACCTCAGCACCGAAATCGGCGAGCTGCAGGCTGACCATATTGCCGGAGACGAGCCTCGACAGGTCGATGACCCGCACCCCGTCGAGCGGACACGCCAACTGCGGTTGAAAAGCCTTCTCGGGCACGCCCATCGCCCCACCGTTCCCGATTACCGGTCCGTCAGCTTATCCCCGCCCAGGCCGGAAACAAAGAGTGGGCCGCGCGGATCGGGATCACATCAGCTTTGCGCCTGAGAGTTAATTTTGCTGATCCGCTGTGAAGCAGTTCACACACTGGAGCGCCAATCTCCCGGTAACCATGGCGGCATCGCGGCGGATCCAGCCGCCGGTATAGAAAGTCCGCCATGGTCCGCATCGATCCAGCGCAACTCGCCGATGTGAACAATTCGGGAAGATGCGAGCTCACGGTCGACAGCCGTCCCCACATTGATCCTGCGCCCGAGCGGCCGCGGTCGCTGCGGGGATGTAGGCAAAAGTTGCGGCGTCATAATCCGGCAAAACACCCTGGCAAATCTCGCCATCGCAAGCTTTCCAACGGAGGACCAGCTTCAAGCACGGTCGCCGAGAGCGCCATTTCTCGAGGTCAGACAGATTAAGCTATCCCACCCTCTCCACCAGCAACAGGCCTTCGTGAAATGGATGGACATCGCTCTCGTGAAACGATATGTTAACTACCTATGGTTAGGATTAACTACGACCCCGCCGGCTTGGGTTGCCGGCATGATCCGGAGGCTCCTATGCGCGTGCTTCTCGTCGAGGATGACACGGCCACATCCGCCAGCATCAAGATGATGCTGCGAAAAGAAAACTTCATTTGCGATACGACCGATCTCGGCGAGGACGGGCTGGAGATTGGCAAGTTGTACGATTATGACATCATCCTCCTCGATCTCATGCTTCCCGACATCGATGGGTACGAAGTGCTGCGGCGGCTGCGCGCAGCGCGGGTCCATACCCCGATCCTAATTCTTTCCGGGCTGGCCGAACTCGATCATAAGCTCAAAGGCTTGGGCTTCGGCGCCGACGACTTCCTGACCAAGCCGTTCGATCGCCGCGAGTTGGTGGCACGCATTCACGCCATCGTCCGCCGCTCGAAGGGCCATTCCGAATCGGTAATTCGCACCGGCAAGCTCATGGTCAATCTCGACGCCCGCGTCGTCGAAGTCGACGGTCGCCCATTGCATCTGACCGGCAAAGAATACGGCATTCTGGAACTGCTCAGCCTCCGCAAAGGGACCACCCTGACCAAGGAAATGTTCCTCAATCATCTTTATGGCGGGATGGATGAGCCCGAATTGAAGATCATTGACGTTTTCGTCTGCAAGTTGCGCAAAAAGCTCGCACACGCTACCAGCGGGAAGCACTATATCGAGACCGTTTGGGGACGCGGCTATGTGCTGCGAGATCCGCCTGAACCGATCGCCGCCTCGATCGGAGCCAGCCCGGCAGCCCCGGCCAATCGCGAGCCGCACCTCGGTACGGCCGCCGCTTAGGCGTCCGACCTGATCGAAAGCAACCGGACCGATCCGGGTCCGTTCTCGCCCGCGACCAGGCTGAGGCCCTGTGCTCGGGCAACAAGAGCGGTGAAATAGGCATGCACGGTCCGCGCGGTGATTGCCCCGAAGGGCGTTAAGAGCCGCAATGCCGATATTTGTTCGGGAGCGAGTGAGGCGATATCGCCAACCGCTTCGAGATAAAGTTCGGCACCGGCGACATCCAGCGCCAAGCGGCCGCCGCGGGCCAACGCCGCGGCTCCCAACAAAAGCAGGTTGCAGCCGAGCTGCTGCCGATAGGGCGGCAGCGCACGAACGCTCCGGGCGTAATCGCAAGCGATCGGCGTCCCCTGGAAAACCTTGGTCGCCAGCTCAAAGGGTGGCGGCCCGGTGGGCACGCCGTCGCCGCCGAAGCCGTAGGCGAAACGATAGAACTGCAGACGATTGGCGGCGCGCCGCGCGCTGTCGGCGACAAGCGAGATGGCTTGGGAGGCAAACTCGGAGGCGTCCTCGCCGAGCAGCTCGGCGCCGTTGCTGACGGCCGCCACCGGGCCGCTCAACTCATGGCACAGCCTTGCCGTAAGCAACGCCAGTATCCGCAAGTCTATGGTCGCCGGCATTGCTCATGCTGCCATACCCCCCTTGTCGCTGCAACGTCCGGGCGGCGAGGTTCGGCAGCGCATCGACCAGACGGAGCGGGACCCGCCGGGCGACAGGCGCTCCAACCGCAAGCGAGCCAGCGAGATTTCTCAGCGATCGGGGAGCTATCCTGCGGTGACCGGCAAAACCCCGCCGGCCTGTGCCGCGACTGCCATGGAACGCAGATTTGGGCCACGCCCATAGGGCGGAGGGTGATCTTGTCCGTCGCGGAGCCGATCGCAAACGACGGTGCGAAGCATCGCGCGCGGACGGCTCGGTCAAGCCTCAGAAGCGGCAGAAACGGTTGGGGAGGCGGAGCCATGTCTGTTGCCTCTTTGCTCGCCAAGGAGCGCATTGTGGCGCCGCCAGGATACAATCGCTGGCTGATTCCGCCGGCGGCGCTCTGAGTTCACCTTTGCATCGGACAAGCCTACGCGTTCAGCGTGTTCAACCTACCGATGACCAGGCTGATCGGCATCACCCGACCAGCCCCCGGCGACTGGAAGCTGACCCAACTCGGCTGGATCTTCAGCCTCGCGATCTTCATCCTGGGCACTTCCGCGGCCTTGCTCGGGCGGTGGGTCGAAGAGGGCGGCCCGCGCAAGGCGATGTTCACCGCAGCCTGGTGCTTTGGCGATGGGTTCCTAGTCTCGGCGCTAGGGGTTCATCTCCATCAGCTCTGGATCATCTATCTCGGCTATGGTTTCATTGGCGGCATCGGTCTCGGCCTCGGCTACATTTCGCCGGTCTCGACCCTGATCAAATGGTTCCCCGATCGGCCCGGCATGGCGATCATGGGGTTTGGCGGCGCCGCGTTCATCGCCGCTCCCCTTTCGGTATGGCTGATGACCAGGTTCTCGACGCCGAGCCATATCGGGGTCGGCGAGACCTTTGTCGTCCTGGGATTGATCTATCTTTGCTTTATGATGGTCGGCGCGGCGATCGTACGGGTTCCGGCGCCGGGCTGGGCGCCGGCCGGGTATGTTGCCTCCGCGCAACCAAAGCCTCTGGTCACGACGCAGCACGTCTATGTCTACGATGCGTTAAGGACGCCGCAATTCTGGCTGATCTGGTGGATCCTGTGTCTCAACGTCACCGCCGGGATCGGCGTGCTCAGCCAGGCTTCGGCGATGAGCCAGGAGATGTTCGGCGGGCGGATCACCGCGGTCGCCGCTTCGGGTCTGGTCGGGCTGTTCAGCCTGTTCAACATGGGCGGACGGTTCGCGTGGTCGTCGATCTCCGACTACATCGGGCGCAAGAACACCTACTTTCTGTTTTTTGCGCTTGGAACCCTGCTCTACGCGCTCGTGCCCTATGCGGGCTCGGTCGGCAGCGTTGGCCTCTTCGTGCTGTGCTACGCGATCATCTTCAGCATGTATGGTGGCGGCTTTGCCACCGTGCCAGCCTATCTGCGCGACATGTTCGGCACCCGCTATGTCGGCGCCATTCATGGGTTGTTGCTGACCGCCTGGTCGATGGCCGGGATCTTTGGTCCGGTACTCGTCAACTATATTCGCCAATACAACATTACCCACGGCGTGGCCAGGGCGCAGGCCTACAATGTCACGATGTATGTGATGGCCGCATTGTTGATCATCGGCTTCATCTGCAACGTCTTTGTCAGGTTCGTGCACGAGCGGTTTCACATGCGCGCGGTCCATGCCGACGTCAAGGTCGAAGGTGCACCGGTATTCGGGCGGCAATGATGGCGCCAATTCGGCAGGCGCACGGCAGCGATGCTCTCAAGCTCGTGCTTGCCTGGGGTTTTGTCGGCATCCCGCTGGTGTGGGGTATCGTGCAGACCCTGGTCAACGCGCTCGAGGCATTTCACTAAGGCGAAGCAACTCTGCCGCGGTTTCGAGATCCTCGGCTCGGTTGGCGTTGAAGAACGGGTCGACCGGCTGGTCGGCGAAGGTGACCGTGGCGAGGCGATGGCGCCGGGTCCACTGATCGACCTTGCGAATGCCTTCCGCGTCCACCGCACGGCGCAGATCTTCGCGCAACCCCACCGGCCACAGGCCGATCACCGGATGCGCTTGACCGCCCGAGGCGGCGCACGCGAGATCGGCGCCGGCCTCGTCGAGCCCCTGCGCGAGGCGGGCGACGAGATCCCCCGGCAGAAACGGCGCGTCGGTCGGAACGCTGACGACCAGCGGGCAATCCGGCCGGTGCTCCGCCGCCCAATCGAGCCCGGCCAACACGCCCGCCAAAGGCCCGGCGAACCCGGTGATGCTGTCGGCTGCGACCGGCAGATGGAACCGGCCGAACCGCGCCGGGTCTCCATTGGCGTTCAGCACCAAAGCCGCGACCTGCGGCCGCAGCCGCTCGATGACCCGGTCGAGCAGCGAAACGCCGCCGAGCAGCCGCAGCGCCTTGTCGCCGCCGCCCATGCGCCGGGACAACCCACCGGCAAGCAACAGCCCGACAACGCTTATCCCGACGACCTTCACGCCGCCTCTTCGTCGGCCAAGCTCGCCTTGCGCGCGAGCCGGGGCGGCTCCTCCTCGACATGCTGTGGATCGCCATCGAAGACGATGCGTTCGCTGCCGGCCAGCGCCACGAACCGCCTGCCCTTGGCGCGGCCGATCAAGGTGAGCCCAGCCTGGCGGGCCAAATCGACGCCCCAGGCGGTAAAGCCCGAGCGCGAAATCAGGATCGGGATCCGCATCTGCACGGTTTTGATCACCATCTCCGAGGTCAACCGGCCGGTCGTGTAGAAGATCTTGCCGGCCGCGGAGACCTGGTGCAGGTGCATATAGCCGGCGATCTTGTCTATCGCATTGTGGCGGCCGACATCCTCCACATAGAGCAACGGCCGGTCCTCCTCGCACAAGACGCAACCGTGGATCGCCCCGGCGGCGAGGTAGAGGCTCGGGGCGGTGTTGATCTTGCGGGACAGCGCATATAGCCACGACGTGCGCAGCACCGCGTCGCGATCGAGCCGGACCTCCTCGAATTTCTCCATCAGATCGCCGAAGACCGTGCCTTGGGCGCACCCCGAGGTCAGAGTCTTCTTGCGCAATTTCTCCTCAAAATCGGTCTGGCGATCGGTGCGCACGACGATGGTTTCGAGCTCCTCGTCGTAATCGATGCCGGTAACCCGGTCGTCGGACCGCAACATGTTCTGGTTGAGCAAATAGCCGACCGCCAAATAGTCCGGATGGTCGCCCAAGGTCATCATCGTTACGATCTCGCGTCCGTTCAGAAACAACGTCAGCGGCCGTTCGATCACGACGGCGGTCTCAATCGGTTGGCCCTGGTGGTCGATGCCGGCGACGGTGCGGGTCAGGCGCGGATCGTCGGGCTGCGGGCGAAGGGTGAATTCCTGCATCAGCTGATCATGGGCAATGGCGGCTTTGGCTGCAAGCCGCTGCCGCAAACCTGCGGGGGCAGCCTTCGCCGGACAGAGGCGACACGGGATAACCATACCGAGATCGGGGGGCGACATCCGGCGATCGCGTCCCTATCTTTCAATCAGGCAAGCAGGCGTCGCGAGCGAGCACAATATGATCGACATGATCGACCCATTCGGACGCACCATCACCTATCTGCGCGTGTCGGTCACCGACCGCTGCGACTTCCGCTGCGTGTACTGCATGGCGGAGGAGATGAGCTTTCTGCCGAAGGCCGAGCTGCTGACCCTCGAGGAGCTCGACCGGGTGTGCAGCGCCTTTGTCCGTCTCGGCGTCAGAAAGCTGCGCCTCACCGGCGGCGAGCCGCTGGTCCGCCGCAACATCATGACCCTGTTCCATTCGCTCGGCCGCCACATCGGCACCGGTGCGCTCGACGAATTGACCCTGACCACCAATGGCAGCCAACTCGCCCGTCATGCCGGCGAGTTGCGCGATTGCGGCGTTCGGCGGGTCAACGTTTCGCTCGATACGCTCAATCCGGCGAAATTCACCGAAATCACCCGTCGCGGTCGGCTGGAAGTGGTGCTTGATGGGCTCGCCGCCGCCAAGGCCGCGGGCCTCGCTGTTAAGATCAATACGGTGGCCCTGCGCGGCGTCAACGAGGACGAGTTGGACGATCTCGTGGCCTGGTGCGGCGACCAGGGGTTCGACCTCGTTTTTATCGAGGTCATGCCCATGGGCGATATCGGCGGCGAGAGCCGGCTCGACCAATACCTGCCCTTGTCCATGGTACGCGCCCGGCTGCAACGGCGCTGGACACTGGACGACAGCGATTATCGAACCGGCGGCCCGGCGCGTTATGCGACGGTGCGGGAGACCGGCGGCCGGCTCGGCTTCATCACCCCACTAACCCATAATTTCTGCGAAAGCTGCAACCGGGTAAGGCTGACCTGCACCGGCACGCTCTACATGTGCCTCGGCCAGGAAGATGCCGCCGACCTGCGCGCACCGCTGCGTCAATCCGAAGGAGACGAGGCGCTGGACGCGGCGATCCGTGAAGCGATCGCGCGCAAACCCAAGGGCCATGACTTCATTATCGACCGTCGCCATTCTCGGCCGGCCGTGGCTCGTCATATGAGCGTCACCGGCGGGTGAGCGCCGCTTCGCCGCCGCGAACCGCGACCCGCATCGCAGTTGTCGCGGCCGAGACCGGGGCTGCGCAGCAGGCCCTAGCCGAGCTGGAGCGTGCCTATCCGTGCGTCAAACCCGAGCAGGCCGATCTCGTCATTACCCTCGGCGGCGACGGCTTCATGTTGGAGACGTTGCACCGCTTTCTGCCCCAAGGCGTGCCGATCTACGGCATGCACCGCGGCAGCGTCGGTTTTCTGATGAACGCCTATCGACCGGATGGTTTGTTCGAGCGCCTGGTGACGGCCCAGCCGGTCGTCCTGCATCCGCTCGAGATGATCGCGCGCGAGGACGACGGCAGCCGCCACCGCGCGCTCGCCTTCAACGAGGTGTCGTTGCTGCGCGAGAGCCGCCAGGCCGCCAAGCTGCGGATCACAGTGGACGGCGTGGTGCGCCTCGACGAACTGATGGCCGACGGCGTTTTGGTCGCCACCCCGGTCGGCAGCACAGCCTATAATCTGTCAGCGCACGGCCCGATCATCCCGCTCGATGCCGGGGTCCTGGCCCTCACCCCGATCAGCGCCTTCCGCCCGCGACGCTGGCGCGGAGCATTGCTGCGCCATCAGGCGCAGGTCAGGATCGACGCGCTCGAAACCGACAAGCGGCCGGTAAGCGCCGTCGCCGATTTCACCGAGGCGCGCGACGTGGTCAGCGTCGAAATCCACGAGAACCGCGAGATCGCCATGACCCTGCTGTTCGACCACGAGGCCAATCTCGAAGAGCGCGTCTTCAAGGAACAATTCGCGACCTGAGCCCGCGCGCAGCGCCGGGGGTCGGGCACGGGTCGGCGCGCCAAAAAATTTTGCTAAGCGCGAAACCGCGGACCGGCCTGGCCGTGATCGGTCCGATGGCCAGGTCGGCGGCAGCGGGCAAGCTCAGTCGCGCAGTTCGGGAACGATCCAGAACGGCTTTTGGCCGCGCCCGACGCGCTCGAAATTGTCGAAGGCGTTGCGCCACCGCTTCCAATGATTGTCCCAGGTCGGCCCGGCGCCGTGCGGGCTGAAGGTGATGTTCTTCAACGTGAACAGCTCGTGGTCGGGCTTCGGCGGCTCCTCGACCATGACGTCGAGCCCGGCGCCCAGGATCTTCTCGTCGCGCAGCGCGTTGTAGAGCGCCTTTTCGTCGACGACCGGTCCGCGGCAGGTGTTGATCAATATCGCCGTCGGCTTCATCCACCCCAGTTCGCGCTCGCCGATCAGATTGTGCGTCGACATGTCGAGCGGCACATGCAAGCTGACGATATCCGAGGTCTTCAGCAGCTCCGGGAAGAGTGCGAACCTGACGCCCAGGGCATCCTCCTGGTCGGTGGTCAACCGGTTGATGTCGTAATACTTGATGTGCATGTCGAAGGCTTTGGCCCGGCGTGCCATTTTTTTGCCGATGTTGCCGAGACCGATGATGCCCAAGGTCTTGTCTTCGAGCTCGTAGAGCTTTGTGGCATTGAAGTCGTTGCCGCGCCAGCGCCCGGAAGACACGCCCTCGTGCTGCCAGATCAGCTTTCGACACACCGCCAGCATCAGCATCATTGCGTGCTCGGCGACCGCCGTCGAATTGGCGCCCCCATTGTTGCAGATCGGCACGCCTGCCGCCCGTGCCGCATCGAGATCATAGGTGTTGTAGCCGGCGCTCAGGGTCTGCACGATCCGCAGCTTTGGCGCCTTCTGGTAGAATTCCACACCGTGGGGGAATTGCCCCGCGCCGATGTAGTATTCGGTGTCTTTCAACAGATCGAAGAATTCCGGCCGGCCGTGCGGCGCCATCACCAGGTCGAACCCCGGCGGCAACAGGTCGCGGGCGATTTCCAGGGTTTCCTCGGAATGGGTGGCGGGGGTCAGAATGCGAGGCATCGTGCGTCTCCTCTTTGGGGGGATTGTCGCGTCCGGGCGAGCAAAAGAGGGCGCATCGTAACGACACCTCGCGAGCACCCCCAAGCGCAAAAAACGGCAGCCGACCGGATTGCCCTAGCACGAGGCCTCCGGTAGGGTGCGCAACTCTGCCATCCGACGCTAAAAGCCTTGCCCTTGCCATAGAAGACGAACCAGCGAGGTAGCCGAACTATGCCCGAGCCGATCGAGGACCGCTTTCAGAACCTGCACGAGTTCGTCACGCAGGCGCGAACCAATCTCAACCGCAATGACTGGGACTATCTGATCGGTGGCTCCGAAACCGAATCGACCTTGGCGCGCAACCGGCTGGCGCTCGATGCGATCGGCTTCCGGCCGCGGGTATTGCGCGATGTGTCGAACATCGATTGCAGCCGCACCCTGTTCGGCAAAACGCTGCGCATCCCGGTGCTGTGCGCGCCGGTCGGCTCGTTGGAGGTGTTCGAGCCGGGCGGCGGCGCCACCGTCGCCGCGGCGACGCGCGAATTCGGCAATGGCATGATCTTGAGCTCGGTATCGCATCCCGGGCTCGACAAGACAGCCGAAGCCTCCGGTGACGGCTTCAAGATTTTCCAGCTGTACGTGCGCGGCGATGCCGCCTGGGTCGACGACCATGTCGGCCGCGCTATCGACAAGGGCTATGATGCCTTTTGCCTGACGATCGACACCGACAGCTACAGCCGGCGCGAGCGCGACATCGCCAAGCGCCACCAGCGCCGCCGGGTGCGCGTCGACGACGCCCGCATCTACCAGGCGCAGTTCAATTGGCATGACATCGAGCGGATCAAGAAGAATTTCGATATCCCATTGATCCTGAAAGGCATCGCCACCGCCGAGGACGCCAAGTTGGCACTCGATCATGGGGTCGATTGCGTTTACGTGTCGAACCATGGCGGGCGCCAGCTCGATCAGGGCCTCGGCTCGATCGACGTGCTGCCGGAGGTCGTCGAGGCAGTCGGCGGGCGCGCCCGCATCCTGGTCGATGGCGGGATCAGCCGCGGCACCGACGTGGTCAAGGCCCTGATCCTCGGCGCCGACGTGGTCGCTTGCGGCCGGCTCTATGTCTACGGTCTCGCCGCCGGCGGCGCCGAGGGCTTGGTGCGCCTTTTCGAGATCCTCGAAGACGAGATCCGCATTTGCCTGTCACTGCTCGGGGTCACCGGCTACGACCAGCTCGACAAGTCCTACATCCGGCCGGCGCGCCAGGTCGTACCAGCGCACGTGCACAGCGCCTTTCCCCACCTGAACCTGCCGCGCGAGACTTACTAGTTCGGTCAACCGGGTTTTGGAGCGGCCGTCAGCCAATCATCGTTCCGGCTGCGACTGGGCGTGGGCAGCGCCCATGCGGCGAGCCTGTGTGACGCGTTGTAACCGGGCTCGGCGCGGCTTATCTTGCGGCTAATTGCGGCGCTCGCCGCCGCCGATGAAGCGAGTGATCCCGTGACCGCGTTCCTGCCGCCGCTCGCCCCCTACCCTCGCCTGAGGCTGCGGCGCAACCGCCGCGACGCCTGGTCGCGCAAGCTGGTCGCCGAAAATGTGCTGACCGCCGGCGATCTGATCTGGCCAGTTTTTGTCCATGACGAGGGCCACAGGGCGCCGATCGCCTCGATGCCCGGCGTCTTCCGCCTGCCGATCCCGGCGCTGGTCGATGCCGCCGGCGAGGCGGCCGAACTCGGCATTCCGACGATCGCGGTGTTTCCGGCGGTGCCGGCGGCGCTGAAGGATGCCGAAGGCAGCGAGGCGCTCAACCCTGACAATCTGGTCTGCCGCGCGGTCTCGACGCTGAAGCAGGCATTGCCCGATCTCGGCGTGTTGTGCGACGTGGCGCTCGACCCGTTCACCGCGCACGGCCATGACGGCGTCATCCGTGCCGACTATGTCGAAAACGACGAGACCGTGGCGATCCTGCGCCGCCAGGCGGTGGTGCAGGCGCGAGCCGGCTGCGACATCATCGCTCCCTCCGACATGATGGACGGACGGGTCGGTGCGGTGCGCGACGCGCTCGACGAGGCCGGCTTCGCCCATGTCCGGATCATGTCCTATGCGGCGAAATACGCCTCCGCGTTCTATGGCCCGTTCCGCGACGCGATCGGCTCGAAGGCGGCACTCGGCAGCGCCGACAAGCGCACCTACCAGATGGACCCGGCCAACAGCGACGAGGCCCTGCGCGAGGTGGCGCTCGATTTGCAAGAGGGCGCCGACATGGTCATGGTCAAGCCCGGCCTGCCCTATCTCGACATCGTCCGCCGGGTCAAAGAGGCGTTCCGGGTGCCGACCTACGCCTATCAGGTGTCGGGCGAATACGCGATGCTGCACGCCGCCGCCCAAAACGGCTGGCTCGACGGCGACCGCGCGATGATGGAAACGCTCCTCGCCTTCAAGCGCGCCGGCGCAGACGGCATCCTGACCTACGTCGCAATCGACGCCGCCAGGATGCTGAAGGCGGGGTGAGGCAAGCTACGACAGCAATGCCGATCAGTGCTCACGAACTTTTGAAGATCTGCGCCTAAAGATCCACTCCTTGCAGCCTGGGGTCAGAGTGCGCTGCGTCGGCTTGAGCCGCCGCCGTCGATCGTGACGATCGAGCCGGTGGTATAGGCGGAGCGGTCGGAGGCGAGGAACGCTGCCATCCAGGCGATCTCCTCGGGCTTGGCGGCGCGGCCAAAGGCGTGGCCCTGCATCAGCTCGGTCCAGCGCTCGGCATCGCCAAAGCGGTCCTGGGCGCGGGTGCGCATCAACGTCACGAGCCGCTCGGTCATGACCGGGCCGGGGTTGATGCCGATAACGCGCAGACCATCACGGGGCGCGGTCCCGCCCATCGCCCGGGTGAACGCCATCAGCGAAGCGTTCCCGGATGAGCCGGCGATGTAATCGAAATCGGGGTTTTCGCCGGCGGCACCGAGGATATTGACGATGACGCCCCGCTTGCGTCCGCGCATCAGCGCGTAAAAGCGCCGGGTCATGTTGATGTAGCCGAACACCTTGAGATCCCAGGCGGCGCGCCAGCGCGCCTCGTCGACCGCGTCGAGATTGCCGCCGGGGATGGCGCCGGCGTTGTTGACCAGGATCTCGGCGTCGGCGCATTCGGCGGCGAGCTTGTCGACATTGCGGCTGTCCGACAGATCGAGCGCAAACACCCGTACCGCGACATTGTGCTTGGCGAGGATGGCCGCCCGCGCCGCTTCGAGATCGGCCGCGGTGCGTGACACCAGCGCCACGTCGCAGCCCTCCTCGGCCAAGATCTCGGCGCAAGCCCGCCCAATCCCCTTCGACGCCCCGGTAACCAGCGCCTTCTTTCCACGCACACCCAGCTCCATCCCGTCCTCCCAATGTGTCACCGAAGCATCCTAATCGATTTTGCTCCAGGTCAATTCGTGCTTGTTGTGGAACAGGTGGCGCAGTTCGGAGCCTGGAATGGCGGCGAAGCGGCGGGCGATTTCGTGATCGGTTTCGCCCTTAAACTTAATCGTGCAGAGAAAGTTGCGGCAGGTGCCGGCGGCGAGCCAGCGCTCGATCATCGCCAATAGCCGCGCCGGATAGCAGACGACATCGGAAAACAGCCAGTCGATCGGGCCAACGGCGTGCGGGACCACGGCAAAGGCGCTGTCGAGCCGGTGCTCAATGCCGGGCAGGCGCGCAATCTCGGGCGCCAGCGGGGCCTTGTCGACGCTGATCACCTGCGCCCCCATCTGCTGCAACGCCCAGCTCCACCCGCCGGGGCTCGAACCGAGATCGAGACACCGCTCGTCGGGGCCCGGCCGGCAATCGATCAAGGTCAGAGCCTCCCACAATTTCAGATAGGCGCGGCTCGGCGGCCCATAATGGTTCTCGACAAAGCGGATTTCGCCGTTCGGAAACGGGCTCGTGCAGTGCGGCGAGGCCAGCACCGTTCCGGCGTCGAGCAGGGTCCACGAGCCCAGCGGCGCTGGGGGCGCGCGCGCTCCGAACACCAGCGGCTTGGCTGAAACCGTGGGCAATTGTTGCTGGATCAATGTCGCGCGGCGATGCAATACCGGCGCATAGACCGCCCAGTTGCGCTGGATCGCGCGCAGTTTCGCCGCCGCATCCGAAATCGAGGCGACCCGGATCTCCCGCGGCTCGTGCCAGATATTGGCCGCCCACGCCGCCCGGCGCGGCGGCCCCGATGCGAACAGCAGGCGTCCATGCGCCTGGGCCATCCCGCCCAGTTCTTCGGCGAGATCGTTGACATACCCCTCGGCGGCGAGATAGGCGGTGCGCGCGGTCATTTTCCGACACAATATCGCACGTCGCACTTGGCGCGCGGGCGCTGTTTTGCGACGATTGCGCCATGCCGAACGATCCCGATATCGCCGAGTTCGCCGAATTGATTGCCAACGCGCGCCGGGCCGTGGTCTTCACCGGCGCCGGCATCAGCACCGAGTCGGGGATCCCCGATTTCCGCAGCCCGGGCGGCATCTGGACCAAGCAGAAGCCGATCGAGTTCGGCGACTATATCGCTTCCGAGGCGGTGCAGCGCGAGGCCTGGCGGCGCAAGTTCAGCGGCGACGGGGC